>JAEUQC010000152.1 GCA_016789905.1 Bryobacterales bacterium | reverse complement strand
AGGCGTGGTATCGGACAGCAATCGCGTTGGCGTCCATCTGCTCGCGGGCCGTCTCCTCATCAATTTCTTCCCTATCAATTTCTGCCCTGACCGCCCAGAGCCGATCCATGCGCTCAACGGCCCACCGCTCGTGGGCGTCGTTGGCGGCAAGGAACCGGGTGACTTGATCCTCCGTCAACCCGAGAAACTGGCGCAAATCACTCGGAAACTCCGCGCCCGTGGGGCCGCGTTGCGCGCACAAAGGCGCGGCCAGCAGTAAGCCGAACAGGAACAGGTGCCGCATAACTCTCAGTGTAGATGCTTTGACGCCGACGCTACTCAATTCCGCGGTGGAAGCGTAGACGCAGTTCAACCATAGCTTATAGCTGAACTTACACTACACCGCTGCCCGGCAGGCAGGGGATGGGGACCTACCGCCCAAAAGGGCGCGCAGGCCGGCCAGCGACTTGGACGAGGTGCTGCGCGAAAACACGATCATTCCGAGCCTGCCGTGGCCGCCGTCCCTTTGTTTCCCCACCGTTACCAGCCCGCACCTCTCGACGAACTCCGCGTTCGGGGGCTTCCTGGGCGGAGTGGTGGCGCTCGGCTTGCACGACCGGATGGCGGTCCAGGCGAGAGGCAGCGAGGGCCGGAAGTTCAACAGTCGCGGCGAGCGGCCTTTGAGCCGTTGACGGTACACTCGTTTATCCGGAGAATCCGAATTGAAACGTATCCACTTGCTTACGCTTGCTTTGGCGCTGGGCGCCGCCGCGCCGGCCCAACGCTGGACAGAACAGAAAGCCAATGCCTGGTACGGGCAGCAGCCGTGGCTGGTGGGGGGTAATTTTACGCCGGCCACCGCGATTAACCAGATCGAAATGTGGCAGGCCGAGACGTTCGACCCGGCGCGGATCGATCTGGAACTTGGCTGGGCGCGGGCAATCGGCATGAACACGATGCGGGTGTTTCTGCATGACCTGGTGTGGCAGCAGGACCCCAAGGGCTATCAACAACGGATAGACCGTTTCCTGGGAATTGCCGCCAAACACAAGATCCGGCCGATGTTTGTGCTGTTCGATTCGGTTTGGGACCCGAACCCGGCGCTGGGGCCGCAGCGGGCGCCAACGCCGGGGGTACACAACTCGGGCTGGGTGCAGGGGCCGGGGGCGAAGGTGCTAGGAGACACGGCGCAGTGGCCGCGGTTGGAGACCTACGTGAAGGGCGTGGTTGGCGCGTTTGCGAAAGACCGGCGGGTGCTGGCGTGGGACGTGTGGAACGAACCCGACAACATGAACGGGAACAGCTACCGGGCGAAGGAACTGAACGGCAAGGAGAAGGTGATTGCGCAGATTCTGCCGAAAGTATTTGCTTGGGCGCGGGAAGCCAAGCCGACGCAGCCGTTGACGAGTGGGCTGTGGCAGCACGACGACTGGTCAGCCGACGCGAAGCTGACGGCGGTGGAACGGATTCAGGCCGATGAGAGCGACATCATCAGCTTCCATGACTACAACGACGCGGCGGTGTTTGAACGGCGGATTAAAGCGTTGGTGCGTTATAACCGGCCGATTCTCTGTACAGAATACATGGCACGGGGCAACAAGAGCACGTTTGCGGGCTCGCTGCCGGTGGCCAAGCGGCTGCGGGTGGCGGCGTACAACTGGGGGTTGGTGGAAGGAAAAGCCCAAACGCACCTGCCGTGGGATTCGTGGCAGAAGCCATACGTGGATGGGCGGGAGCCGGCGGTTTGGTTCCATGAAGTGTTTCGGCGGGACGGGAAGCCGTACCGGGAGGAAGAGACGGAGTTGATTCGGAGGTTGACGGCGAAGTGATGGTACCTCCGCAGTCCGAGTTGGATAGGGTTTTGCAGCAGTACCAACCGGCCGTCTAGTTTCATTTAGACGGGGAACATAGGTATTTGCCTGATCGGAAGTAGCTGTGGGCTAGCCGATTATTCTTGTAGCCGCGGAAAACGCGGACGAGGCAAGAAAGGACGTGATGTATGAACCGATTACTGATTGCAATGAGAATCTGGAAAGACAAAAAGGGCCAGGACCTGATTGAATACGCATTAATGGCGGGATTCGTGGCGGTGGCGGCGGGGGCGATCATGCCGACCGTGTCTGAGAACATCAGCCAGATATTTTCCAAAGTAGCCAGTTCGATGGGGAGCGCGGCGAGCCAGGGTTCGTAAGGGACGTGAATTCATGCAGATCGCTTGAGCGGAGGGGCGTTTTAAGAGCACCCCTCCCGAGGCGGCCGCATACAGGGTATGACGGAGTAAGTCAGGCGTAAGTACGTATTGCTTCCGTAGGCCACGTTGTATCTAGGAGATATCCCATTTACAGAATAAACTGAACATTTTGTACCAGAGATAGTTGGTACGTTTTGGTTTAGCCTTGACTAGGCGACCAACATGAAAGCACACAAACTATCGACACTTCTTCCCGCAGCGGTGATGCTGCTGCTTGGCACACAGGCCAAGGCGGCAGGCGTTGCGGGCGCGATATTTACCACCGACGGCAACGGCACCATTGTCAATGCGAATCAATACGCGTCCAAGTGCGCGGTGCATCTGGACGGCGGACCGGGGCCGAACGCACCGGCGAAAGCGGCTGGGCTGCCGAACGGCGACTACTATTTCCAGGTGACCGACCCGAGCGGAGCGGTGCTACTGAGCACCGACCCTGTTTCCAACCGGAAGTTCCGGGTGGCTGGCGGGTTTATTACGGCCTACATTGGGACTGGGGGGCCTGCGCATGCAACCGGCATTGACCAGGACCATGGGGCGCAGGGAGCGATAACGATCCGGCTTGGGAACGGAACGTGCTTGGACGACTACCTGACGACGCCGAACGGCGGCGGTGTGTACAAAGTGTGGGCGACACCGGTGGGCGACTATTTGGGGAATCCGGCGAATGTGGATAACCCGTGCAGCGGAAACTGTTCGCACGGCTTTGTGGCGTCCAAATCCAAGACCGACAATTTCAAGGTGCTGCAGGCGCCGGCATCGACGTTTTGCCTGACCGTAGTGAAGCAGTTCGATGATGGGGCGACGACGTACCCGACGCTGTTGGGCTGGGGCATTAACGTCACCGACTCGCTGGGGGTGACCAATCGCTACACAACCGATTCGGCGGCGGGACAGGTGGTATTGTGCCAACTCCCGATGGGTACCTATACGGTGACGGAAGAGGGGACGGGGACGATGGCGCCGAGTTGTTACCTGGACGCGCCGCTGAAGGTGGTGCTGAACGGGGTGATCCAGCCGGAGCCGGTGAGCACGACGTTTACGTGGAATTCGGGCTCGCCGGTGAACGTGACGTTTGTCAATGCCATCTACTGTCTGCAGTGAGTGGCGGCGCGGCGGTAAGCCGGGAACGGCCTATCGCCGCACTTCGACTTCAGCGAGCCGAGAGGTGAAGACGCGGCGGGCGCCGACGCGAAACTCCATACGCATGCCGGGTTCGAGCCAGCGGTCGCGGATGGCGCCGGTGAGTAGAACGGTGCCGAGGGAATCGATGGCGGTCCAATCGGGGCAATGGTCCGGACTGCCCATCATGCGGATGCGACCGCCGGCGTCCACCTGGATGGTGTAGACGGTGTTTCTCGTTCGGGCGATGATGACCGTATTCGCCGCCAGACTGGTTAAATCCAAACCGCACATCGTAACCACTATTCCTGCCTCGCGGGTTAGATAGAACTGGGGGAATACCTGTTTCAGGAAATTAGCGCGGGCTATTCGCGGGCGTGCTGCGGAGTCCGCGTGCCTGTGTAGCGGACGTTTAGGTGCGGCGTACGCAGCAACGTGCCGCCTTGTTTACGAGACTGCAGGCAGCTTTCGAGGGCGCCGCTGACGATGAGGGTGCGTTCGACCGGGTAGGGCGCCTTGCCGGTGGTGAAAAGCTCCTCGATTTTGCTGACGAGACAGGCCGAATAAGTGACGTTGGGGGTGGGGGAGAGGAAAAACTGGGTGGAGGCGACACCTCTGCCCTTGATGCGGGCGGCAAAGTTGTAATCGCGAATGGCGCCGTTGAGCATGAGCAGAGTGGTTCGGAGGCCGTCGTTGCGTTCGATGAAATAGGCCGAGGGTTTTTCGACGAGATTGCGGAGTTCGCCGGAGCCATAGAGGTCCTGGGTACGGGCGTCTTTGAGGGTGAGGCCGAGGGGAGTGTCGCTGCGGGAGAGGGCGGAGACGAGGAGTTGACGAGACCAGCGTTTGTCGTCCCAAACGGCATCGCCATCGACGAGTTGCACCGACTTGACGCCGGTTTCGCCGCCTTTGCGGCGTTCCACCATACACTGCATGGCTTCGAGGGCGTGGTAGTCCATCGGGTCCGACCCGCCAACGCCGACCATGAGCGCTTCTTCGATTTCGCAGCCGAGAGGGAGTTCGATATCGGGCAGACGCCAGGTAACGGGGAGGCTGGAACCGGCGAGCATGGGGAAGCCCAATTTCTTTGACTGGTCGACCATCCACCTGGCTTTTTCGAAGGAATAGGAGAGGTGCTTGTCGTTGTAAACGGGGACGGCGCGGCCATCCTTCTGGAATACGTCGACGCACTCCTTAAAGAACTCATAGCGGGGATAGAGTACCTGGCCGAGGTCGTTTTTTGGGTAGTTGCCATGTTCGGCGATGATAAGGACGGCGTCGACGGCGAGTTTATCGCCGCCGCAGCGGAGGGTTTCGGCGATGGAGGGGTAGACGGAGAAGCCGAACTCTTTGGCGCGCTCCTGGCTTTGATCGCCATCGGGTTTCTGGTGGACGTAGAGGGAGACGACTTTCATGTCGCCTTTGTGCCATTTGCCGTGGAGGGGGTAGCCGATCAGGAAGCGGTCGCCCATGTGTTGGGCGTGGGAGAGGTAGCGGTAGATGGTGGTGATGATGGCAACGCGGGTTGGCATGGCGGTTAGCTCCTCCAGAACGTCGAATCGATGGGGGCGGGGTAGGCGATGGAGGCCAGGTGAGGCGTTGGGAGGCGCTTTTCGCTGTCGAAGAGGCTGTCGCAACCGGCGGCGGTGAGGCCAGTGGTGAGCAGGGTTCGTTCGAGGGGATAGGGGGATTTTTTGAGCAGGAAGAGCTTTTCGATGTTGTTGGTGAGGGGGGAAAAGAAATTGGCGAGGGTGGTGCGGCCGGGGGGCATGGGGAGATACATCTGGGTGGAGAAGGGGTCTTTGCGGCCGTCGATGCGGCAGGCGAAATTGAAGTCTTCGACGAGGCCGCTGAGGAGGATCATGGACGATTTGAGGCCGTCGTTGTGTTCGTAGACGTAGGCCACGGGTTGTTTGACCATGCGCTGCATGGATTCGGTGGTGGGGAAATCGTTATTGAAGCCCGGGCGGGAGGGTTTGAGGGTGTGGCTGCGGCAGAGGGCCGATTCCATGAGTTCGCGGGACCAGACACCATCATTGAGGGCTTTCCAGAAGTTTTCGCCCCGGTAGGCCTGAAGCCATTTGACGCCGGACTCGCCGCCTTTCCGGCGCTCGACCATGCATTGGAGGGTTTCCAGGGCGTGGAAGTCGTAGCTATCGACGCCGCCGTAGGCGACGCAGACAGCTTCACGGACCGGGGCGTTGAGGGGGAGTTCGAGGGAGGGGGTGCGCCAGGTGACGGGGAGGCTGGAGCCGGCCATGAGGGGGAATTTCATGGATTTGCTGGTGTCGTACATTTCTTTCGCCCAGTCCCAGTTCCAGGAGAGGTGTTTGTCGTTGAAGACGGGGACGGCGCGGCCGGAGGTTTGGAAGACTTTGACGATTTCCTGGAAGAACTCGTAGCGGGGGTACTTGGTTTGGTGCTTTTCGTTGCGAGGGTATTTGCCGTGTTCGCCGATGAGGAGGACGGCATCGACGGCGAGTTTGCCGGTGCCGAGGGTGAGGGCATCGGCGATGGAAGATGCAGTGCGCATGGAGGGGAACTCCTTGGCGCGGGCGGGGCTGAGGTCCTGGGGGCCGACCTGATCGACCCAGATGGAAGCGAGATCGAAGGGAGGTTTGTGGTGGGTGCCATTCCAGCCGTAGCCGATGAGGAAGCGGTCGACGATGTGCTGGGAGTGGGAGAACTTGAAGTAGGTCGTGCAGATGGCGGCGATTTTGGGCCGGCCGGCGGGGGCGGCGAGAGCGAGCGAAGGCGCGCCGGCGAGAACCTGTCTTCTGGTGATCATTACACTTCCTCCATGTGCTATCCCGCTAGGCTAGCACCAATGCGGGCGGTGGAAAGGGGGATCAATCGATGTTCTGGATGCCAGCCCAGTCGAGCGCGCGGGCGCGGCTTAGGAAGGTGAGGTATTGGACGATTTTGCCGTCGCTGAACTCGAAACCGTCGGCAAAGCGGCCGCCGGTCCATTCGGTTGCATTATGAAGGCGGACCCAGGCGTGGAGGAAGACGACGACTTTGTTTCCGTTCTGGAAGAACTGTTCGGGTTCGCAGGTTCCTTCGGCCCAACTGGAACGGCCCCGCGTGACGTTGTGGCGCACGTCGCCGATGCCGTGATATGTGGCTGCGGAGGGGAAGTCTTCCGGTTCGGTGCGGACGATCTGTGGATGGAAATCCTTGGTAATGGCCTGCATGTCATTTCGGTTGATTGCCTGGAAGAACTGTTCGATGGCATGTGTTTCGGGGGACATGGGTGGAATTCTGGCGTGGCGAAAGGCGCCACAACCCCTATGGGAATGCCCTATAATCGGGGTGCAATGAGCGTAGTAGAGCGAGCGACTGGGGCCCCGGGACAGATCACCTCGCTATTTGGCAGCCATGAAAATGGCGACCCCTGCGCGCTGCCGCTGGTGCTGGAGATATTGTGGCCGGAACTGCGGCGGATGGCAGCGGCGATGCTGGCCGGCGAGCGGGGGGGGCATACGCTGCAGCCGACGGCGCTGGTGAACGAGATGTTCCTGCGGATGGTGGACGGGGACCCGCAGGCGCTGGAAAACGGGAAGCATTTTTTGTGCGCGGCGGCGGCGGAGATGCGGCGGGTATTGGTGGACCATGCGCGGCGGCACCACGCGGCGCGGCGGATGTCGCAACTGCGAGTGGACATGCCGGCGGAGATGGCGGCGATAACGGCGAATCTGGACATGGCGCTGGAGGTGGACCGGCTGCTGGCGGACATCAAATTACTGAGCGAGCGTGCGGCGCAGGTGGTGGAACTGCGGTTTTTCGCGGGATTGACGAGCGAAGAGGCGGCGGCGGTGCTGGAAGTAGACCGGCGGACGGTGGACCGGGAGTGGGCGTGGGCGCGGCGGTGGATGCGGGCGCGGCTAGCCCCGGAAGTAAGTGATGAACGCTGAATCGCAGCGGCGGATACACGATGCCTTTTTGCGAATTCAGGACCTGGCGCCGGGAGAGGCGACCGCGCTGGTGGGTGGGCTGACGGCGGAAGAGCAGACGGAACTGGCGGGGCTGCTGGCCGACGACGGAGGGTTCTTGAACGAGCCGTTGCCGGCGCAATTGGCGCGGTATCATTCGACGGGATCGTCGTCGGTGATTGGGCCGTATCAACTGATTGAACCGATCGGGCATGGGGGGATGGGCACGGTGTACCGGGCGCGACGGGTGGATGGGCTGTTGCGGCAGGAGTTCGCGGTGAAGCTGATACGAGCGCTGCCCGGCGATGAGATGCGGGTGACGGGTTTTCAGCGGGAGATGCAGATACTATCGTTGTTGCAACACCCGTATATCGTCCGCTACTACGACGGGGGGGCGACGGCGGACGGGTGGCTGTATCTGGCGATGGAACTGCTGGAGGGGCAATCGTTCACGCGAGATGCGTTTCCGGGCGGGGACCGGGGCCCGCTGCTGCGGGCGTTCACGATGGTGTGCGAGGGGATGGCGCACGCGCACCGGGAGGGTGTGCTGCACCGGGATTTGAAGCCACAGAACATATTACTGCTGGCCGATGGGACGCCGCGGATTTTGGATTTCGGGGTGTCGAAGCTGGCGGATGGATCGAGGACGGCGCGGCAAGCGGCGATGACGTACACGTACGCGAGCCCGGAGCAGTTGTCTGGGACGGCGGCGGTGACGGCGTCGTCGGACGTGTTTTCGCTGGGGATCCTGCTGTATGAGTCGCTGGGCGGGGCGCATCCGTACAACCGGGAGACGGCGGCGCTGCCCGGTGTGCCGGGGACGCTGATGGCGATCACGCGGCGATGTTTGGAAAAGCAGCCTGAGCGGCGGTATCCGTCGGCGGTGGAACTGCTGGCGGATATGCGGCGGTATCAGGCTGGGGAGCGGCCGGTGGCTGGGCTGCGCCGGAACTGGGGATGGGTTCGGGCGCCGAAGCGGATGGTGGTGGCGGTGACGATGTTAGCGGCGGCGGGGATTTATTGGCACCGGCAGCGGGAGAGCGCGGAGCTGTTGGATTCGTTGTCGCCGAAGATGGAGGACGCGGCGACGCTGCCGGGAGAGCCGCAGGCAAGGATCAACTATTGCCGGGAGCGGATTGACCTGGTGGATCGGTACATCAAAGTGCAGGGAGCGACCGCGGAGCTGTTAGGGGCCAAGCTGCATTATCTGGTGAACCTGGGGGAGACGGAGGGGCATCCATCGGTGGCGAACGTAGGAGATGCGCGGCGTTCGGCGGAGACGCTGACGAAGGCGTGCGAATTTGGCCGATCGCTGCCGGGGGCAGTTGGGGAGCAGGCGGCAGTGTGGGCGCTGCGGGCGCGGGCGTGCGGAGCGGCGGGGGGTGTGCTGCTGGAACTGGGGAAAACGGAGGAAGCGGAGGCGTATTTTCGCGAACTAGTGGCGTTTACATCGAAAGGGAATGCGTGGCATCCGCCGTTGGTGCGGGCGCTGGCGGAGGCGGAGGCGCATGCGACGCTGTCACGGATTACGGAGCGGCGAGGGGACTGGCCGGAGACGCTGCGGCTATTGCGGCGCGCGGTGGGTTTGCTGGAACCGTTTGCCGAGGCGGGATCGAGTGGATTGACGTTGGCGGGGCACTTGGGGGCGCTGGGGTGGGCGGAACGGGAGGCCGGAGACTTGGGGGCGGCGCTGGCGAGCTACCGGCGGGCGGAAGGATTGTTGGATGCGGCGGTACGGTTGCGTCGGCGGGACGTGAATATCGCGGTGGTATTGGCGCGGAATTTGGGGGAGCAGGGGCGGATTTTGTTGGGGATGGGACAGAGGCACAAGGCACTGGAGCCGTTGCAGCGATCGTTGGCGTTGCATGACCGGGCGTTAACGCTGGAGCCGGATAGTGTGTCGACACGGCGATGGCGGGCGATGACGCTGGCGCG
>JAEUQC010000120.1 GCA_016789905.1 Bryobacterales bacterium | reverse complement strand
CGGGTGGCGCTGAGCAACCTGGGTCTGCGGATTAGCACAATGGTCAGCCGGCACGACCTTTCCGACCCGATGAGCGGCTTTTTCATGCTCACGAACGGGTTCCTGCAGGAAGTGGCGCGCCGGACAACGGCGGTGGGGTTTAAGATCCTGCTCGATCTGGTGGCCTCCTCGCCGCGGCCGGTACGGTTCACCGAAGTCGGCTACCGGTTCCGGAACCGGGAAGTGGGAGAGAGCAAGCTCGACCTGAACGTCGGCATCGAGTACCTGTACCTGGTGCTGGACAAGCTGGTGAGCCGGTTCTTACCGGTCCGGTTCGTGCTGTACTGCCTGGTGGGCGCTATCGGGCTGCTGCTGCACTTGTTTATTCTGTGGCTGCTCTACCGGCGGATGAGCTACACGTTCGACACGGCGCTGCTGGTGGCGATCACCGTGGCAATGGTGGCCAATTATACAGTCAACAACATCATCACCTACCGGCAGCGGCGGCGGCGCGGCTGGCGCTACGTTACCGGCCTGTTTTTCTACGCCATTGTCTGCTCGATTGGCAACTTCGCGAACTATGCGATCGCGGCCGGATTGACCGATCGCGGAATCTGGTGGCCCATTGCGAGCGCCTGCGGACTGGCGATCGGGTCGGTGTGGAATTTCGCGGCCAGCGAAATTATCACCTGGCGAGTGGCGCAAGCGGCGCGCAAATAGAGCCACTCGCCGTTTCCGTGCCCCATGTTATTCTCCCAAGGGACATCTTATGAGTGGTTTAGTGCGGTTTCTATCGACAGGCCGGGTGGCCGGAACCGTCGCGTCGCTGCTGTTTTTCTACTTCTTCGGGTCGCTTGTTTCCCTGGCGGTGCGCGGCCAGGTTCTCTTCACCGATGACGTTCCCCTGTTCTTCTTTCCGTTTCGGCACTGGTACGGGGAATGCCTGAAAAACGGGCTTTCGTTTCTATGGACGCCGGATATTTACGGCGGGATGTATCTGCACGGAGAGGGGCAGCAAGGGATGTTCCACCCGCTGCACCTGCTGCTCTACCGGCTGTTGCCAAGCACGGCGGCGTTCGCGCTGCATACGGCGGCGGCCTATGCCTGGCTGGCGGGCGGCGTCTATGCGCTGTTTCGCTATTGGAAAATATCGCCGGCCAGCGCGTTGACCGGCAGTTTTCTGTGCTCTTTTGGCGGCTATATCGCAGTACGGCTGGTACACCCGCCGGCTCTGGAGGTATGGGCGCACGCGCCATGGAACGTATTGCTGCTGGCCAAGCTGGCGGCGGCCGCCAGCGGAGCGCAGCGCCGCCGCTACGCGGCATTCCTGGCGCTTTCCACCGCCTCCCAATGCCTGATGGGGCATCCGCCGTTTCTCTACCTGTCTTTTCTGCTGGAAACAATCTGCGCCGCGGCGTTTTTCCTGGACACCCGGGAGTGGCGGGGCATGGCGGCGGCCGCGGGCGGCAAGTTGCTTGGGCTGGTTTGCGGGTTGTCGCAACTGATCCCCACCTGGGAGGTGGCCTCGACCAGCGTGCGGGCCGCCGCCAGTTATGAAACGCTGGCGACCGGCTCCCTGCACCCGGCGCAGTTTCTGCAATGGCTAAACCCATCGATGACCTGGGGCGACCAATCACGCGTCGAATACGGCATCTTCTTCGGCGCCGGTGTGCTGTTGTTGACGGTTTATTATCTGCTGTCCACTGGGGCGGATGGCGTATCGCGGCGATTGCTCTTATGGGGCGCGGGGATGGCAATCCTCTTGGCGCTGGGCAGCTATACGTGGCTGTTTGAGGTGACTTCGTCGCTCTATCCGTTCAAGCTGTTCCGGGTGTCGGCGCGGCACATGCTGCTAACGCACTTCTTCCTGGCGGCGATGGCGTGTCTGGGGATGGACCGCTGGGTACAAACGCCGCGCGAGGCGCGGGCGAACCGGATTGCCCGCGCGGTGGCCGGACTTTGGGCAATAGGCGCGTTGGCGCTGTTCGCGCTTCGTTTGAAAATGCCCGGGGCGTTTGGCGGCTTTCTGGCGGAGGCGTTTCCCGGCGTGGGGATGACGGCGGCGGGGATGGCGACGGTGGTGTTCTCCGCGCTGGCGTTTGTGGCGTTCTCCTATGCTCCGGCGCCGTCGTGGCGATGGGGATTCGCGGCCGTTTGCCTGTTGGAAGTGGGCCTGTTTCATGGCCGGTCGTATTGGCGGTATCCGCGAGTGGAACTGGCGCAGTACATGGAAAGCCTGGGCGAGCTGCCGCCGGTGCCGGCGCCGGGCCCGGTGGCCGACCGGTCGATGACGAACCATTTGACGGTGGCCGGGTATAGGTCGACGGCTGGGTATGTGCCGTTGAAGCCGGTGATGCGGATCGACACTGGCGATTTTGAGCGTTTGATGGGAGCGCGGGCCGCGCGGGGACATGAGCAGCCGTGGCGGCTGACGGACCAGCAAGGCACGCCGCCGCGGGCATGGCTAGTGGCGCAGGTGAAGCGCAGCGAGAACGTGGCGCTGGAGGCGCGAACGGCGGATTTCCGTTCGCTGGCATTGACGGCGCAGGATGTGGCAACCGATGCCGGCGCCACGGGCAGCGTGGAGCCAGGGCGCGAGGCGCCGGGCCATTTGGAATTTGCGGTGCGGGCCGGGGGGCGTATGGTGCTGGTGGTGGCGGAGCGGTTCGACCGCTCCTGGACGGCGCTGCTGGATGGCGCGCCGGCGCCGGTGCTGCGAGTAAACGGCGAGTTGATGGGCGTGGCGGTGCCGGCGGGCGCGCATACGGTGCGGCTGTCGTTTGCGCCGGCCAATCTGCCGGGCTTGCTGGGGCTGACGGCGGCCGGTTTTGCGGTCTGCCTGTTGTTGCTGTTCCATGTTGGGTTCCGTGGGAAGAATGGGAGTCGATAACACGATGTCG
>JAEUQC010000106.1 GCA_016789905.1 Bryobacterales bacterium | reverse complement strand
ACAATCTTCTGTTTCGAGTGGCTGTCCGTGCAGTTGAGTCTTGGCTGCTGGCTGACGCCGAGGGCATCGCCACATTCCTCGCGGTGAAACTCGCGACGGTCCCAGCAAACCCAGAATCGCTGCCAGATCCGAAACGCGTTTTGGTGGAGTTAGCGGCCAGATCGAGAAAGAAAGATATTCGCGAAGACATTGCTCCGAAAAGGGGCAGTACGGCAAAGCAGGGTCCTGACTACAACGCATGCTTAGGCCGGTTCGTTCTCGATCATTGGAACGTCGCAGGAGCAGCCGGGAATGCAGCCAGTCTGCGCCGAACAATGGATAGGCTGGCCGGGTTTCGCCCCGTCTGGCAGTAGTTCACTAATACTCAAACTGAACCATGAATTGCACCTGCCTTCCCGGCAAGCTCTCCAGAATTCCCCGGAACGAAGGCATCCCAAAGTACGGGCTCAGCCGCTCCGCGTTCGTGTGGTTCGTCAGATTGAAACTCTCCACCCCGAACTGCAGCACGGCTCGTTCGTCCATCATCGGAATCGTCTTCATCACCCGCAAATCCAGGCTCGCCGTCACCGGCCCCAGAAACGCGTTCCGCGCCATACCCGCCGGCCGCGCCGTCAGCGGATAGGCACCCGTGCGCATCGGGTCCGTCGTCAACAACGCGTTCAGCGGCCGCCCCGATCCAGCCGTGAAAATCGGCGCCACGGTCAAACGCTCCACCAGCCAGGGAAACTCAAACAAGGCGCTCAACGCCACGCGATTCGATTGATGCTGCCGCGACAACGCCCAATCCTTGCGAATGGCCAGAGGATCACTCGGCTGCTCATCGAAGTCGGACCCGTCGTCCTGCGTCCGGCCCCAGCTATACGTCGCCAAATAGGCCAGTTCCTTCGTCAATTTCCGGTTCAACGTCACCGCCATGCCCTCGTATGTCGAACGGCCCGTCTGCTCCAGTTCGCGCAGGCGAGTCCGCGGTAAATGCACACCGCGAATGCTGTTGGCTTCCACGCTCAGCGACGTGTCGGCGCCAAATCCATACTCAAACCCGGCACTGAACTTCCGGCTGTAGGTAGATGGAAAATCGGCGGCCGCCCGGTATGTCAACGCCGCCAGCCCCGGCACCGGCGCCGTCCGCGGCAACTGCCATGCCCGCACCGCGTCCGCCGCCGCGCCGTACTGCTCAAAGCCCCGAACGCCATCCTTCTGCAACGCGTCGTTCAGCCAGGCCAGCGGATACCGGTCATAGAAGAGTCCGAAACCCGCCCGAACTACCAACGGCCGCTTCGCCGTCGGGCGCCACGCCAACCCAGCTCGTGGCGACACGTTCGTCCCGCTCGATGAAATTCCCTTGGGCATTCGCTGCCTGTCCAGGCGCCCGCCAATCTCCAGCAGTACACGCGGATGCACCTGCCACCGGTCCTGTAGCCACACGCCGAATGGAACCGTTGTCATTCGCGTCGCCGGATCGCCAAACGCCTGCAGGTACAAGCCCGGCCGCCCTGCCACCAGGTCCTGCAGCGTTGGAAACACGAAGATCCCGCTATAGCGGTGTCGTAACGCACCGTCGAATTTCACCCAATGCGCATCAGCGCCAACACTCACGCGATGCCCGCCAAAGGCCGCGTTGAAACTCTCAATCACTTGGTAGTGCCGTTCCGTGCGATCCGTGTTAAACCTGTGAAAACTGCCGAACGATACTACGCCGGGCACCTCCACCAACGGCCCCGTTCCGTTCGGCGTCAACTCCGCCGTTCGCTCGGCAACCTGCACCCGCACGTCGTTTACCACCGCCGGCGTGATCACTCGCAGCCAATTCGCGACCAGGGAATGGTCGGCCGTCAGGCTATTCCCCTGCGCCGAACGGTCCGCGAAGTTGTCCGGCCCCTGCACCTCCCCGCGCGTCCGTCCACGCGAAAACGCATAGCGCGCCGCCATCGTGTCCCGCTCGCTGAACGTGTGGTTAAACTTCGCTGAAAGCTCCGTGCCCCGCGTACTCGTCGGATACAGCCCGCGATACACCTGCGGCAGCAGCGCCGCCACGCCCGGCGCCACGTTGGACCATTCCTCCGCCGATTCCGCTTCGTACTCCACCGCCCCAGCAATAAACGTCCGGTGCGGCACAATCGGCCCCATTGCCGACACGCCCGGCTGGTACCGCCGGAACCGCGGCCGCGAACTTGCCGCCACCTCGGACCGCTGTGCATTCGTGATCTCGTGCTGCCCGAAAAACGTCATGTCTCCATGCCAGACGTTCACGCCCGAACGCGTCACCATGTTCAACAATCCGCCCGCCGCCCCGCCGAGTTCGGCCCCGAAGGCCGCCGTCGCCACCCGAAACTCCTGCACCATTTCCAGGCCCACCGCCACGCGATTCCCGCCCGTCGTCTCGTCGCGATTGTCCATGCCATCAATCAGAATCGCGTTATTCCGCGGACGCAGCCCGCCGCTGGTGAACCCGCTGTCCCCCATTGCCGTCCGCGTACCCGTCATCGTTCGCTGCGAACTCGTCCCGGCCGATGGCGCCACCGCCGGCGCCGCCAACACGAAATTCAAATAGTTCCGGCTGCGCGCCGGCGCCTCTTCAATGCGTTCATTGCCCAGCGCCACGCTCGCGCTCGATGCCGTCAGATCAATCGCCTCCGGCGTCTCGTTCACCTCCACCCGCTCGGTCACCCCAGCAGGCGCCAGTTCAATGTCGCGCTGCATCACCTGCCCCACCGACAGCGCGAACTCCTCCACCTGCACCGTCGCGAACCCCGGCGCCGACACAACCAGCGAATACTCGCCCGGCAACAAACCTCGCAACGTGTACTGCCCTTCTCCATTGGCAGTCGTCCGCCGCTCGGTTGCCGTATCGGCATTTCGTGCCACCACTTGCGCGCCAGGCACAAACGCCGATGATCGATCCCGCACCGCACCTTGCAGCGTCCCGGTGGACGACGCCGTCTGCGCCGCCAGCGCCGCTCCGGCCGTCAGGAAAATCAAAAGCGTCCGCATTGCCTATAGAATACCGGGCCGCCTGAAGTCCCGCGATAAATTAGAGAGATGCGGATCTCTCGTCGGCAACTCCTGGCAAGCGCAGCGCTCTTCGCGCAAAGCGCGGCGCGCCCCTCCCATCGCCAGTTGCTCTGGCACCAGATGGAGACCTACGCATTCCTCCACTTCACGATGAACACCTTCACCGACAAAGAGTGGGGCTACGGCGATGAGGACCCCGCCCTCTTCGCTCCCTCCGCCTTCGACGCTGACGCCATCATCGATGCCCTCGCCGCCGGCGGCATGAAAGGCGTCATCCTCACCTGCAAACATCATGACGGCTTCTGCCTCTGGCCCACCAAGACCACCCAACACTCGGTCATGGCCAGCCCCTTCAAACGCGACGTTGTAAAAGAACTCTCCCAGGCCGCCGCCAGGCGTAAGCTCAAATTCGGCGTCTATCTATCGCCCTGGGATCGCAACCACGCCGCATACGGCAAACCCGAATACGTACAGGTCTACCGCCAGCAACTAACAGAACTTCTCTCCAATTACGGCCCCATCTACGAGGTCTGGCACGACGGCGCCAACGGCGGCGACGGCTTCTACGGCGGCGCGCGCGAAAAACGGCTCATCGACAAACGCACCTACTACGACTGGCCCGGCACCTGGGAGCTGGTCCGCAAGCTCCAGCCCAATGCAGTTATCTTCTCCGACGTTGGCCCCGACATTCGCTGGGTCGGCAACGAGAAAGGCTTCGCCAACGAAACCTGCTGGGCCACCTACTCCCCCGTAGGCCCCGATGGCGGCCCGCCCGCGCCCGGCTTCACCCGCGACAAAGAAGGCATGACCGGCCACCGCGATTCCGCCCAGTGGCTCCCCGCTGAATGCGACGTCTCCATCCGTCCCGGCTGGTTCTGGCATGAAAAGGAAAACGGCCGCGTCAAGTCCGGCGCCGATCTCATGGATCTCTACTGCAAGTCCGTCGGCCGCGGCGCCAGTTTCCTGCTCAACGTTCCGCCCGATCGCCGCGGCCTGCTCCACGAAAACGACGTCGCCTCGCTCAAAGACTTCGGCCGCCGTGTTCATGGCACCTTCGCGCGCAACCTTGCCAGCCGCCCCAACAAAGACCTCATCGTCAACGTCAATGGCTCCGGCGACGTCGTCCGCCTCCGTGAGGACATCGCCCAAGGCCAGCGCGTCGACTCCTTCGCCATCGATGGCTTCACTAACGGCCAGTGGCAAGCGCTCGCCGAAGGCACCAGCATCGGCGCCTGCCGCATTCTCAAACTCCCCGCCGCGGGCCGCCTCCGTCTGCGAATCCTCCGCTCCTCCGCCCCGCCACAAATCAAAGAATTTGGCGTCTACCGCGAAAACGTCTAGAGCCTTGGCAGCGGGGGCTTCACCGGCCCCCACGCCGTCACGCCCTTCCGATTAATCTCGCGCTTGTAAACCCGGTCCCCGGCGGTTGCAAACAGCGTCGACAAACCCGGCCCGCCGAACACCACATTCGACAAACTGCCCAAATGTGGCTTGTTCAATATCGCCACCACGCGCCCCGGCTGATCGCAAATCTGCACGCCAATATCGGTGGCGACATACAGGTGACCTTCCGTATCTGTCGTCATCCCATCCGCCCCGCTCAAAGCGCTCTCCTCCGGCGTCTCTAGCCGATGATACGCCTGCCCGTTCGTCAGAGACCCGTCCTCATTCACCGCAAACGACCACACCCACTTACTCCACGAATCATTCACCAGCAGCAGCGATTGATCCGCCGACAGCAGCACACCATTCGGAAAGTTGATCCCCTCATGCACCACGCGCTTGCCGCCCTTGCCATCCAGAAACCAAACGCGCTTATTGCGCGGGTCCGTAAACCAGATTTGCCCCTTCGCATTGATGCACAAATCGTTCGAAGCCACATCAGAAGCCAGCACCGTTTCCGCCCCGTCCATCGTCCACGCCACAATCTGCTTCTTCCCGTTCTGGCATCCGTACAACCGCCCATCGGCCCCAAACATCAGCCCATTCGTCCCGCCGCTATTCTCCTTAAAAACGGAAATCGTCCCATTCAAATCAATCTTGTGAATCCGGTTATTCGGAATATCGGTGAAGTACACCTGCCCGGTCTTATCCACCGCCGGGCCCTCCGCAAACCGGTAGCCGGATCCAACCAGTTCCCAGTCTTTCCCCGGTATCAATCCCGTGTGCAGCCAGTGCTTATCGCTCGTGTTGACAGGCCGCGAAACCGGCTTCGGAAAGTCCTTCCACAGCCACCGCAGCGCGTCCGGCAAAATCGCCGAACCGTGCTTTGCGTTATGCGCCTCCGTCCCCCTTACGAACTTCGATTCATACCCGGACCACTCTAGCGAGCGCGCCATATCCTGGTTCGCAATCCACCAGCTTCCCCCATAGATATCGTTATCATTCGACCCATCCTGCAAAAATACGCGCAACGGCTTCGGCTCGAACTTTCGAATCAACGACGGCAGAATCTGCGCCCCGCGCAAATTCACAAAACTGCCAATAAAACTCATCACCCGCCGGAACTTGTCCGGCCGCGCCCACGCCGCGTTGAACGCCGCAATGCCGCCGCTCGAAGATCCGGCAAGCCCATAGTGGTCCGGGTCCTTCGACAAGTTCAAACTCTTCCCCACCTCCGGCAGAATCTCTTCGATCAAAAACCGCGCATACCGGTCCCCTAACCCGTCATACTCCAGGCTCCGGTTGAACCGCGCCTGCGCGTTCGCATTCGTCGCCGGCATCAGGCCAGGATTCACAAACACCGCAATCAACGGCGGCAGATCCCGCTTATGAATCAGGTTGTCCAGCACCACCGGCACCTTGTACCCGTTGCCATCTTCGCGCACCATCCCGCCGCCATCCTGGAATATCATCACCGGCGCCGCCACA
>JAEUQC010000050.1 GCA_016789905.1 Bryobacterales bacterium | reverse complement strand
TCCCCAGGAATTTCCCTCTGCAAACCACCCTCCTCCCCTCCGCCCACTCGCAGCCAGTCCATTGAGAGCCTCACCCGCCCCCCGGGCACGTCCAATGCCCCTTCCCCGCTCGCCCCCGTTGCCAATGCCATCACCCGCTCCACATGTCCTCTATCCAGCCTCCGCAGGCTCCCCAACCCCCGCTCCAGCCCCATTCGTACCGCCCGTCCCAGCAGCGCCCGGTGCAGTCCCGTGAGTTCTCTCCGGTCCAGTACCAGCGCCCCCCGTTCCCAACGTCCCGCCCGCTCCAGCACCGCTCCTGCCTCCCGTCTCCAATAGTCTTCATCTTCCCAAGCCAACTCCGCCACCCGTCCTAGCGCCGCCTCGCATTCCCCGTCCAATTCCCGCATCACCGGCAATAGCCGCCTCCTCACCCGGTTCCGCAAAAAATCCTCCGCCTCGTTCGTCGCATCCTCCCGCCACTCGTATCCCCGCTCCCGCAGCCAGCCCCGGACCTCTTCCCGGCTCACTCCCAATAACGGCCGAATCAATCCCTCCGCCGTCACCGGCAGTATTCCCCGCAGCCCCGTCGTCCCCGCCCCCCGCAGCAGCCGCATCATCACCGTTTCCGCCTGGTCTGTCGCCGTATGCCCCGTCGCCACCCGGCCCACCCGTCCCCCGGCCATCGCCCGCGCGAAAAACGCCATCCGTTCCCGCCGGCAATACTGCTCCAGGTTCCCCGTCGCGGCTCCCATCCGGTGGCCGGAAAATGGCAGCCGCAGCTCCCCCGCCAGCGCCTCCACAAACGCCGCGTCCCCGTCGGAATCCGCCCCCCGCAAGCCATGGTTCACATGCAGTACCGTCAGCTCCAAATTCCCGCGAGCGGCCAGAAAATGCAGCAAAAACACCGAATCCGCCCCTCCCGATACGGCCACGCCAACGTGGCTCCCCGCGGGCAGCATGTTATAACGGGAGATAATACCCTCGACTCGTTCGAGCACCGCATTTATTGTAGAGGAGACCTCCCCGTGAACGTCAAAGAACGCGCCGCCAACGTCAAGTTGCTCTTGATGGACGTCGACGGCGTCATGACCGATGGCACCCTCTGGAACGTCCCCGACGGCCAGGGCGGATTCGCCGAAACCAAAGGGTTTGACTCGCAAGATGGCATTGCCCTCCAGTGGTTGAGCTGGAACGGCATCAAGACCGGCGTCATTAGCGGCCGCGTCTCTCCCGCCACCGAAATACGCGCCAAACAGTGCAAAATGTCCTACATCTACCAGGGACACATCGAAAAAATACCGATCCTTGAAGAGATTCTCGCCGATGCCAAGGTCTCTCTCGATGAGGTCGGCTACATCGGTGACGACCTGACCGACGTGGTCATCTTCCGTCGCGTCGGCCTCGCCATCGCCACCCACAACGCTCGCCCGGAAGTGAAATCCGCCGCCCACCACATCACCGAAGCCAAGGGTGGCCAGGGCGCGGTCCGCGAAGTCGTGGAAATGATCCTCGACGCCCAGGGCCTCTGGGAAAAAATCCTCGAAAAGTACGAGGTTCACTAATCCAATGATCGACGAGACCAGCGAACGCTCCGCGTTTGAAGTCATTGGCGACGCCGGTCCCGGCTTTCTTCACCAACTCACCGGTGTCATCGCCCGCCGTGGCGGTGACATCACCAGCGTCCAGATCATGGAGTCCCGCCCCAATTCCCGTACCTATTTTGAGGTGGAACTCCGTGGTGCCGCTGGCCCCATGCTCGACGAACTCCGCGCCCTCCCCATTGTTCACGATGTGCGCATGGTCAACTCCATGCAGAAAATCTACGGCAAGCGCATCATCATCATGGGCGGCGGCGCGCAGGTGGGCCAGGTGGCAATTGGCGCCATCTCGGAGGCCGATCGACACAACATTCGCGGCGAACATATCTCCATCGATACCATTCCGCTCGTCGGCGAAGCCGCGCTCGCCGAAGCCGTTCGCGCCGTAGCCAGGCTTCCCCGCGCCAAAGCGCTCGTACTCGCCGGTTCCCTCATGGGCGGCGAAATCGAACAGGCCGTTCGCGATGTCCGCGCCCAGGGGCTCCTCGTCATCAGTCTCAACATGGCCGGCAGCGTTCCGGACGCCGCCGACCTCGTTGTCACCGATCCCGTTCAGGCCGGCGTCATGACCGTCATGGCCATTGCCGACACGGCCAAATTCACCATCGAAAAGCTGAAACGCCGCGTTTTTTAGCGGCCCTCCACCACCAACGAATACTCGCGCACCGTCTCGCCGGCCCTCTTCAGCCGCACGAAATACTGGCCTGCCCGCAGCCCGGCGGCGTATCGCAGTTCCGCTTTGCCATCGGCAACTGCCACCGGCGCTTGCGCCAGTTCGGCGCCGTCACCGGTCACGATTTGCGCCGTCGCGCCAACCCCGGAAACCTCCAGTCCAGCAACATCCAGCCGCAAATGTAGCGCGAATCCCTCCACTCCCCGCGCCGCGCCCGCGTCGCCGCGCAGTGTCGCCAGCTCCACCGTGCGCCATTCGGTTGGCGTCGCCGGTTTCCACGGTTGCCAAATGGTCAACGCCACCAGCATCGCCATCGCTCCGGCCATCGCCGGCATGGGAATTGGCCACTCCAGCCGCAGCCATCGCTGCCACGCCGATTCCGTCGCCGGCGCTTCGGCCACCACCGTGGCCGTCGCCTCGCGCATTACCGCCACATACTCGGTTGCCTCGTCCAGCCGCTCCTGGCAGTAGCCACAGAGCAGCAAATGCTCTTCCAGTTCGCCAAGCGCCGGCTCGGCCAGCCGGTTCATCGCGTAGCGTTCCAGCACCTCAACTTCGGGATGCGCCTTCTTTTGCTCGGCCATCCACAACTCCTGTATATGAATTCGAGTCAGCTTCGTGTCCATGTAGAGGGCAGTCCTTTACCCTACTTTATTAGTGGCCGCTTCCCGCACTTTTTCTCAACAAATTGTTTTCAGTTGTATTCGCTTTCTCAATTCGCCGTTTGCCCAGTTCCGCGAAACGCTGCTTGGCTCTCGATTTTAGCAGCCGGAACTGCGTATCATTCAGTCCCATCTCCTGGCAAATCTGCTCCTGGCTCTGCTCGTACAGGTAGAACCGCGTCAAAATCTCCCGGTCCCGCCGGGAGATGGTATGCAGCACCTGTTCCATGATTTCCACACGCTGCCGCCGCAACGTATCGCGCTCCGGGTCCACCCGGTCATCGGCCAGTACGAACCCGTCTTCCACGTCCGTCCGTTCCCGCCGCTCCTCCACCAGCCGGTCGATATGTGTCGCCACCAGCCGCCGCACTACCGTTCGCACATACCCCATTAACCGTTCCGGCTCTCGCAGTTCTCCCCGCTGGATAGCCCCCAGCACCACCAGAAACGTATCGTGTACCTTGTCGTCAATCTCCTGCGCTCCCAGTTGCCGCGACAAGTAGTACCGCACGCCTCGCCCAAACGTCGCGTACAGTTGCGACATCGCTTCCTGGTCGCCGCTGCGGATACTCTCCACCAGGCTCACCCATTCCGCTTGGGCGCCTTCCAATTCCTGGCCGTCCGGTTTTCCATCGGGCGTCAGGCCGGATTCTACTTCTTCGGGGATCGATAACATCTCGGGGGAACTCACCTTCTTGCCAGTAAGACATGCCCGGCCCATTGCCGAGGCTGCGCGGCGATTCCGCCGCTATGGATGGCAGCCAACTGTGCCTGCCGCAACGAACTCGCCGCCGCCAGTGGCGACGCTGGGTCACCGCTCGCCAGATGTCCGTAAAATGTTGAGAAAAACGCCGTGGATTCGTCTCCCACCGGCCACAGCGTCGATACCACCTGCCGCGCCCCCGCCGTCAGCCAGGCCCGCGTCAGCCCCAGCAGTCCGGCTCCCCGTGCCGCCTCCGTCCCCGCCGAATGGCACGCGCTCATCACCACCACTTCCGCGCGCAGCCGCATCGCCGCTATGTCCTCGGCCGTCAATAACCCTGCACTTCCGTCGGGCCGCATCGATAACACCAGCCGCGGCCGCCCCTGCGCCTCCAGGGTGTGCGTGCCGAAGTGGATAACCCGCGGGTGCCATTCTGCCAGCCGCGCCAGCACCGCCGCCTCGTTGCTCTCCGGGCCGGAATACACCGCCGTCTCGTAGTTGGCCGCCCTCCAGGCCGCGCGCGCCGCCTCCGCTTCTCGTCCCGTCCCAGGCAGCCGCGGCAGTGTGGTCGCCCCGCTTCCGGCCAGCACCACCCGCTGCCAGTTCCAACTCCGGCCCTGCCGTTCGTCCGCACTGTTGAAAATCGGATCCGCTACCGCGAAGAATCGTCTGCTCGCCGCAGTTGCCATCCCTTTCCGCAGCGCGTTTGGCACCAGCCGTGTCTCGATATCTTCAGCCAGGTACCTGGCTCCCCTCCCCGGCAACGCGCCGAAAGGAATCTGGAATAGCCCCTCATCGGCCACAATGTCCCAGTGCGGCGACCGCAGGCACGCTTCTTCCTGGTTCCCCAGCAGGAGCCGGCGCAAGGCCAGACCAATCGTGCGGCTATCCTCCCTGTTCTCCTCTATTGCTCGCCGGAACGCCCCGGCCGACTCAAGTATCCGCTCCCGCGCCGCCAGTTCCGCCATCCGAAGCCCGTCTTTTGTCCACACCCATAGCCACGAACCTTCCTCGTCCAGCCAGAATGTCAGTACAGCCTCCCCCGCGCCTGGCGCTTCCAGTTTCCCCCGCTGCGTAGCAGCCGTTCCCGGTGCGGCCGCTTCCCGCTCCAGAATCGCCGCCCGCGCGGTCTTCAAGTACTCCCCGGCCTGGGCGTCTCCGGTTAGCCAGCGTGCCTCCAGCCGCCGTGCCTCGGCGTAAAGTGGCCCCTCCGCTCCCGTGCTTGTCTCGTGTCCGTCCAGGCTCCAGGCCCGCGTGTTCTGGATCACCGTGAACATCTCCGCCGCCAGCGCCGCGCTCGCTCCCCGCCTGTACAGCCGCCCTGCCGTCCGTAAATACCCGTCGAACAGCTCCTGCACCATCCGCTTCTCCGCTCCCAGCCGCAGCCGTTCCAACGCAGGCAAGCCGTTTTGCCAGGTCTCGGCCAGCCGCATCGCTTTCCGGTACCCCTCCAGCGCCTCACCCAGTTGCCCTGCGTCACTGGCCACGTGCGCCGCTTCCGCGCGCAGTATCCACTCCGGCATCGGGATCTTCTGCCCGCTTTCCAGCACGCGCAGCGTCCGCTCCATCCAGAATTGCGCCGTCCGCGTGGCGCCCCTCTTCCGGTATAGCCGCGCCAGCTTGCCTTCCGTCAGCGGCATTCGCGCCGCGTCATTGGCCAGCTTTCTCCGATACCACGCCCGCGCCAGCGCCTCCTCTGCCTCCTCCATTCGCCCTTCGCCCTGTTCGCCCAATTCGTATCCCCACAACTCCAATATGTCGGCTTCCAACGAGCGTGAATTCGCCGCTTCTGCCCCCGCCAGCGCTTCCCGCCAAATCGGCGCCGCCGCGTCCACCCCCCGCGCCTTCGCCATCGCCCGTCCGAAGCTCATCAAGATTCGCACTTGCCGCTCCCGGTCCACCCTTTTTGGCCGAATTCGCGCGCCCCGCTCCGCCGCCGCCGCAGCAGCCTCATAGTCCCCGGTCAGGACATAAACGTTCGCCAGGTTCGTTTCCACACCCTGCAGCGATTGCCAATCCTCACTCCGCTCCAGCAGCGTGCGCGCCTGCAACAGGCACTGAATCGCTGGCCGGTTCTCCCCCATAAACATGTGCGCCCCGCCCTCGTTGGCCAGGAATCGCCCCTGCGTTACCTCGTCCCCCGAGCTTCGCGCCAGTTCCGCGCCACGCGCAAACGCCTCAATCGCCGTTCGGTAATCTTTCTTCGCAAAAGCCTTCGCGCCGGTAACTCGCGGCCCTTCGAACGCTTTTCCCATCCACAGTTCGTCCGGATCTGCTCTACGGACGGACAACTTGCCACAACTAGATATGATTAACAACCCTGCGAGAACAACCGGCGGGCGCATGTAACCTCTTCACTGAACCAAAAACTGCTGGTCGCGTTAGCTGGCGCCCTAGGAGTCCTCCCAGAGGGGAGTACTCCTAGGATCATACCAGACTTGGCACCGAGTGCAACCCGATTGTGTGGGCTTACATGCTTCTTGCGACTGTGCGCGCAAGCGGTTTATTTAGTTACGCATAGGTTCACAGTCCGGGAATAATAATGACGATAATCTCGTCCATATGTCCCCCCGGATCTCAGTGGCTTTGAACCACCTCGATTTAAAGGTACTCTAGGTCCTAGTACTGCTTCGGGTGTGGAAAATTTCAAACTGTTGAAAATAAACGAAATATATTTTTTAATTTCTTGTGAACGCATTTTTCAACGTCCACAAAATCAGTGCCTTGTGTTCGTTCTTCTGCAAATTCATTTGAAAACATTGAATATTTCTGCCATTTCACAGTGGAATGCTTCCATACCCGCAAATTTGGGAGGTACTAGAACTCTACCGGATTGATATCCGCCCGCCGTTGCCCGCATTTCCATCCGCAATCACAACAATATCCACTTCTCCGCGCCCCGCCACTTCTCTTGGAATCCGGATATTCGCCTGGTCCAGCCCTGGAACTTCCGGCTGCGCTCCTGTAAATAAAATTTGCGCCGCCCGTCCGTCCACCGTCGCCGTCATCGTTTCCGCTCGTCTCCACCCCGTCCCGAACAGCGTCACCACCAGGCTGTCCCCCGCCTCTCCCAGATCCAGCGGCGCCGCCACGCAGCGCCCCGTCTCGCATGAGATCACTCGTTGCTCCTGCACTGTCCCATCGGCCTTGTACAGCGCCGCGTACGCCGCCGCTACCCCGGTTCCCGATCCATCGGCCGTAAACAATCCCGGCGCCACCCCGCTCACCTGCACGTCCCCAGTCGCCGCCTCCACGCCATCTACAAATACCACCACCCGCCGTGTGCCCGCCGGCACGTTTGCTGGAACATGAACATTCACCTGCCCCGTTCCCGCGTATACCAGCCCCGCCTTCTGCCGTGTCAGGCCCGATGCGTCCCTTAACTCCACTTCCACGCCTCCCAGCGCCAGCGGCCACGGCACTACGCCCGCGTTTGCCCCCGTCGTCCGCACCAGTCCCGGCACCGCCAGCACCGCCAGTGAGTCCGGCGCCACCGTCGCCCGGTACGACGCCGCGGACGCCCCAGTTACCGTACCCCCCTTCACCAGATATTCCACTTCCCCCGTTGTCGACGCCAGAAAGTTCGTCCCCTCATACTCCAGCCGAACCCGAATCTTCCCCAGCGGCAATCCCGGCGGAATCAACATCTGCGCCACACCCGCGTTCACCAGCCCCTGCGCCACCACCGCTCCATTCACCAACAGGCGCACCAATCCTTCATTCGCTACCGCCAGTGTCCCATTTACCACCGCGTTCACCCGCAGTCCCTGCGTGTAGGAGACATCAAACGGCGGCGCCTGAAACCGGATCGTCGTCGCCGATGCCGCCACCGTCACCCGTACCGGCGTCGCCGCCGAACCCAAATACGATACGGTCCCCGCGAACCGCGCCCACAGGTCCTTCGTCCCCACGGGCAGCGTCAATTCCAGCCGTGTATTCGCGAGTTCCACGCCGCCCGGCGCCGCTTCGCTCAGGGGCACAGTCTGTAGCACCGCCGTCCCGTCCATCAGTTCCACCGTCGCCCCGGTCAACGGAGCCGCCACCGTCGCCAGTGTCGCCATCTGCACCCGTACCGTCACCTGCACCCGCTGCCCGTATACCGATGTTGCCGGCGTCACCTCGAGCCTTGTCACCGTCGCCGTCGATTGGCCCAGCAACAACAGCGGCCCGGCCACAATATCCACCCGGCCATCGCCGTCCACGTCCCCGGCCGCGAATGCCGTAGCCCCCGCCGGCGGCGCCCCCGGCGGATTCGGCACCGTCACCGTTCCGTCCGCGCTGCCGGATATCACCAGCATTCCCGCCGCCGTGCCCGCAATCACCTCCGCGAAACCATCTCCGTTCAAATCCGCCACCCGCAGCGTCCCGCCCCGCGCCAGGAACGGCACCGTCCGCAACGTCCCCAAATACGCGCTCGCCTCCGCCCGGCCGAATGCGTAGGATAAGGTTCCCGCCTGTGGATCGGTCAGCACCACGTCCGGCCGCCGGTCCCGGTTCAAATCCGTGATCGCGATATCGCTGACCGCCACGCCCGCCGTCAGCGTCTGTGTCGATTGAAACAGCGCCGTCGAAGAGCTTAGAAGCAGCACAAGTTGCCCCGTCCGGCTCACCACCGCCGCGTCCGGAATCGCGTCGCCATTCCAATCGGCCAGCGCCAACGCCGCAGGCGCCGCCACGTTCGCTGTCGCCCCGGCTACAAATCCGCCTCCGCCCACATTTCGCATCGCCATCACTACACCATCAAACGTCCGGATCATCATCACGTCCATCCGCCCGTCCCGGTCAAAATCTCCCGCCGCCATTCGCGACGGCGCTCCCGCCACCGCCGAACACACCGGGGCAATAAATCCGCCGCCCCCCGTACCTCCGTACACGCACAGCTTCGTTCCCGTTGGCGTTACCGTCAGCGCCAGCACATCGGCGTTTCCGTCCGCTGTGAAGTCCCCCGCCAGTATCTCGGTCACGTTCCCCTCAAGCGAATACTCTTGCAGCCCGCCGGGCACGCCGCCGCGCGTTCCTGGCAGAACTCCAATCGTCGACACCTGCACGCCCGAAAGCGGCGGCGTCCCCAGGTTTCCGCTCGCTATGTCGGCAATCCCGTCGCGGTTGAAATCCGCCGTCGCCACCGCTACCGCCGCCAACCCTTGCCGCGATAGCGTCAGCCCCACGGGCGCCTGAAACGAATACGCCGCCGCCACCATCGCCGAACAAACGAAAACCAGTGCTCTTCGCATCGATTAATCCTTCAGGAATCCGTAATAGCGTCCCATATAATACGGCAGCAGAAACGACGCGCCGCTCGCCAGTTCCCGTCCGTCCCCGCCCTGGTCCAGCCGCCACGGATCGTGGTTCCAGTGGTTCACGTACCGCTCATCAATTGGCAGCACCCGGCCGTCCTTCCGCGCCCCGCGCGCCGTCTCCCGGTTCAACAGCCGTATGTCCTTCCGGTGACTGTTCGTCATCCGCCAACTCATCCGGTCCAGCGGAAATCGCCGCAGCGTATCGGCCGATTCCTCCAGCCACGCCCCGTCCAGTTCCAACTGGTCCGTCGAATGCGAATCCTGATACGTCATCCCCTTCAGCACCGCCCCGGCCAGATAGTTGAATACCGGATTCAGCTCCGGCTCCTCCACCTCCCACCGCCTCCGCAGCGTCACCCCATAAATCGATCGCAGCACCGGGTCCGTCTCGTATCGCAGCAGATTGTAGAGCATCATGAACGCCATCTCGTCATCACTCTGGTTGCCCGCTCCGGCCCCGCCATAGTGCTTGTTCATCATCGTGTTGATCGCGTACCCGTGCTTTTCAATCAACCGCCGCGCCGCCGCCGCGTACTTCCTGTCTCCCGTCACGTGCTCCGCCGTTTTCAAATACGCCAGAATACTGAAGGAGTCCAGCGGCCGGTCGTCGGCCCACATGAAGTTGAAGTTCAACTCCTCCGGGTTGAACGCTCCCCACCGCGTCACCTTCCCGTCATGGTCCACAAGTTGAAAGTTGTGGTCCACAATGTGGTCCGTCAGCGCCGCCACGTGCTCCTTCACCCGCGCCTCCTCCGCCGCGTCTCCCTTGGCCACCAGGTCGAAATACAAAGCGTAGAAGTAGTAATGCCCGTCTAACTCATCCGACGAAGTATCGGCCTTCCAATACCACTTCCCGTCCGCGCTCTTCGGCCACCGCGGGTTCATCACCTTCCACATCCGGTCCCGCGTTGCCTGCATCTTCCGGTCTTTTTCCGGCGTATACGCCGTTGCGTTCGGGTCCCCGGCCGAGGCCGGCAGCACCGTGCGCGCCACAAATCCCTTTGGCGCCGCCGGAGTTCCACCCTGTGTCACCTGCCACAAAAACCGCATCGCCTCATAGGCCTTCTTCGCCCGCTCCTTTGCTTTCGGGTCTTTCGTCACCGCATACGCATAGCACTCACCCGCGCCGTACATCGACGTCCACAGCCCGTCGTTGTCCGAATCATGCTGCGTCCATTTGGACTTATCCCCCGCCTTGTCCAGCCGCACCTCCAGTACATACTCATACTCCGTTCGCCGGTGCCGCCGGTCTATCTCGTCCTCAAAATACTTCGCCTTCTCCGCCAGCGTCATCGGCACGGATTGAATCTTCCCCACACCTTTCGCCGTCTGGAACCATGCCGTATTCGATGCGTCCACCCACACCGCCCTCACATCGTCGTCCGGCAGCCACCGCCGCCCCTGCCGGTACTCCCAGCGCGCCCCGTCGAACCGGATCGCCCCCCGGGTCGTTCCCAGCCACACACTCCCATCCGGCGCCGGCGCCAGTGCCGTGCACTCATCCCACGGCATCCCATCCTCGCTCGTCCACAGCGACCACTTCGCCCCATCCCGCATCCCCAGTCCCTGCGGCGAGCAAAACCACAGCCGCCCCTGCGAGTCATACGCCGCCGCTTTCACATCCACCGGCGCCCAGCTCCGCCCGCCCGCCCGCGGCAACAGCCTCGTGCCGTTTTCAAATAGACCATCCCCCCGCGCCTCCAGTCCGCCCATCTTCCTTGGCGCCGTCAACTCCGCCGGAGCCGTGTCACTGGCGGAGGCCACCTGCTGCAAATAAGTGCCAACCGCCACCTGCCCGAAGGCCCCGGAAATAGACAATGAGATCGAGAAAACCACCAGTCCGTATCGCATAGGGTAAACCGCATGGTAACCCACCCGGCGCGCTAGTCAAATCGTGGCAGTTGCGCCGCCAAATCCGCCACCCCCAGCCGAGGCGCCCACTCTTCGATATACTCCCAATCAATCGCCGCGCCTTGCATCCGCAGCACGCCCAGAACGTCGTTCCATTGCCGCTCCGAACTCCGCCCGCCCCGGTCGTACCAGCGCAGTTTCGCCAG
Organism: Bryobacterales bacterium; assembly: GCA_016789905.1. Taxonomy (GTDB): domain Bacteria; phylum Acidobacteriota; class Terriglobia; order Bryobacterales; family Bryobacteraceae. The sequence continues at coordinate 50,247 of JAEUQC010000050.1, read as the reverse complement.
TAACACATCCTCCGCGTTCGCCACCGGCACCTCAACTTCGGATGGAAAATCAACTTTCGTCATCCGCTTCCGGCGCAACTGCGCCGCGCCAAACGGATATTTCCCCACCTGAAAAAATCGAACTTTGTCACATTCACCATCGACAGAATATGGAACGGTCTCCTCTCGCGAATCGCCTCCTTTGCCGTCTCCACTTCAAGGTAAAAGGCGTGTCCCGGCAGCCCCGCCAGCCGTTCCGCCATCGGCTCGGTCAGCCGCGCCACCATATCGATATCCGCCGTCGCCCGTGGCTCTCCGAACGTACTGCTGGCCACTGACCCTGCCACCACATACTCGGCCCCGCCACTTCCAGCGCTCGCCCATACCGCTTCACCGAAAGCGAATATCGCAACTCGCGCTCATCGGCATCCGGATGCGGATTCCGCGGCATCCCCAATTCGAGCGACCGCACCAGTTCACTCATCCCCAAGGCGTTCGGCATCCGTTGCCCCGGCGTCTGCTTCCGCCGCAGCGCCAGCACCATCCAATCCATTTCGGTTGTCGTATCCGAAATCATCTTGCCAAAAAAATGTATATTCCCGGGAAAAGAAATGCCCCTTGCTCTCTTTCTATCTATCGAGTATCGTTATGTATCGGTATTCGATACGTGTCGGATACCGGTAAATAGTCCATGAGCAAATCCGACGCTATTCTCCAGGGCACTCTCCACGTCCTCATCCTCCAGATCCTCAGCCTCGAACCGATGACCGGCTGGTCCGTCTCCGCCCGCCTCCGCCAGATGTCCAACGAGACGCTTCATGTCAGCCATGGCTCCCTCTACCCGTCCCTCCATAAACTCGAACAACAAGGTTGGATCACCGGCGAATGGAAGGAATCGGCCACAGGCCGCCAGGTCAAGTTCTACTCGCTCACGCGCGCTGGCCGCGCCCATCTGCGCAAGGAGACGGATTCCTGGGCCCGTCTCTCCACCGCTGTGAATGGCATTCTTGGCCTTTCGTGAAAGGAGTCGGCATGCGCTGGCTGCGAATAATACTCCTCCGTTGGCGATCCATCACCCGCCAGCGCGATCTCGATCACGACCTCGACGCCGAGTTCGCCTCCCATGTCGAACAGGAGACCAGCGACCTCATCGCCCGCGGTGTCCCGCCCTCCGAGGCGCGCCGTCTTGCCGTCGCCTCGCTTGGCCGCGCCACCGCTGCGCGCGAAGAGTGTCGCGACGCCCGGGGAGTCGCTCTCTGGGACGAAATCGCGCAGGATCTCAAGTTCTCTTTCCGCCTCTTCCTGCGCAATCGACTCTTCTCCGCCATCACTCTCGGCACCATGGCCCTCGCCATCGGTTCCACCTCAGCCGTTTTCGGCCTGTTTGACGCCGTACTCCTTCGCCCGCTTCCCTTTGCCGATCCCGCCCGGCTCTATGATGCCTCCAGCCTCGGTATGCGTGGCCCGTTCGACATGATGCGCGCCAACGCCAAGTCGGCCGATTATGCCGCCCACAATGGCGCGCGAGCCTTTAACCTCGCTGGTAAAGACTGGCCCGAACGCATCTCCGGTTCCGAGGTATCGACCAATTTCTTCCAAACGCTGGGCATCCCGCCTGCCCTCGGCCGTCCCTTTACCGCCAGCGACCATCGCGCCGTCATCCTCAGCCATGATCTGTGGCTGCAACGCTACGCCGCCAACCCCGCCATCATCGGTCAATCCATCGCCCTCGACGAATTCCCGCACGAAGTCGTCGGGGTCATGCCGCCCGGCTTTAGTCATCCCTCTCCGGAAATTCGCCTCTGGACCCCGCTCCGCCTCGATCCCGCTAAAGCCGGCGAGTATTGGGGCTCCGGCGGCGTCACCGTCTTCGCGCGCCTTAGGTCGGGCGTGTCGCCGGCCGAGGCCGCTGCCGAACTGCGCGGCTGGATCCCCCGCATTCGCCAAAGCTTTCCCTGGCGCATGCCCGACGCCTGGGGTGCCGACGCCGCACTAACCCCGCTCCGGGACCACCTTGTCGCCGGCGCGCGGTTACGCAGCTACCTCCTCCTGGGCGTCGTCGCCCTCGTTCTCCTCATCGCCGTCGTCAACGTCGCCAACCTCTTGTTCGGCCAGGCCGCCGCCCGCGAACGCGAACTCGCCCTCCGTGTCTCTCTTGGCGCCTCCCCCGCCCGTCTGCTCCGCCAAATGATTACGGAGGCCGTCGCCCTCGCCCTCGCCGCCGGTGCCGCGGGCGTCCTCCTCGCCTTCCAGCAACTCCATCTCCTCAAATTCGTCCTCCCCGCCGATACACCCCGTCTCGCCGAAGCCGTCATCGACCTCCGTGTCCTCGCCTTCACCGCTCTCATCTCCCTCGGCAGCGGTCTCCTCTTCGGCCTTCTCCCCGCCTGGCAGTCCCATCGTCTCTCTCGCATTCCCTCCGCCGGTGCCCCGCTCATCTTTGTCGAATCCGCCTTCGCCACCATCCTTCTCGTCGGCGCCGGCCTGCTCTTGAATAGCCTCTGGAACCTTCTCGCCGTCAATCCTGGCTTCCAACCCGATTCGATTGTCACCGCCGAACTCAGCCCAAGCCGCACCCTCACTTCCTCCGCCCTGTGGAACCAACTGCAGCCCAATCTGGCCGCCTACCCCGGCGTCCGCGTCGCCGCCGCCGCTAACACCCTTCCGCTCACCGGAGAGTTCTCCGCCTTCACCGCCGCGCTCGAAGATCACCCGCGTCCCGCCAAGGATCCGCAAATCTCTCTCTGGCACACCTCAATTTCCGTCCAACACCTCGACGCCCTCCGCATCCCTCTCCTCACCGGCCGCGCCTTTACCTCCGCTGATTCCGCCGCTGCCGCTCCGGTCGTCCTCATCAGCCGTTCCACCGCCGAAAAGTTCTGGCCCGGCGCCAACCCGGTCGGCCGCCGCCTCCGGCCCGTTTGGGAACCAAAATGGCGCACTATCGTCGGCGTCGTCGACGATGTCAAATCCTTCACCCTCACTGGTCTCCCCGCTTGGGCCGAAGGGCACGTCTATACGCCGCTCCCCCAATCCGTCGGCACCCCTCCCAAGCTTGGCCTCCTTCTCCGCGTCGACGGCGATCCAGCCGGTCTGCTGAAACATCTTCCGCGCCTGGTGAATGAGGTTTGTTCCCAATGCGCCGTAAGCAAGATCTCGCAAATGGAAACCATTGTTGCCGCTTCCGCGCAGGCGTCCCGCTCGCTCGCCTCGCTCGTCGCCGCATTTGCCTTACTCGCTTTGCTGCTCTCCGCGGCCGGAATCTATGGCGTCGTCAACCACGGCGTCTTGCGCCGTTCCCGCGAGTTGGGCATCCGCCGCGCCCTCGGCGCCCGCGGCACGCACCTCGCCTGGGCCGTCCTCCGTCCCAGCCTTTTTTACTCCATCGCCGGCGCCGCCGCTGGCCTCGCCGCGTCTGTTACTCTCTCCCGAATGATCCAGCCGCTCCTCTTCGGAGTCCCGGCCGTAGACCCCTTCAGCTTCACCGTCGCCCCACTCGTTCTCGTCCTCGCCGCTGCCGTCGCCACTTTGCCGCCCCTTGTCCGTGCCCTGCGCATTGATCCCGCGCGGACGCTTCGCGAAGGCTAGCGCACCAGATGAAATCGCTCCTGCCGCCCCAGCACCCACTCCATCTTTCCATCCGGCCGCATATGCGCCTCTTCTTCCATCCCAATAAAAACCTCCGCCCCGCCCCACTCCGCCACCGGCACCTTCGCCGACAACTCAATGGAAAACCACGTGCCCGGCTTCAGCGGCACATCCCCCCGTCCGGGCACTCCCTGCTGCCGGTCCCATAGTCCAATGAGCGGTCCCGCTCCATGCCCGTGGTCCCCAATCGGATGCGTATAGATCGTGCCCTTAATCCCGGCATCCAGCACATCCGCCAGCGCTTCGCTCAATACCGCGTTCCCGCTCAGTCCCGGCTTCATTCGCCCCAGCAGCAGATCTTGCATCTTTTGTCCCCGCGCCAGCGCCGCGGCCAGCCCCGCCGGCGGGCCGCTTTCTCCCTCCCGCAACACATATCCCATATGCTGCGTGTCTGTATTCAACCGCATCGCCGACAAGCCAAAATCAACATGCAGCACATCCCCTCGCTCAATCACCGCCGGTCCGTCTTCGCTCAGGAAATTCGCCCCCGCCTTCCCCGGCTTCTGCACCCGCACTGATGGCTGGAACCACGTCCCGAATCCTCCCTCCAGCGCCCTCTGCCGCAGCCACCAAACAACGTCTTCATTCGTCGTCTTGCCCGGCGTAATCACCTCGCTGGAAAACCCCCGCGCAATTAGCGCGTGCGCGTTCTCCATTAGCCGCCGGTACAGCGGCAGCATCTCCGGCAGCCGCGTTTCTACATACTCCAACGCCAGCAACTCCGCCCGCTTCAGCTTCCCCCGGTTCTCCGCTCCCAGCGCCTCCTCCAACTGCTCCCGTTCTCCCGCCGAAAGTCCATCGGCGAACGCGTGCGTCTGTGAAATATCGATCGCGATATTCTTGGGCCGCCGCTCATCGATCAACTTCCGCAGCAGCTTCCATTGCGCATCGCCTAACAGTTCCCGGTTCTCTACCGCGGGGTCCCGGTACACCGTAAACAATCCCCCTTGCGAGTTGCCCCCCAACGCCAGCCGTTCCACTCCCAGCCCCGGCCCCCGGTCGTACAGCACATATATGGTTCGCCGCCGCGCCGCGAAGGTTGTTGGAGAAATCAGCGAATAAAACACCGGATCTTCGTTGTACTCTCGCGACACCACCAGCCACATCGCCACGTCGTGCTTCCGCATTAACTCCGGCAGCACCCGTTCCAGCCGCGCCTTCACCCAGCTCTGCTGTACCGCCGCCTGCTCCCGCAATGAGGGAAGAGAAGCCGCCTGTCCCCACAACCCCGCCGCCGCCAGCCAGCCCAATATGTAGCGCATCCCGCCAGCATAGCGCAGCCCGGCTGCGCCGTTACCCTTGCAAATGCAGGCCCTTGTGGATGGCGTACAGCGCCAGTTCCAGCCGGTCCGATACGCCCAGCTTGTCGAAGATGTTGTGCAGATGGTTCTTCACCGTCTGCTCGGAAATGAACATCTTCTCGGCCATTTCCTTGTTCTTGTAGCCCTGCGCCACCAGCGCCACAATCTCGCGTTCCCGTGTCGACAGAGGCGATCGTTCCCGCCCTGTCTTCCCGCCTCCGCCCTGCGCCGCCATTTCCGATCCAGGCGTCGCGAACTGCCGCATCACCGCCGCCGTCGTGTGCGAATCCAGCCAGATCTCCCCGGAATGAACCTTCCGGATCGACTTCACAATCAGGTCAGGCGCCGTCTGCTTCAGCACAATCCCCGAACAGCCCAGCTTCATCGCCTGCACGAACTCGTTCTTGTCTTCCGATGCCGTCAGCACAATAACGCGCGTCCGCTTGTTCGTCTGCTGCAACGTCTCCAGCGCGCCTAGCCCGTCCAGGTTCGGCATCCGCAGATCCAGCAGCAGTACGTCCGGATTCGTCTCGTGGACGACGTCCAGCACGCCACGCCCATCGCCGGCCTCTCCAACGACATCAATGTCGCTTTCCAGCGACAGTAACCGCCTTATCCCGTCCCGTACAATCGGGTGGTCGTCCGCGATTACTATCCGTATCCGCTTCTCGGCTATTTCTACCCCGTGCGGGGCGTCGATGATAGCTGTACCGTTCGTCATTGTGTTTTCCAGCACCACGCTTCCGATGGTAAAGGCACCCTAGTACGGGGTCAACTAACGGTACCCCTACCATTCATGCCACATTCGACCTACTCAGTTCTAAGGAATCACCTTAGTAGGGAGCGCGGTTTTCTACTTGCCCCGCTAAAGTCGAATTGAGTCGATCGCAAACTTTAGGAGGTTTTCATTGTATCAGACGTAACAGTTTCAATGAGTTGCAACTTCTCCGCCTAGGACTTTTCCCGGTCCCTGGTCTACAACTCTCCCGCCGCTTCCCGCAGCCGTTCCGCGAAATTTCCACCCGTCTCCGTCCACAAAGCGCGCCGCTCCACGGGCAGTCCTTCATCTAACGAGTGAACAAATTTCAATAATCCTTTCAGGTTTGAGCGCGCGTACCATGCCGAATTCGGCAGTTCCGCTTGGGGCAGGAACCACGTGTCCAAACCGAAATCTACTCGCAGATGTTCCGCCTTTGCCCCTTCGTCCCCTACCGGCGAGTCGCTAAACCGCGGCCCGAAACACTGCAATGTCACCCGCGCCGGTTGCAGTGTCCAGTCTTTTTCGTACGTCCACAGTCCCCACCAGGTCTCGAACATGTACGCGCAGTCGTCATGCAGAAACTCTTCGGCCGCCGCCGCCACTTCTTTTGCCTCGATTGGATCCAGAAATGCCCGTTCCATCAGCACCGGTTCGGCTGTCGAAACGGCCTGCACTCGCAAAACCGAGTCCGCTGGATTCTGCGGCGAAAACGGAAACAGTTCCAACATCTTGCCGTACTGACGCAGCATATTCAGCGCGGAAAAATTCCGCAGCCAGCACGAATAGTAAAGGTGATCGGCCACACCCCCATTCTCCAAAATAATTGGTGCCAGGCACCAATTATTTTCCCGGCTGCTTCTGTAACTCTTCTCCGGACCTCGCCCTATCCGCCCAACAGGCCAACCCGCCCGCCCACAGCCAACTATTTCCCCAACAACTCCCGCACCCGTTCCAACTGCTCCCGCACCGCCACATTCCCAGCGTCCCGCTTCACCAGTTCCTCCAGATATCCCCGCGCCTGCTCCCACTCCCTCCTTGCCTCTCCAGGGTCCCTCAGCCGCTTCCCCAACTGCACATGCATCCTCGCCATTCGCCGCACCGCCTGAAACCGGTCCGGATCGTGCCGCAACTCCTCCTGCTTCACCCGTATCTGCTCCCGCAATGCGGCGATCTCCGCGCTCCCTCCTGCTGCCCCGCATCGCTCGTCCAATTCCGGTGTCAATGGCGCTACTCGCCGCGCCTCTTCGCAATACGCCCTCGCCCGCCCCGGTTCCACTCCAGCCAGCGCTACCAGCGCCCGGCCCACGTACTCACCGGACCCTGCATGCCTCGCCACCTCCAACACCTCTTCCAGCAACGCCCGGCCTTCCTGTTTCTGTCCCTCCCGCGCCACTGCCGGCCCCTGGTGCAGTAGCATCCGCCAATACGGATTCTGCGGCGCCAAGGCTCGCCCGAATACCTGCTTATACTCAACATGCATCGCCACCGCCCGCCGCCCCAAATCGATCGCTTCCGCTCCGGTCCGCCGCGAATGCAACGCCAATGCCCATAGCGGTAGCGTGATCGCCTTGCTCTCAAACGCCCGCGCGTCGCGTCCGCCCACCCATTCCCTCTCCGCCAGTTCATACGCCCGTTCCAACGCCGCCAGCCCGCCCGACGTGTCTCCCTCCTCCAGCCTCGCCGCGCCCAACCGCCGCCACGCCGCCGCCAGTTCCAGCTCCATCCCTGGCGTCCCCGCCCCTTCCAACTCCCCGATCGCCCTCTCCATACTGTCCCGCATCGCCCGGCGCTCCTCGCTCCCGTTCACCACCTGCCCCGATGCATTCTCAAGCACCGACCGAACCACTGCCCTCATCTGTCCCATCCGCTCCCGTTCCGCACGCATCTCCCGCCACGCAAATACCCCCCAAGTTCCCAGCCCCGCCACCACCGCCGCCCCCACGCCTACCCACGCCACATTCCGCCGCAGAAATTTTCCCGCCCGGTACAGCCGGTCCTGCCGCCTCGCCAACACCGGTTTTTTCGCTCCGTATCGTTCCAGGTCCTGCCCCAGCTCCAATACGCTCCGGTACCGTTCCTCCGCCTCCGCCCGGCAACAGAGGTCCCGTATCGCCGTCATGTCCCGGTCCGCCCCCGGAAACGCCTCGCCCAGGATCACTCCCAGCGCGAAAATGTCAGACCCCACCGAAGGCCCATCCCCCTGCCGCTGCTCCGGGCTCGCGTAGTGCGGCGTCAGAAACGCGCGCGTCAATGTCGTCTCCCCTTCTGTGTCCCCGGCCTGCAGGAGCCGCGCCGCGCCAAAGTCCACCAGTTTTACCTGCCCATCGGCCCCCGCCAGTATATTGGAGGGCTTCAAGTCGCCATGCGCCACCAGCGCCTGATGCAAATATTGCACCGCCTCGCAGACCTGTCCCAATAGCGTTAGCCGCGCCGTCCCGCCTGGCTTTGTCTCCAGCAGGTAGTGGTCCAACGGCTGCCCGTCCACATACTCCATCACCAGATATGGCCGGCCCGTCTCGTCCACGCCGCCATCCAGCAGCCGCGCGATATGGGGGTGTTCCAAGCTCTGCAGAATCCGCCGTTCTTTCACAAACCGGCGCCGAAACGAACCTGCGTCCATCCCCGGTCGCAAAAACTTGATCGCCGCCCGCCGCTCCTCCGCGAACGCCTCATATACGATTCCCAGCCCGCCCTCGCCGATCTTCTTCCCGATTCGCCACTTCCCCGCCATCTGTCCCGCCAGGTCCTCGCCCCCAATTTGGGCCAGCACCGGCACATCCAGCATCTCCGCGTCGGCCCGCAGCATCTCTTCCAGTTCCTGCCGCAGCGCCTCGTCCCCGCCGCAATGTTCGCGCAGAAACGCCGCGCGCTCCGCGGCCGGCAGTGCCGCCGCCCCATGGAACAGCTCTTCCAGCCTTTCAAAACCGGAGTCGGGCATCTTACGGCTTATCTCGTCGCAGCCGTCAAATCCGTATCAGCCGGCGCAACGGAAAGATTCCTCCCCAGCCAGGCCCGCGCGAATGCCCAGTCCCGCTTCACCGTAACCACCGAAATTCCCAGGATTTCGGCGATCTCTTCGAACTCCATCCCGCCAAAAAACCGCATTTCCACCACTTTGGCTTTGCGTTCATCTTTTTCGGCCAGCAATTCCAGCGCCCGGTCCACGTCCAGTATCTGGTCCAGCCGGAAATGCATGGATTGTTGCGTCTCGCCGCCCCCGGCGGTTTGCACTTCCAGAGTGACTTTCTGCCACGCCCCGCCCCGCCGTTCCGCTGTTTTCCGGCGGATGTAGTCGACCACCACATTCCGCATCACCCGGCTTGCCAGCGACAGGTAGTGCGTTTTCGAACGGTATTTCGCGCCATTCAATCGCACCCACGCCTCGTGAACCAGCATTGTCGGATGGAGGGTGGGGTGGTGCGCCGCTTTGCGAATCTGGAACCCGGCAATCTTCCGTAGTTCCGCGTAGAGTTCGGTCAGGTCGTTATCGGCGGTCTCACGATCAGACATGGCTAACATTCTACAAACGAACGCGCAGGATCCGCCCTCGCTCCATCACTGGGATAAATCTGTGGGAGAACTTTTCCAGTCTCCACCCACTATTTCGATACAAGTGAAAACGGAAGAGCACCCCGCCGAGGAGTTGCTCGAGCGCTTCGCCCTGCGAAGCCTGCCGGCGGAAACGATGATCGCCCTGCTACGCCACCTTGACGCATGCGCGCCCTGTCGCGCCGCGCTCACCTGCGAGTATGAGTTTATTGAAGCGATCCGCGAAGCCCTCCGGCGCCTTGACTAACGAGTTTCACAAGGGGACTCCGCAAGACCGCCTCCAGCCAAAGGCTGAAAAAGCAAGGCTAAGGAGAGAACTCAAGGGAAAGGGCAGCAATTCTAACGAGGCCAGAGGTGGCGATTCGCGAAGGCGCGTCCGCTACCGGATTTGAGGTAGCGTTCAAACTCAGCGGCTTGTGTACGGGAGGGGAAGGCGGAATATCCTTGTAGGGACCAAGGGCAGAATTTGGAGGTATGGGGAACAGTGCCAGCATTATGGGCAGCCAGCCGGGCTCGAAGGTTATCGGTTAGGCCGACGTATCGTTGATCCGGGTGGGAATCACTCCGCAGCAAGTAAACATAGAACATACCAACGTCCTCGAATCTCCATCTCCCCCACAACCGGCTTGCCAGCCGAAGCCTCGAAGAGGCATCCGTCGCGCCGCATGACTTCTCGCAATTCCTACCCACAACCGGCTTGCCAGCCGAAGCCTCGAAGAGGCGAAGGCTGGTGGAGGCGGCGGGAGTCGAACCCGCGTCCGAGAACGCCCACTGTATGATGACTACGTGCGTATCTGATTCGTATGTCTCAGCCGTGAACTGGAGAACCAGCAAGACGCCCACGGCCCAGCCCGATTGTTTTCAGCCTTTCGCTCCGAACAGAAGCCAGGGCCAATCCCGCCATATGACGCCAGTCGATCCCCATGCGAGCCTAAGAACCGCGGCGGCTACTTATTTAATTAAGCAGCGTAAGCAAACTGCGTGTTGTTGGCAGTTATTGTTTTCCGATCGTTTTACGGGAGCTCGGAACCCGGCACGCCTCCATACAATGACTCGAACCCGTCGAAGCCGTTTCGCCCCCACATTGGTCCAATCTCACTGTACCACTCTATAGATGCTTCATCTCCCTTCCGCGTTGCATTACCATAAAATCTAGATGGCCTATTCTGTGGAAACCCTCGACGATGTCGATCAGCGCAACGACCTCTCCCTCGAACCTCTCTTCAATGTGATCCTGCTCAACGACGATCACCATTCCGACCTCTACGTCATCGAAATGCTCAGCCGCCTCTTCTTCATCTCCCCCGCGCAGGGCTTCCGCCACGCCATTGAAGTTGATACCACCGGCCGCACCATCGTCCTCACCTGCGAACTTCCCCAAGCCGAATTCGCCCGCGATCAGATCCACGCCTACGGCGCCGATCCCCGCTGCAAGTCCTCCGCCGGTTCCATGTCCGCCGTCCTCGAACCCGCCGAATCCGCCAAATGACCGCCCTCGTCACCGGCGCCTCCCGGGGCATCGGCCGCGCCATCGCCCTCCGTCTCGCCCTCGACGGTATCCCCGTCGCCATCAACTATCTTCACAACCAAGCCGCCGCCCACTCCGCCGTCGAGTCCATCCTCAACGCCGGCGGCCGCGCCTGCGCCATCCAGGCCGATACCGGCGACCCCGCCGCCGTCGCCCGTCTCTTCGATGAGGCCCATTCCCGCCTCGGCCCCGTCGAAATCCTCATCAACAACGCCGGCATTCTCCACCGCGGCAACATCGATTCCTACGACCCCGCCGCCATGTCCGCCATGTTCCGCACCAACGTCGACGGCGTCATTCACTGCACCCGCGCCGCCGCCGCCCACATGCGCTCCGTCCGCCGGGGCGCCGTCGTTAACATCTCCTCCATCGCCGCCCACGGCACCGCCGCCCCCGGCACCACCTGGTATGCCGCCACCAAGGCGAGCGTCGAAACCCTCACCCGCCGCTTCGCGCTCGAACTCGGCCCCCACAACATCCGCGTCAACGCCGTCGCCCCAGGCTTCATCCTCACCGACATGGTTGACCCCGCCACCCGCGAAGCCACCATCCAGACCATGGCCGCCAAAGCCGTCCTTGGCCGCGTCGGTTCCCCGGAAGACATCGCCGACGCCGTCGCCTTCCTCGTCTCCCCGCAGTCCCGCTTCATCACCGGCCAGATTCTAACGGTGGACGGCGGACGAACCGACTTTCTCAGCCATTAGCGCTGCCCGCTTGTGCCGCTGCTCGCGCTTTGCCATCGCCAATAACTCCCGCCGCCGCCGCAGTTTCGTCCGTTCGTCCACTCCATTCCAGAACTTGAAAAAGTACTGTATCGCCGACGCCACGCCGAAGATCACCACCCCGTACATCCACCACATCGCCCACTCGGCCCACTCTTTGTGCCGGATCGATACCAGCATCAGCGAAATCGCAATCACCTGGAAAACCATCTTCGTCTTTCCCAGGTCGCTGGCCTTAATCGTGTATCCCTCCGCCGCCGCGATGCCCCGCAGCCCCGTCACCGCGAACTCTCGTCCTATAATCAGAATCGCAATCCACCCCGGCACCGCCCGCACCTGCACCAGCGAAATCAGCGCCGCCGAAATCAGCATCTTGTCCGCGATCGGGTCCAGCAGCGTTCCCACCGTCGTCACCTGCTTCCATCGCCGGGCCAAATACCCGTCCATCAGGTCCGTGAACGCTGCCATCAAAAATATCGCCAGCGCCAGATGCTCGTTCGCGATCGGCCAATCCATTACCCGCAAGCCAAAGTCGTCCTGCACCAGTGCCACCACCAGCAGCGGGACGAAGAATATCCGGAGTAGGGTGAGGAGATTTGGGAAGTTCATCCCGGTACCACTTCTTTAGAGTCCACTAGACCGTATCACAACGCAAGTGCTTATATTGGGCCAATTCCCGCGCCGCCCCGTCCGTCATCTCTACTTCCATCTCGTAGTGGTCTTCCACGAACTCTTTCTTCAATATCCGCGTCCGCTCATGCACCCGGTGCATCGCCGCCCCGTCGCTCGCCGAAATCCGTAACCGCATCTGCACCAGCGCCTGGCCCGGCAACTCTGCCTCCACCCGCGCCAGCAGTTCTTCCAGCCCCATCCCTGCCGCCGCGCTCACGCCCACCGCCCCAGCCGGTGCCGCCGTGTACCCGGACGCGTCCGCTTTGTTCCACACCACCAGCCGTCGCGTCTCGTCCGCCCCAATCTCGTTCAGTACATTCTCCACGTGTTCCATCGCCAGCCCCGCGTCTTCGTCCGCCCCGTCCACCACATGCACCAGCAGCACCGCCTCTGTTACCTCTTCCAGCGTCGCCCGGAATGCCTTCACCAGCGTTGTCGGCAGGTTCCGTATGAATCCCACCGTGTCGCTCAGCAGTATCTTTTTCTTCGATGGCAGGGTTACCATCCGCACCGTCGGGTCCAGCGTCGCGAACATTCGTGCATCCGCCACTACTCCCGCCCCCGTCAGCCGGTTGAATAGCGTCGATTTCCCGGCGTTCGTGTACCCCACCAGCGCCACCGTCTGCAATGGCACCGATTGGCGCTGCCGCCGTTGCGTCCCGCGCGTCCCTCGTACGTTCTCCAGGGCCCTTTCCAGTTGCGCCAGCCGCGTTCGTATCCGCCGCCGGTCGGTCTCCAGCTTCGTCTCCCCCGGCCCCTTCGTGCCAATGCCGCCGCCCTGCCGCGTCATTGCCACCCCGTGCCCGCTCAGCCGGGGCAGCAAATACTGCAATTGCGCCAGTTCCACCTGCAATTGCCCTTCCCGCGTCCGCGCCCGGCTGGCGAATATGTCCAAAATCAATTGCGTCCGGTCCAGCACTCGCACTTCGAACTTCTTCTCTAAGTTACGGAGCTGTGTCGGCGACAGCTCATGGTCGAAGATGACTACGTCAATCTCGAACCCCTTCACCAATCCCGCAATCTCGTCCACCTTGCCGGGGCCAATTAGGTACGCCGAATCCGCCTTTTCGCGCACTTGCATCTGCCGGTCGACCACCGCCGCCCCGGCCGATCGCGCCAGCGTCGCCAACTCCTCCAGCGACTCTTCTGCCGAAAAAGCGGATCCTTCCCGTTTCCGCCAATCCACCCCTACCAGCAGCGCCCGTTCCGGCCCCGCCTGCGTGGATACGGTTGTGTGTTTCGATTGCGTCAATCTCTGCGTCTAGCCCTCGTTACTGTCGCCGCCGTGTGTCGCAGCTATCGGCGCTGGCCCCGGCAGCGGTGCGGGTCCGGGCATTCCATGCGCGGCGCCCGGCTGGCCCATCCCATGTCCATGGGTGGGTCTGGATACCACTACCGTTGAGATCGCGTGCTTAAAGATCAGTTGCTCCTGGTTGTTCGATTCCAGTATCACCGAGTACTTGTCGAAACTCTTGATCCGTCCCGACAGCTTCACGCCGCTCATCAGATAGATGGTGAGGAAAATCTTGTCTTTGCGCGCGTTGTTTAAGAATGCTTCTTGTATGTTTTGCGCCAGTTTATCCATTTTGCTTCCTCACGCCCTTTCGAGGCATAGAAATCCCTTCTCTTTAGGAAGGGTGTGAATAAATTGTATCACCCGCGCAACAAGGCTTACGCACCCATATACACAAGCGCTACCGCCCCTGCCATCACCGCTCCCGCCCCCGCCAGCATCGCCTTCGCCTTTCCCGCACCGCCCTGGTCGCCCAGCACCAGTAACCCGCACAGCGCCCCGGTCACGCCGCTCCCGCACGCCATCGCTTCCGTCGCCAGGAACTTCGGCGCCCCTTCGAACCCGCCCGTCGCCCCGGCCAGAAAGGCAACCGCCCCCATCGCCCACAGCGTCCCGCCCAGCAAGCCCAGCACGTGTTGCTTCTTCGTTCCCTTCAGGTACGCCATAGGTGTCGATGCATGTCCCTGTACCGGCAGGTTCAGAAAGTAAACATTCGCCAGCGGCGTCATCAGAAACAGGCCCAACGCCATAAATAGCGCCACGCCATACGCTCCTACGCCAATGTCGCCGCCGCGCGAAGCTTCCGCAACGCGCAGCGCCACCGCGAAAAACAGCCCACCCACCGCGCTCAGAATTAACCCTTTCCAGCCCGGGTGCATTCCCTTTTTCACCGGCGCCGCCGCCGCCGCCGCCTTCTGCGCCAACGCCACCAGCACCAGTGTCAACACCGCCAGCCCAGCCCCGCCGTATACCATGCCCCCATTTCCCATCGTCCCGCCCAGCACCGCTTCCAGCCCTACCGCCAGCAATAAGGTGATGGCCGCACCCACTGGCAGCGCCGTGCTCAATCCAGCCAGCGCCACTCCCGCCAGAACCATAAAATTGCCCAGGCAGTACAAGACTCCGCCTCCCAGCGCCAGCGCCATGTTTCGTTTTCCCGCCACCGTCAGGCTATCGTCGAACGTGAAGTTGTTCCCGCCGCCCCAATTGCCCAGCGTTAGCGCCAGCAGCAGCGCTGTCAGCACCGCACCAAACGCGAAATCGAACGCATACAGCTCAAACCGCCACTTCCGGTCCGCCTGTTGCGTACTCGCCCAGCAGCCCCACAGCAGGGCGCACACGGCCAGCGCCAGCAGCGCCATTGTATTGGTTGTGGGAAGGAGCATTAACTCAGGAGTTTAGCGCGCCTCTGCCATTCCCTCAAGGCCCAGCACAATTTGTGGCACGATAACATTCGTATGCCATCGAAAACGCGTTGGGCCATTTACGGAGTTCTTGGGCTGCTTGTCGTCCCGGCCCTTGGCTTTGCCGCCTGGGTTTGGATTACCTTGTCCTACAGCTATTCCAGTGGCGAGCGTGCTGGCCAGTTGCAGAAGATTTCCCGTAAGGGTTGGATCTGCAAGACCTGGGAGGGCGAGATCACAATGCCAACGCAGCCCGGAATTCCGCCGCAGATATTCACCTTTTCGGTGCGAGACGAAGCGGTGGCACAGGTGCTGATGAAGTCCGCCGGCCAGCGGGTATCTTTGTCCTACGATCAACACGTCGGTGTCCCGACCAAGTGTTTCGGCGAAACCGAGTACTTCATCACCCGCGCCCTCCCCCTCGCCCCCTAGTCGGAGCCGTAGTCGGAGCCACCCCCCGTCTGTCCCCTGTTTTTTGTACGACAACCGTTAACCGTGAATCGGCTCAACGGCTTACCGCCCAGTTTTTACAAACGGAAACTGGTACCCCCTCGCGACCCCCCCCTTTTTTTTACCCTTCTTCTGACGCACCCAAAACCGCCCTATTGCGGCCCCTCCCCCGCCAGCGGAATATCTCCATTCTTCGTCACAATCGTCGCCGGCACCGCCCGCTCCGCCAAATACAGCCGGCAAAATTCCGCCCGTTTCTGCGGGTGATTCACCATCTCCGCCCCAAGGCATCGATGTCCGCCGACGTACAACATTCATCCTCGTGATCGCGAATATGCTTCGCTCAAACTCCCTCAACTGCTCCCAGCACTCATCCAACCCCCACCCACTCATCCGTAGCTAAAACAGGCATCCCTCCACCCGGTCCCCAGACAACGGATGCCGCACCAAACCACGCGCCAACTTAACCTGCCGCCAAAGTCCCAAATTCAGTCCTTTATCGGTGTACTCCCGGTCCGCCCCGCCCGCCCCCTACTTCTCAAACCACCAGTTCAGCAGCCCAACCCGCTCCCACCGTGGCTTGGTCTCTGCCAACGGCGCTCGCGCATGCGCCCCGCTTGCCACTGGAAAGATGTTCCGGTTCCAATCGTAGATCAACCGATACCGCCCACAGTCCAGGCTCACCCAGAATATCGCCCGTTCCTCCAACCGCGTCGACCTCCAATCCCCGGCAGTCCCCCAACCCATTTAACCTCCCAAATATCCAAACCCGCGGCGTCACTTTCCCCTTCAACACCACCTCCACCCGTACCAAAGGATGACACGCCTGCTTCTCAGCAACCTCCGAGTGATACAGTTTCCCCATGCGTTTCCCCCTCCGATTCGCCCTCTTCACCGCCACCATCGCCCTCGCCCAACCTAGCCCCGAAACCGCCGCCGACCACGCTGACATGCTTCGCCAACTCGGCATCACCGCCCTCCGCCCCGGCCCCAGCGGCCGCCCCGGCGCCCCCAATCAGGCCAACTACGACGAAACAACCGCCAACCCCTTCCCAAACTACCCAGCCCTCCTTACCCTCAAAAACGGCAAAAAAGTAACCAACGCCAAAACCTGGATCCAGAAGCGGCGCCCCGAAATCATCGAAGAGTTTGATCGCGAAGTCCTCGGCCGCGTCCCGAAGAACGCCCCCAAAGTCACCTGGACCGTCACCAAAACGGTCCGAATAGAAAACGGCATCGCCAAAGAACTCACCGGCCGCGTCGATAACACCGCCTTTCCTGAAATCCAAGTGAACATCCAAATGGTGCTCGTCACCCCCGCCACCGCACCCGCTCCCGTCCCGGTGATGATCATGTTCGGACGCGCCGGCACGCCCACCCAGCAACAGCTACTCGCCAGCGGCTGGGGTTACGCCACCCTCGCGCCAGCCAGTATCCAGGCCGACAACGGCGCCGGCCTCACCAAAGGCGTCATCGGCCTCGTCAACAAAGGGCAGCGCCGCAAACCCGATGACTGGGGCGCGCTCCGCGCCTGGGCCTGGGGCGCCTCCCGCGCGCTTGATTACCTCGAAACCGACAAGGCCGTCAACGCCAAACAAGTTGGTATCGAAGGCGTCTCCCGCTACGGCAAGGCCGCGCTTGTCACCATGGCCTACGACACGCGATTCGCTGTCGTCCTCGTCGGCTCCTCCGGCGAAGGCGGCGCCAAGCCCCACCGCCGCAACTTCGGCGAAGCCGTCGAAAACTTGACCGGCTCCGGCGAGTACCACTGGATGGCCGGCAACTTCCTGAAATACGGCGCCGCCCAAGCCAGTTTCGGCAGCAAAAACGCCGGCGACATCCCCGTCGATTCGCACCAGTTGATCGCCCTCTGTGCCCCCCGCCCCACGTTCATCAGCTACGGCATCCCCGAAAAAGGCGACGCCAAGTGGCTCGATCAACAGGGCAGTTTCATGGCCACCGTCGCCGCCGGCCAGGTCTTCCGCCTCCTCGGCGTCCGCGATCTAGGCGTCGGCGACAACTACCAGTCCGCCGTCATGCCTCCCGTCAACACCGGCTTGCTCGACGGCCATCTCGCCTGGCGCCAGCACGACGGCGGCCATACCGACGGTCCAAACTGGCCGCACTTCCTCCCCTGGGCGAACCGCTACCTGCGTCGCTAGATTCAATACCCAGACTCAGTCGCCGACTGCTCCTCGCGGTCCATCCTCTCCCACATCCCGCTTGCCACCGCGCCCAACTCCCCTGCGTAGGCCGCCGGCCCGTGTCGCAACGCCGCCACCCGCGCCCGTAGGGCCCCCAGCGCCCATTCCTGGTTTGACGCTTCCAAACACACCGCCTCAAGCTCGGTCACCGGCCCCGCCCAGGCCCGAAGCATCGCCTCCAATTCGGACTCCGGCAATGAGCCCGGCCCGATTCCCATCCGCCCCGCCAGCCAGTCCCGCCGCCTCTCGGGCACCACCGCCAGATACCCTTCTTCACTAGCAAAACACTTCGCCAGCTTCCAACGCAGCGACGCCGGCCCGAACGTCTCCGCTCGCCATCCCGCCAACCGCACCGGCCCCGCGCCCAGGCGTTCCCAATTGCCCGGTCCATCCGCGGCCGCGAATGCCCAATTCGCTCACGATGCAAATTCAACTCGAGCAACAGCGGATGCAGCCGCTGGCTCACGGCATGCCGTTCAAATCCCGCTATCGATACCGTCGCCGCTCCCGCCCGTCCCAACTCTTCGCAAACTCCCGCCCCCGGAAGCGTCACTTCAACCAGCGCCTGCTCGTCCTTCCGCAGCGCCGCCGATAACCGGGACACTACCTCCGCTCGCGAGTACTCACTCTGAAAGCGAACCAGCACAGAGCCCGTCACCCGGCGCCGCGCGAGCAGCAATAGCCGCTCCACGGTTCCCGCAATCGTGCCCGCGCCGTGGTCCTCCACCAGCTATAGCGGCCGGACGCCGCCCTCGCAGTTAGCCGCCAGTTTCCCCGCGTCGCGCAATATGTCCACGGCAATCGGATGCACCGCGTATCTTCCTCGCCCGTTCACAAACAACACCGCCCGGCTCCGCAGCAGCGAATACAAAGTATCGTCGGGCGCGATTGCCTTCCCTTCGTACACTTCCAGCAGTTTCGCGAGCTTCTGGTCCCAGGTCACCTGTTTGGTATCGTAGGGCCCCGTACCCAGGCGGCTCCGGAACGGCGCGATCGATAGATCCACCACTCGCCGCGCCTCCGCGTCCGTTACACACGCATTCCCAGCTAACTCCGCCTCTAAACCAGCCTCGCGAATCAATGAGAACAAGCAGCGCAGGCTGCCGCCGGACGCGCGTATCAGCGCGTCCACTTGCCCCTCGGCGAAGAGCGACTCTTCGCTCCGTGCCAAAACAACGGACCGGATCGCCGCCATCCCCTTCTCATGCGGTTCGTGCTTCTCGTTCAACACCGGAATGTCATAAAGAAAATTGATCGCATCCCGCTCGAATGGCAGCCGCGCCGCATCGTCCGAGAAAATCAAAGCCGGCGGAAGCGTACACAACAAATGGGCATGAAATGACCACAGCAGCGACCCGAACGTCAAAAACATCTCTTTCAGAAAATCGACCGGGATTTCTCCCTTCTCAAAGTTGTCCAGATAGATCAGCAGGTCTTTCCCCTTCAGGCCACGCTGGCAGACATCAAGTATCCTGTTCAGCAGTTCCAACAGCTCAGACATCCGCTTGGAATCCAATGGCTGCTTTTGCTTTTCATCACTCTTGGCTTTGATCGAAAGCTTCAGCTTCGATAGCGCAGACAAGCCCAACTCAACTTCCGCCCCCGCCTCTTTGCCCTTCGTTCGCTCGATCTCAATTCGGTACTCCGGGAAAAAGTCGAGAATCCCTTCCCAAAGATCGTTCCGCAGAATGGTGTTGAACTCTTGGCCGTACTCTTCCAATACGTTCAACATAATCGCCAGAAACACGTCGCTCACACGGAACTGCTGCGGGTTCAAATCGCTGAAGGCGTCCACTCGTACCACCCGAAAGTCTTCGTGCAACTCCCCCAGCAGGACTTCCAACTCGGTCGTCTTTCCAACACCTTCATGCCCGGCTATCGCGCCCTTAAAATGAGTCGCACCCTTCGCCCGGCGAATTCGCATCGCCAGTTTCTTGCGCCAGTTCGGATCGCGCAGTTCGTTAAGTTCGTCCCGGTAGAATCTAGCAATATCCTCCGCCTCGGTTAGCGGTTCCGGCCGAAAAGCAAGGTGAAACTCCGCGAGCGTCGTCGCCCTCTGAATAGCCACTCTGAACTCAAGTATATAGTGGCCAGTAGTTCGGCCCTGCGCCCCTCAAAAACGGCCCTTCCGCCCTTACCCGTCACAGACGATGCGAATTTATTTTTCTGCCCATAAACAACACACAACACACAACTTACCTCCACCAGTACTAAATCCAAAATAGTCCCGAACCCCAAACCCGCATGGTATCCAGGTAGTAGAGGGAATCACCATGCAACCGGAAACCCGCAAACGCACCCGTTCCGAGCAGGCTCGCATCAACGGTGCCAAATCCCGCGGCCCGAAAACGCCGCGCGGCGCGGAGCGCTCGAAAACCGCCTCCATCAAACACGGTCTCTACACCCAAAATCCGTCTCTGCTCGCAACCGTTGACGAAAACGCCTTCGAACTCCTCCGGCAGCAGTACCAGTCCGTCTGGAATCCCGCCAATTCGTACATCGCCGATAAAGTCGACGACCTCGTCGCCATCCGCTGGGAACTCAACCGCCTCCGCGAGGTTCGCCGCCAATACATGGCCCGCCTCTTCAACGACGTCCAGGCCATCCATCCCGAAGCCGCCGCCGAAACCTCCGTCGTCACCGAAACCGAAATCCAGGCCAACCTGCGGGACCAGCCACTCGACCGCTTCGACCTCCGCATCCGCCGCTGCCACCTCGAAATCTCTCGCGCCGAACGCGACATTCTCCGCGTCGATCGCTATTTCTCCGCCAGCGGACCATCCCAAATCTCGTTGAAAACAAACGAAGTGGAACCCGAGCAGAACCCAATTGTCTGGGCGGAAGACACCTTCGACATCGCGCTCGACCCCCATCAGGCCGACGTCTTGACCGCCCAAGCGCCGTTGACCGTTCTTAACGCCGCCCGCTACTCCGGCAAGACCACCACCCTCGCCCTCCGCGCTCTATTTGAGTCTATCCAGGACCCGAATAAACACATCGCCTGTCTAAGTCCCAATGGTGCGCTGCTCAATAAAGTCAAAGAACTCGCCGCCATCGGCGGATATCAACTGAATAACATCGCCGCCCGCCAGACAAAGGACACAACACTGATCCTTGTCGATGATGCCGCCGATATCAACAACGTGCCCGCCTTCACGCCCGGCGCGCAAATCATACTGGCTGGAACGCCCAAAGGCGCCGCTGGTTATTTCTACTCCCAATGGCACAATCCCGATGCCGTCAAAATCAAGGCGCCCGCCGCCGCTTGCGATACCATCCCGGACGGCATCGCTGAACATGCCAAAAAGCTCGCCGAACTGGCATATAAACAGGAGTTCGAATGCGAATTCCTCGATGCGCCGCAGCCCCGCTGCTCCCTGCTACCCCTCACCCAGTAGCCGGTACAGCGTCGACCTCGTTACTCCCAGCACCTCGGCGGCCTTGCTCTTGTTCCCGCTGAAATGCTCCAGCACCATCCGCGCGTGGCGCTGCGATAAAGCTTCTAAACTTAGTAACTCCAGCGGCGCTTCACTGATAACAGGCTCCGCTAAAACCAGCGGCCCAGCCCCCCGTTGAAACGACGGCGGCAGGTCTCGCGCATCCACTAACTCGCCATCGGCCATCATACACGCCGATCCGATAACATTCTCTAACTCGCGGACATTGCCCGGCCAGGTGTGCCGTGCTAACAGCGCCTGCGCCCGCGGCGTCACTCCCGCCAGAGTTTTTCCGTACTCGGCCGCGTACTGCGTCACAAAATGGCGCACCAGGAACGGGAAGTCCTCCATTCGCTCCGCCAGCGTCGGCAGGTGGATCTCCACCATGCTCAACCGGTAGTACAGGTCCTCGCGAAAGGTCCCCGCGCCCATCATCTCTTCCAACGGCCGGTTCGTCGCCGCCACCACGCGCACGCTGATCTTCTTGGTCGCCGTAGCGCCCACTGGCTTGATTTCCTGCTGCTGGATCGCCCGCAGCAGCTTACTCTGCATGGCAAACGGCAGGTCCCCCAGTTCGTCCAGGAACAGCGTGCCCCCATGCGCTGCCTCGAACAGGCCTTTCTTGTCGTTCGCCGCACCCGTAAAGGAGCCCTTCAAATGTCCAAACATCTCGCTTTCAAACAACGTCTCCGTAATCGCGGAGCAGTTCGCAATTACGAACGGACCCGCCGCCACTGGACTCAAAGCGTGCAACGCATGAGCGGCCAGCTCCTTGCCGGTGCCCGTCGCTCCCCGCACCAACGCCACCCGGAAGTGCGGCGCCACCCGCCGGATTAGCGCGAATAGCTCCAGCATCTCCGGGCTCCGGCCCACCATTCCCTGGAACCGGTTCGCGTGCAGCAGCTCCGTCTCCAGCCGCGCGGCGTCCAATCGCCGCTGGGCGTCGTCCACTAGCTCCTTCACCCTGGCCCGCAGCGCGCCTATCTTCACCGGCTTCGTCAGGTAGTCGCAAGCGCCCTTCCGGATCGCCTCCACCGCCGACTCGGGTGTATAGTGCCCGGTTAGCAGAATCACATCCGTTCCCGGCGCCGTCTGGTTAATCTCTTCCAGCAGCTCCAGCCCGTTGATGTCGGGCAGCATCAGGTCCAGCAGGACAATCTGCGGCCGGCTCGCCGCCAGCTCCGCCCGCGCCTCGGCCCCGCTCAGCGCCGTCAATATTCGCAAGCCCATCTGGCCCAGCGCGTCCCGCACCAGGTCCAGGCTCAGCGGATCGTCATCCACTGCCAGCAACGATAACGCTTGCGACGTGTCTCCCATAAACGGAACTCTCAGCGTAACAGAAGGAGGAATCGTGCAATTGCGCCGCCAACCGCGCCATAATCAACCAATGAGCACATTAACGTCGCGCCTCCGCTCGCTCGACGAAATGTTCTATATCCTCATTGGCGCCCTTGCCCTCCTCCTCGGCGTTGGCGCCGTCTATCTCAATTGGGAAAAAGGCCAACAGGCAGACCTCCTCGCCCGCCAAAGCCGCCTCGCCGTCAGCGTCATCCGGCAATTCCAGCTAACCATTTCGGAGGCTGAATCCGGCGCCCGCGCCTTCCTCGCCACCGGCGAGGCCGATTTTCTCACACCCTACTCTCGCGCCATGGAGAGCTTCGACGGCCAACTCGCCCAGCTCAAAGAGCTCGGCGAAACCCATCGCCCTATCGGCGCCCGCTATACCGAACTCGAACGCCTCGCCCGTCAGAAGGTGGCCGAAATTAGCGCCTCGGCCCAGGCCGGCTGGCTCGGCGAATGGGAGTTTGCCAACTCGCTCGTCGAAGAGGGCCGCGCCCTCGACACCTCCGCCAAGCTTCGCGATGTCATCGCCGAAGTCGAACTCGCCACGCTCCAGGAAGGCGAGCGACTCACCCAGGAGACCCTTTCCAGCATGAAGATGGCCGCCCTCCTCGCCGTCCTCTGCTGCATCGGCCTGTTCATCCTTTTCGCGGTTGAAAACCAGCGCGTCGCCGCCCGCCGCCGCGCCGCCGAACATGCCAGCGAGGTCAAAAGTGCCTTCCTCGCCTCCATGTCCCACGAACTCCGCACCCCGCTCAACGCCGTTATCGGCTACAGCCAGATGCTCCAGGAGGAAGCCGAAGCCGACAACCGCGCCAGCGACTTTCAGGACCTCCAGAAAATCGAGTCCGCTGGCAAACACCTTTTGGAACTTATCAATTCGATCCTCGAAATGTCGAAGATTGAAGCCGGTAAAGTGGAAGTCCACGCCGCGCCCTTCGCCATTCCCGAACTCTTGGACGAAGTCGTTGAACTTGTCCGCCCCACCGCCGAAAAGAACGGCAACACTCTCGACATCGTTGTCGCCCCCGGCGTCAATCGCATGTTCTCCGACGTCGTAAAGGTCCGCCAGTGTCTGCTGAATCTACTCAGCAACGCAAGCAAGTTCACCCAGAACGGCAAAGTCACCCTCCGCGTCGAACGCGTCATCGAGGGCCAGCGTACTTTCCTCCGCTTCGACGTCATCGATAGCGGGCCCGGCATCGGCCCGGACGAGTTGCCGCTGCTGTTTGAGCCGTTCCATCAGCTTGAATCCACGCCCGTCCGCGGCAAGGGGCAGGGAACCGGCCTCGGCCTCGCCATCACACGCCGCCTCACCCGCATGTTGGGCGGCGACACGTTCGTTCAGTCCGAACCCGGCCAGGGCTCCACATTCACACTCTCCATCCCGGAAGAGTTCACCGTCGGCGCGCTTCATACCGCCCCGCCGCTCCGCCAGTCCGACAAGCCAACCGTCCTTGTCATTGATGACGACAGCGCCATCCACGGCCTCGTCCGCCGCCTCTTCGACAAGCACCCCGTTGAAGTCGCAGTCGCCCGTAATGGCGAAGAGGGCATGCGCATGGCCCGCGTGCTCAACCCCCGCGTCATTACCCTGGACGTGGTGATGGAAGGGGCCGATGGGTGGGAGGTCCTTCGCCGCCTCAAAGCCGACCCCCAGCTTAGCCGCATACCCGTCATCCTGTTGAGCATCCTTGACACTCACGGCGACCCGCGCGGATTCCTGGCCGAAGAGGTCTTCACCAAACCAGTCGATGTCGATCGCCTCTCCGGCGCCATTCTCCGCCATGCGGCGTCGGGCCGTGCCCAAAGCGCGTTGATCGTTGACGACAGCCCCGACGCCCGCGGCCTTCTCAAGCGGCAATTGAACAGCCTCGGCTGGACCATTCACGAAGCCGCCGACGGCGCCGAAGCGCTCGAAAAGTGCGCCGCCATCCGCCCCGGCGTTGTCGTACTCGACCTCATGATGCCGAACGTTGACGGCTTCGAGTTCCTCACCCGCCTCCGCGCCACCCCGGACGGTAAGGACACGCCGGTGCTCGTCGTCACGGCGATGGATCTCGACCCCATCCAGCGTCAGCGGCTCAAACAGCAGGCTGCCGCCGTGGTGAGCAAGGGCTCCCTGCGCGGCAACGATCTCATCGCCCAGGTCCTTGCCAGCCTCGAGGTTTCGAAATGACCAAAGTCCTCCTAGTCGAAGACAACGAAATGAATCGCGACATGCTCCTCCGGCGCCTCCAGCGCAAAGGCTACGAAGTCATTACCGCCCTTGACGGCGAAGAAGCCATCCAATTCGCGAAACTACATCAGCCCGAAGTGGTTCTAATGGATATGAGCTTACCAGTACTCGACGGTTGGGAAGCCACCCGCCGGCTCAAGGCCGATCCTGCCACCCGAGGCATCCCGGTCATCGCCTTGACCGCCCACGCGCTGCCCGCCGAACGGGATCGCGCCCTCGATGCCGGCTGCGTCGCCTTCGAAACGAAACCCATCGACTTCCCGAAACTCCTATCCGTCATGGAGTCGGTGAAGAAATGAAGGTCTCGGCCGCCGGACTCCCCGGCGCCCTCCGCGCGGAACTCGAGTCCTGGGGCTGGCAACTCACCGAAGACCGCCCCGACGCTCTAATCTCCGTCGCCAACGGCGCCCTCGAACTCCGCGTCACCGCCACCGTCCACCCGGACGACATCGTATTCCTTCCACTCAAGAAGGACGAACTCGCCGCGCGCATCGAAGCCGCCAGGGCCCGCCGTGCCCGGATGCAGAAGTGCCTGCATGACCTCCGCTCGCCGCTCAACGCTATCCAGGGTTATGCGGAAATCATCGCCGAAACCGCCGAAGGCGACGCCCTTCGCTTCGCGTCCAATATTCGTACAGCCAGCGAGCTGTTGACCAGCCGTCTAGAGAAAATTCGCGATGAAGGTGTCTGAAAGTAAGACACTTGCGCGAAATCGATTTCGTAAACTATTGAAAATAAATGATCAATGAGTTTGGCGCTTCCCTTGCATTACAAAGGGCATGGAAACCGCCATCACCTTCACCCAAGAGCAATTTGCCGCTGCCTACCGGCTCGGCTTTTCCCGCACGGTGCGATTCTTGCAGTCGAGTGGAGTGCAACACGAACTCGCCGAAGAGATCGCGCAGGCTGCCTGGAGCCGGGGATGGGAGTGCCGCGCGCAACTGAAGAACCACGCCGCCATCGGTGTCTGGGTCAATAGCATCGCCAAGAACCTGCTCCGCGTCGACTACCGCCGCCGCAAAGCCGTCGAAGAGTTGACCGAAGACAGCGCCACCATCGGCGCCTCCACCGATTCGACCGCCCTCGCCGAACTCCTCGCGCACTGCACCGAGGAGGACCGTATGCTGCTGGTGCGTCACTACATGGAAGGCTGGTCGAGCAATGAACTCGCCCCTGCCCTCGGCATCTCGCCCGTCTCTGTTCGCGTCCGCCTTCTGCGGATCAAGAACTCGCTCCGCGAGTCGCTCAACCTGACGGCGGTCCAGTTAGCGCAAGCTGCCTAAGCAACTCCGCGCAGCCCCCGCGAAGGGCGACGGTGACCGCCTTGCTGAAGGAAGTCTCATCAAGGTTGACCTCAATCGTCGCCCCTCGCGCCAGGCCGATCAAGCCCGCCGCCGGGTACACCTGGGCCGAAGTACCAGCCACAATCAGTAGTTGACTGTCGTACACCGCGCGCTCCGCTTCCTCCCAGACCAGCCTGGGAAGCGGTTCGCCAAACCACACCACCCCCGGACGCAGCATCGCGCCGCAGTCCGGACACAGCGGGACCGCCTCGTCTTCCGTGGCGCGATCCGTCCGTTGATAGCTGCACCCCGTACACCGCGACAGCCAGATGTCGCCATGGATCTTTAAAATCCGCCGCGACCCGGCCCGCCCGTGCAGGCCGTCCACATTCTGCGTAATCAGCGTGAACACCGGCGTCCGCCGCTCCAGTTCCGCCAGCGCCAGGTGCCCGGCGTTGGGCTCCGCCGCGGCGATCAGCCGCCGCCGCCACCGGTACCACTCCCAAACCAGTTGCGGGTTCCGTTCAAAGGCCTCCGGCGTGGCCAGTTCCTCCGGCCGGTAGTTGCGCCACAGCCCGCCCGGGCCGCGAAAGGTGGGAATGCCGCTTTCGGCCGAAACGCCGGCGCCGGTTAACACCGCAATCCGTTGGGCCTGCTCCACCAGCGTCCGCGCCTGGTCCAGCGGGTTCATCACTCTTCCGATGGCAGCACGGCGACAAACTCGCCGATTACTTCAAACTCGTCCGGGGAGAGGTTCCATTCCTCAAACTCCGGGTTCAGCGGGATCATCCGGATTCGCTGATGTTCCCACGTGCCATCTTCGTGAACGGTCTTCTCACTGCGGTAGACCTTCACGGTGAACTGCGCCGTCGCGTCAAACGTGCCGAGCTTCTTTATCAGCAGCTTCTGCCCGTTCCGGCTGCCGCCGCCGTGCGGCTTGAACAGGCACAGGCTGCCATCGGGGATCAGCGGTTCCATGGAACGGCCAACGACGGTCGCCGCGAACATGCCCGGCGACTGCCGCACCCCTGTTGGCGGATCGACGGTGCCCACCTGTTCACCGGGCAACTGTTCTTCGCTCAGCCCGCCCGCCGCGGCGCTCAGCCGGATCACCGGCACCGCGCCCACCGTGTTTACGTTTTCTCGATACAGCCGCCGCAACCGGGCTTCCGGATCGGCCGCCACCGTCGCCTGTCGGTCCGTTGCTCGCACCACACCAGAAAAGGAGGTTTCGATATATGCCAACGTTGCACTGGCCCCGTGATCCCGCGCCATGCTCTCAATCAGCTCTTCCAGGCTCGACAGTACGTCGGACTCTTCGGTGTCGAACGAGTCCCAGTCCCGCCGCGCCTTCACAAAAAGTTGATCGGCTTCTTTGTCCAGCAGGATCACCCCGGCGTTCTCGGGCCTGCCGCCGGGAAGACATACCTCCAGGACAATATAGTCCAGCGATCGCATCTGGAGGGCCATGGACATCTCGCTTATTCAGCTTATCGGAATTATTTCCGTTTTACTTCGGGAGAATATGGATAGTAGCCCTTGCGCGCCCGCACGGTCACGTTCGGCAGTTGCACCGAGACGCGAATATTGCGGAACACTTTCGACTGGTCGGCGTTGTCCGGAATGTAGCGCAGAATGTACTGCGTGGTCACTTCGCCCGCCGTGTTCGACACGGCGCGGAACATACCCTTGGCAATCTCGGAGGCATAACCGCCGGTGCCAACCTTCAACGCATAGTTGCCTTCGTCGGATGGCGTAGAAAGGTAGCCGCTCACGTCCTTGTACAGCCCCTGGAGCGGATACTCCACACGTCCGCCCGTCTCTTCGGCCAATCGGGTGAGGTTCTTTTCGCCAACGGTGTTGAAACCGAACGCGACGGTGGAGACGCCGTAAATCGTCACCAGATTGCGCTGGGCGATTTCCACAACTTCGTCGAGCGTCTTCTTGCTCGCGTTGTCGTGTCCATCGCCGATGACGACGATGACGCGGCGCGGCTCCAGCGGTTCGCCTTTCACCAGGCTCCGCGACGTGCAGGCGGTGTAGATGGCGTCGTAGAGCGCGGCGCCGCCGCCCGGCTTCAGCTTGCTGATCTTCTCGGTGATCTTGGCCGAATCCTGCGTCGTGTTCACGGCCAGTTCGGCTTCGTTCCCGTAGGTGATCAGGTAGCCGGAGAATCGTTTGTCGTCGTCCGGAATCAGCGCCAGTGCCAACTCAATCGCCGATTCCTGGTAGTTCTTCCAGTGCAACCGGCTGGCGTTGGAGAGGTCCAACAGAAAACCCACCACAACCGGTTGATTGCGCTCCCGGCTGAAGTAGGTGATCTTCTGCAGCTTGCCTTCGTCGTAGATCTTGAAGTCCTCTTCCTTCAAATCGGCGACGAACTTCCCCTTCTGGTCGGTGACCGTGATGGGGACGATGACTTCGCTCGTCGAGACGGAAAGGGTGGGCGGTTGCTGCTGCGCGAACAGAGCGGAGCCGGCGAGACACTGAAGAAATGCGGAACGGCGCATAGTTTCGATTATACCGGCCTAGTTCTCCGGCGCGGCGGTCGGACGCTTCTTGAGCTTCGGACGCTCTTCTTCGTCTTCCTTCGGCTTATTGCCGTCTTCGTCGGCGTCCACCGGCCCAGTGGTGGAACCCGGAGCGCGGCGAAGGCGCGGCCTGTTCGCATCCGGCTCTTCGCCCTTGCGGCGATTCAGCAGCGAACTCAGCCGGTTCTTCACTTCCAGGAATTCCGAGGTCGTCACCACGTATTCGGGCTTGGCTTCCAGCAGTTCCTGAATGTTTTTCTGCGCCGTCTCAATGCGGTCATCGGTCAGCGGATGGGAGGAGAATACCTTGGCCATCGTGCCCGGCTTGCGCTTTTCGAGCGATTGCAGTTTTTCGAAGAAGTCGACGAACGAAGTCGGGTCGTAGCCAGCTTTATAGAGGTACTGCAAACCCAGCAGATCGGCTTCGCGTTCAAAGCCGCGCGAGAAGGCCAGGAACCCCATCGGCACCAGAATGCTCGCGCCCTGGCGAATGCCGTAGCCGGCCCAGCCGCCCATGAAGATCAGCGGGATGGTGGCGAGGTTCGCAATCTGGCCGCGGGTGGCCTGCTTCGTGCCGTGACGAGCGGCGATGTGGGCGATTTCGTGCGCCATCACGCCGGCCAGTTCCGATTCGCTTTCGGCCTTCAAAATGAGCCCGGTGTTCACGAAGAAGAAGCCGCCCGGCAAAGCGAAGGCGTTCACTTCCTCGGAATCGATAACCTTAATGGATACGGGAACCTTCGTGTCGGAGTTACGCACCAGGTTCTGGCCTACGCGGTTGACGTACTCGGCGATTACCGGGTCGTCAACAATTTTGGCGGAGCGTTCAATCTCCTGCGCCAAACCCTTGCCAAGGGCGATTTCCTTCTCAATCGAATAGAAATTCGTGCCCTTGCCCACGTCGCGTTCGCCGATCGCGTCCACGTCCTTCTTGGCCGGCTTCTTCTTCCCGCTGGGCTTGGGTTTCTCTTCCGCTTTCTTCTCAGCGGCTTTGGGCTTGGCGTCTTCGGCGAAGGCGGGCGCCGTCGCCAACGATACGGCCAGTGCGGCCGTGAGCGGGAATTGGAGCAGGTGTTTCATGGAACTCCTTCGAAGTTGCCCTATTATAGCGCTGGCGCGAACCGGACACAGTGTCGCTCCGCAGGCTCACTGTATGTTACGCATAGAAGATACGATGGGTTTCGAAACAGTTGGCAATTCCCTCCTGGCACAGTACCGGGCCGATTTTCCGGTGGCGCAAAACCTGATTTACCTGAACCACGCGGCCGTATCGCCCGTTTGCCGCGCCGCCGCCGAGGCCATGCGCTGGCTGGCCACCGATGCTGAGCAGTTCGGGTCCCTCCACTACGACAAGTGGATGGCCTGCTACGAGGGGTTGCGCGTGGAGGCGGCGCAGATGCTGCACGCCAGCCCGCGCGAAGTTGCAATTGTAAAAAATACATCCGAAGGCATCGCCACCATCGCCATGGGGCTCGATTGGCGTTCCGGTGACCGGATTGTGGCCTTCCACGACGAGTTCCCGGCCAACCAGTATCCATGGATCCGGCTGGCGGCGCGCGGGGTAACCATCACGTGGCTGCGGCCGGAGGCGCCGCTGGAAGAGATCGAGCAGGCGGCCAAAGGCGCCCGTTTGCTGGCTATTTCCTTCGTCCAGTTCCTCTCCGGCTACCGGGCCGACTTGGAGGCGATTGGCGAGATCTGCGCGCGGCATGGCGTGTTTTTCTGCGTCGATGCCATTCAGGGCCTGGGCGCGTTTCCTCTTGACGTCCGCAAGGCGCGTATCCACGCCGCGGCCGCCGATGGGCACAAGTGGCTGACCGGCCCGGAAGGCTGCGGCGTGCTCTATATTCAGCAGGATGTGCAGGACGCGGTGGACCCGGTGGAGTTCGGCTGGACGAACGCGGCGGCTCATGCTGACTATGGCAGCCGCGACATGACGCTGCGCGCCGACGCCGGCCGCTACGAGCCCGGAACGCTGAACACCATCGGCTGCTTCGGCCTGGAGGCGGCGTTCAAATTCCTGAACGGCGTGGGCGTGGAAAACATCGCGCCCGTCGTGCAGGGCCTGGCCGATCGCGCGGCCGCCGGCGCGGTGGCCAAAGGCTATGAGTTGCTGACGCCGCGAACGCCCGCGACCGGCGCCGGTATCGTCTCCATGCGAAAGCAGGGCATCGACTGCCGGATGATCTGGAAGGACTTGAAGGAGAAGCGGATGATCACGGCGCCGCGCGCCGGCTGGCTGCGCGTATCGCCGCACTTCTACGTCAGCCCGGAGGAGATTGACGCGTTTGTGGAGGCGCTGCCCTAGGCGCGGTGAGCGTGTGGGCTACCGTGGCGCGCACGATGATGCGAAAGCAGGGCATCGATTGCCGGATGAACTGGAAGGACTTGCAGGAGAAGCGGATGATCACGGCGCAGCACTCCTACGTCAGCCCGGAGGAGATTGACGCGTTTGTGGAGGCGCTGCCCTAGGCGCAGTGAGCGTGTGGGCTACCGTGGCGCCCATGATGACTATGCCGCCGGCAAGCGAGAACGCCCCGGGCCGTTCGCCGTGCAGCAGGTAGGTCCATACCGGGTTCATGGCCGGTTCCAACAAAATGAGCACCGAGGCTTCGAACGCGGGCACATGCTTCACGCCTTGCGTTATGCAAAAATACGCCAGGCCGATTTGAATGACACCGAGATAGAGCAGCGTGGCCGCGTCAGCCGCTCCAATACCCCCCAGGGGTATGGCGAATGGCAAAGAGGCGGCAAAGGCAACCAGGTTGCCGGCGCTTACGACGGGCAGCGAACTGGCGCCCGCTTGTTTTGAGAGGCTCCGCAGGGCGGTTACGGTGAGCGCCCAGGTGAAGCCAGTGATGGCGGCGAGGAGGTTACCGAGGGCCGGGTTGGGCGCGAGCGCCGAGGCGCCGGATGGATCCAGAAAAAAGAGCGCCATGCCGGCCGCCATCACCGCGCCGAGGACGTAGTCTCGCAGACGGTTGGGCTCCTTCAACAGCAAGGGGCCGATGACAAGGAGGTAGAACGGAGCCGTGGCTTGGAGGAAGATGGCGTTGGCCGCGGTGGTCAGCTTATTGGCCAGAACATAGAGCACCAGTGTGGATGCATAGGCCAGCGAGGCCAGCCAGACGCGCGGAGAACGGAGTTGGCGCGCCTCCGGCAGGAGAGTGAGGAGGACGAGCGCGGCGATCAGCGAACGGAGGCAGGCCACCTGCCAACTGGAAAGCGCGGTCGCCTTGATGGCGGCGCCGCCGGTGGAAAACAGCAGCGCCGCCGCTAGAACGTAAAAACGGTATTTCATTCCGCCGTTGAGCGGATTTTCGGTTTCAGGGCGCGGCCCTCGGACTCTTTTTCCAGGGAATTCGGCGCGCGTTTCTCATCGCCGGAGGCACCAGGAACAATGGGTTTCACCAGGAGCGTTCCGGTGATGGGGGTGCCGGTGGAGTAGACGGCGAGCGCGACGTAGTAGGTGCCCAGCCGGTTGCCGATCAGATTGGGCAGCACGGTCAGGTCCTCGTCGCCGGTGTCGCCCGCTGCGCTGAAATCAGCGGCGATGCGGCCGTTTTCAATGGCCGGCGGCTGCTGGAAGCGAACATGGATGTCGACATCGACGCCAGGCGTCTGGGTGCGGAGTTCAAACTTCAGGCCGCCCGGCTGGTTGACGTTTACGCGGAACACGTTGGCGCCGCCGAACAATGTTGGCCGCTCGACGGCGTCGAGCCGGAACGTGGAAGCCTCGTTGAAAGCAAGCTCGCGCCCGATTGTGGGCGTACCGGCCGGGGCCCGTTCCACGGTGGCGGTGACCGAGCCGGTGACCGGAATGCCGGTTGTGAAGAGAGCCGTGGATATGTAATAAGTGCCGGCGCGGAGCGGCGGGTCGGAGGCCGCAGAAAGGACGATGACTTCGTTGCCAGTGACGGTTTCCGAGTAGTGATCGGCGATGATCTCGCCTTCGGCGGTGAGATCCACATCGGCGCCGTAACGGACGTAGAGATCGACATCGGCGTTGGGCGTGGCCGTGGCGAGACGAACCGTTAGCCGCGTGGCGCCCTCCGGCACCTGAATCTTGTAGCTGTAGTTGCCGGTGAAGAGAATGGGGCCATCGACGGCCGGCAGGTTCAGCTTGCCGGCGACACCGGAAGTAAGCGTAGTGGGCGCCGAGGGTGCCACAAACGCGCGCTCGACGGTGGCGGTGACCGAGCCGGTGAACGGCTTGGAGTTGTCCCAGTTGACGAACTGGATGAAATAGACGCCCGCCTTCAAGGGCGGATTCGAGGAGGAGGTGATTTCAATGGACTCGTCGCCCGTCAGGCCTTCGGAGACGTAGTCGGCGTCGGCCTTGCCGTTGACGACGCGCGCGAGAACGCCGAACTTGACGAACAAGTCGACATCGATGCCCGGCGTGGAAGCGCGAAGGTCGACCTTCAAGCGGGTGGCGCCTTCGGGCACGGTGATCTGGAAAGCCAGATCGCCGGAGAAGAGCGTAGGATTGGCGGCGGCGGGAAGCGCGATGGTCTTCGCTACGCCGCTGGTGAGCACCACCGGAGTGGCGTTGGGCCCGGTGGGCGCCGTAGTGAAAGTGGCCGTAATGTTGCCGTTGACTTCGATGTTATTGGTGAACAGTCCAAGCGCGATGAAGTAGGTGCCGGCGCGGAGCGGCGGCGTGGACTGGGCATTGATGGTGATCAACTCGTTGCCGCTATCGGAGGTGGAGCGGTGGTCCGCGTTGGCGCGGCCGTTTTCCACAACAACCTCAGACCCGAAGCGCGAGTAAAGATCGACATCGGCGTTCGGCGTGGTGGTATTGACGCGTATCTGCAGTTGCGAGGCGTCGGCGGGGACCTCAATGCGATAGGCGCGCGGACCTGTGAACAGGACGCCGCCCTGGACGGACGGGAGTGTGAAGTTACGGCTGACACCGTTGGAAAGCAGCACCGTCTGGGTAGCGGAACCGCCGGAGCCGGGAGTGCCGATGCGAGCCGAAAGCGTAGCGACGATTTCACGGCCGGTGGTGTAGGAGGCGATGGCAATGCGGTAGACGCCGGCGCGCAGCGGGGGCGAGGATTGCGCATTGATCACGATGCGTTCGTCGCCCGAGTTGTTGACCGAGTTGTAATCGGAACGGATGCGGCCGCCCTCGATGGAGGGTTCACTTTCGTAGGAGACGAATAAATCGAGATCGGCGTTGGCCGTTGCGGTGGCAAGGGTGATTTCAAGTTCGGTGGCGCCTTCGGGGACCTGGATGGAATAGCCACGGTCGCCACTGAAAAGAGTGGAGACGGCAACGCTGGGGATAGTGATGCGAACGGGCGTGCCGCTTGTGACCGCGGTGCCGGTGGCGGGATTGGTTGTGCCGCCTCCTCCGCCGCCGGGCGTGGAGCCGGCGCGATCTTCGAGAAAGGAGCGGATTTGAGGAAACGCAATATCGAAACGGCCGTACCAATCGAAGGCGGGCCGCAGGTCGCACTCCGTTTGGCCGGCCGGCGGACGGGGGCCGCCGGAGAGCATGCCCACCAGTTGATTTTGTTCGTTGAAGATGCCTGAGCCGGACGAGCCGCCCTGGGTGACGCCTTCGCGCCAGAGAATGGTGTAGAAGTTCTGCGCCGGGCGGCCTCGCACGGGAATGTCGTCGCCGCGGACGCCGAAGGAGATCTTCTTCAGGTCGCCGGCGGGGTGATGGATGCCGGTGACATTGGCGCCATTGGGCAGCGTATCGGCAGTCCAGCCGGCGAAGATGGTGTTATCGGGAACGCTGTTTAAGCGCAACAAAGTCATGTCGCCGCCCTCCAGGGAACTGCCGGCGAGATAGCGGGCGCCGAGGGCGCGGCCAACGCTGGCGGCGGTGGGCGGCGGGCCGTCGCAACGCTGCGATTGATAGAGAAAAAATGCTTCGACGGTGCGGGCTTCGGCGTCGGAGGAGACGCAGTGCGCGGCGGTAAGGAAGTAGGGAACGAAGCTCTGGCCGCGGGTATTGAGCACGGTGCCGGAGCACAGCGCGCCGCCTTCGCCGGTTTCAAACGAGTAGCGGGCGACGGCGCGGGCGAGTTCGGCGTATTCCGGACGGCAGTTGACATCGATGTTGCAGGCCAGAGAAGCGGATTTGTTCGAGACCGCTTTGCCATCGGGGAGGGGAAGCGCCGTGAAATGGGAAATCTCTGAAATGCGGAACGGGAGGGACCGGGAAGTGGACTCGTATTCGAGCAGGACGGCTTCGCCGAGGGCGGTGTTGGTCCAGAACTCGCCATCGTCGTGGATGCCGCGGCCGGTATAGGGCCCGAAGGACTGCGGCTCGGCGGGTTCGATTTCGGAGAGCCAGAGCCGGCCGTTGGCAGCGTTGAACCCTTCCAGGTGCAGACGGATGGCGGCGGAGCCAGGCGAGCGGAGGACGAGGCGCCAGACGTGAACGCCGTCGCGGCCAGTCTGCCATGCGCCGTCGGTATCGGCCGTGGTGAGACCGCGGTGGAGGCTGACCTGGGTAAGGCCCGGGCGGACGAGTTTGGCGGCGCGTTCCTCCGTGGTGACCGGCTTAAGCCAGCGTTCCGGAGCGGCGCGGAGCGTCATGCGCTCCGCCGGAGCGGCCTGGCGAGGCTTTTGCGGCGCATGAAAGACAGTGGAAGGAACGCCGCGCTGGGCGAAGAGAGCGGTGGCAAAAAGAACGAAAAGAGTGAGCCGCATGTGATTGTACGCGAGAATCACCCTCATTTTCGCATCAAAAGTTTCAGGACTGACCGGACTTTTTGGTGATGCCATCGTGGACTCGTTCCCGGAACCGGCCCTTCAGCGAGCCAGCGAGGTTGAGGGTGCTTTCGCCGAACTTGTCTCGGAGGATATCGGCCGCGCCGAACACTTTCTTTAGCTTTTCATTCCGCTCGCCATCAATGAGATCAAGCTGGCCTTCGGAGTCTTCGAAGCCGGCGGTGTGGACGCCGAGCAATCGGATGGGGCGGCCGGGCTGCCAGTGGCGCAGGAAGAGTTGGCGGGCGGTCTGGTAGATCTCGGTGTCGAGTTGGGTGGCGTGGTCGAGGGAGTGGGCGCGGGTAAATGTTGAGAAATCGGAGTAGCGGTATTTGATTTGCACGGTGCGGGCGTGGAGGGAGTGATCGCGGAGGCGGCGGCCGACCTTTTCGCTCATGTGGGCGAGGGTGGATTCGAGGGTGGCCTGATCGGCGGTGTCTTTGTCGAAGGTGAATTCGTGGGAGATGGATTTGGGATCTTCGGCGTTGTTGGAGAGATCTTTTTCGAACCAGGAGCCAGCGTCGAAGCCCTTGGCTTTGCCGGCGAGGGCGAGTCCGAGTTTGCCGAATCTCTCGAAGAGAATCCGGTCGTCGAGCCGGGCCAGGTCGCCCACCTTGTAGATGCCGAGGTCTTGGAGATTCTTTTCAGCGACCTTGCCGACGCCAGGGATCTTGCGGATGTCGAGTGGGGCGAGGAAGGCGGCCTCGGCGCCGGGGGGGATCCAGAGGACGCCGTTGGGCTTGGCCTGATCGGAGGCGACTTTGGAGACGAGGCGGGCGGTGGAGGCGCCGATGGAGTTGTTGAGCTGGGTTTGATTTTTGATGGCTTCGTGGAGCTTGTGGGCGGCGGCGAGGGGCGGGCCGTGGAGGCGTTCGGTGCCGGTCATGTCGAGGTAGCCTTCGTCGATGGAGGCCATTTCGAATTTAGGGGTAAAAGACTCGATGACGGCCTTGACTTGTTTGGAGTGCAGTTCGTAGCGGTCGCGATGGCCGTCGATGAAGATGGCGTGGGGGCAGAGCTGGGCGGCGGTGCGGAGGGGCATGGCGGAGTGGACGCCGAACCGGCGGGCGGCGTAGGAGGCGGCGGAGACGACGCCGCGTTCATGGGCCTTGCCGCCGACGACGACGGGCTTGCCTTTGAGTGAGGGGTCGTAGAGCTCTTCGACGGAGACGAAGAAGGCGTCCATGTCGATGTGAAAGATGGAGCGCACCTTTCCAGGGTAGAGCTTTGTGACGGAGAGCGCGTGTCACGAAAGATTCGCGCTTCTCGCTAGACGAGAGTGAGCCCGCCGGAGGCGCGGCTTGAATGACTCGAGCGAACAGGAGAGGCGAGATGGGAGAGAAGAAGAGCGGCAAGCCGCAAGCCGGGTACGGCGACTATATTGTGTTCGACGGTGAGCGAGTACCGTTGATGCGGCATTCCACGGACTTTCAGACGATGGGGGTTCCCGCGGCGCCGCTGGCGGCGCGCCCGGAGGTGGTGAGCGCGAACCGATTGAACGCGACGATGACGCGGTTGCGTGCGGGATCGGAGGCGGGGCGGGACGCGTTGATGGAGGAAGTGCGCGCCGGTGCGGCGATCGCGGCGCACGTCTACGTGCGGCCAGACACAGGGGAGGAGATCTCGTTCGGTAAGCGGGTGATCGTGAAGCTGCGGCAGAACGACCCGGCGCTATTGCAGCAGATCGCGGAGCGGTTTTTGCTAGCGCCGGTGGGGCGGCAGGGCGATGAGGATGTGCTTGAGCTTTCGGCCGCGGCGACCGAGAATCCGCTGAAGATCGCCAATCAGATAGCGGAGATGGAAGGAGTGGCGTATGCGCAGCCGGAGCGTCTGCTGAACCTGCAAATGCACGCGCCTGGGGTATTGAGCAGCCGCCAGTGGTACCTTTCGCCGGCCATGCTGAGTCATCCCGATCTGCTGCCTACCGCTGGGATTGAGTGCCCGGAGGCGTGGGCGATTACACGGGGAACGCCATCCATTGTGGTGGCTGTGATTGACGATGGGTTTCAGTTGTCGCACCAGGCGTTCAAGGGGAAGGCGATCCACCCCGCGGCGCGGGACTTTGCGGAAGCCGATCTGGACCCCAATCCGAAAGCGAAGGACTATCACGGGACGCCGGTGGCGAGCATCGCCGTGGGGTCCGACCAGGGGGGCGCGATGAGCGGAGTGGCGCCGGGCTGTACGTTTCTGCCGATACGAATCGGATTCGGGCCGACGGCAGCGGCGTTCGACATATTGGACGTGTTCCGGCATGTTTCGCAGCACGCCGACGTAGTGAACTGCAGTTTCGGATTTGGCCCATCGTCAATGCCGATTCTGACGCCGGGGCAGGCGCAGGCGATCACGGCGCTGACGCAGACGGGCGGGCGGCGGGGCAAGGGGCTGGTGATGGTGTTCAGCGCGGCCAACGACGACGCGCCAACCTATCTGCCCGCGGCGAAGAACACAGGCGGCGTGCGGTTTACGAGGCCGGCACCGTTTGGAGGGATGCAAGGGGCGCAAATCCCAGCGGGAAAGCCGGTGTTTTCGGGCTATCCGATGGTTCCGGGCGTGATTGTGGCGGGGGCGTCCACATCGCGTAAGCGCAAGAGCGGTTATTCGAACTGGGGTCCTCATATCACGGTGGTGGCGCCTTCGAACAACATGCACTACAACATGGCGTTCCTAGCGCCGGGCGATCCGTTCCGCGCGCCGTTTGTGGCGAACTATCGCGGGCTGGGACAAGTGGCGGCGAGCAACCGGCTGCCCGGCAGTTCGTTTTCGCCGCTTCCAGACGATACGGGGACGGTTGGCGTGCGCGAGGACGATTACACGGCCGGCTTTGGCGGGACGAGCGGCGCGGCGCCGGTAGTGGCAGGCGTGGCGGCGCTGATGCTATCGGCGAACCCGGAACTGACGGCGACGCAGGTGCGCGAATTATTGATGGCTACGGCGGACCAGGACCTGGACGCGACGCTTGACCTGGCGGCGGACCCGAACATAGTGCCGAATAGCGGGGGCGCGCCGCTGGGCTTTCAAAACGGCCGGTCGATACTGTTTGGATCGGGCAAGGTGAACGCGCGGAGGGCGGTGGCGAAGGCGAAATCGCTGGCTGCGGCGCCAACGCCGGCGGCTGCACCGGCAACGGAGGGGCTGGCGACACTTTCCAGTTGGTTTGGCGTGGTGCATGGGAAGGACGGCCAGGGCAATCTGATCGTGACGGGACTGAGCACTTCCATTAACCAGGCATGCAGCGGCGGCAACGCGCAACTGATTCCGGATGTTCCACGGACACCGGTGGGCCATTGCGGATCGAAGCAGATATTCCAGCTATTCATGGCGAACTGAGGAGCGCAAGAACATGACCAAGAGACAGCACATAATTTTATTCGCAGCACTCACGCTGCTAGGCGGATGCCGGGCGGCGCGATTCAAAAGTCTGAGCGTGGCGCCAGCCTTGGCGCCACAGCAGCCGGCGCCGTTGGACCCGGCGATTGCGAATATCCTGAATGCGTACGCTCCGATCGGGTTTCAGCGAACGTGGATGCGGATTCCGCTGCAGCCGTTGGGGCCTACAAACATCGTCGGCGGGACGGGGGTGAAGCCTTCCTGCTGCACGTTCAATGTTTCCAACCGGCCGGCGCCGCCGGGGACGGCGAGATCAGCGTACTTTTTGTCGAGCGCGAAGGGACAGGCGGAAATCGTCAAGCTGTTTGCCGGCGCGGCGAACACGGGCGGCGCGGGGCAAGTGAAGGCGCTGTTCGATACGTTGTACAACTCCGACGAGAAGACGCCGGCGTCGACGAACAAAGTGCGCGTGGAATCGACGTTCACGCACCTGCTGGACGCGGTTCACGATTGGGACCGGCTGCAGTACGTTGGTGTGTTTCTCATGCTGAAAGACCCGGAAGTTCGATTCACGGATACGAACCAGTTTGAGAGCATCATGCGGGATATCGAAGTGGGCACGCTGACGCAGACAGTGACGGCGGCGGGTAAGATCGGCGGAAAGAAGACGAACTACACGGGCGCGACCGTGGCCGGGAACTTGTCTTCGCTTCCGGTAATGGAGTTGAGCCCGGAGTTGAGCGTTTCCTATGCCGATGCATTGCAGCGGAAGCTGAAGGAGCAGTTGAACTTCCGGTCGGCTTCGATCGAGGCCGGCGGGCGGCTGTTCCGGCTCGTGCAACGGGCATCGAGCGAGAACGCGATTCCGTCGATGACAAGGCAGGTGCTGACGTTGGAATTCGGCGAGAAGGTGAACCTGGCGCAACTGAAGCTGGAGTACGAGAAAGGGACGCTGAAATCGGTGGGAGTGGATTCGTTTTCTCAACCGCAATTCCGCGGGGTGGTGGCGCGAGAGAAGGAGCGAAAGGATTTCGATGTGAACTACGAGATTAAGGCGACACCGGTGATGCTGTCGGCGGTGCGGAAGATCCGGAATGAACGCGGCGTGAAGACACTGGGATTCGACGACGACGACCGGGTGGAATACGACATGCACCTGGACGCCAAGCCGGAGGTTACGGTAACGACGGTGCGCGTGCGGCAGTGGGCGATTCGATTCCGGCTGAAAGGAAGCGAAGTGTGGCGCTATCTGGATGTGCGCCGGAATCCGGCGGACCCGGCGGCGACGGCGGTATTCGGCAGCGATCTGGATGCATCGCGGTTTGCCACGTTCTTGCGGCAGCGGCTGAGCGTGTTGACAGCGGAGCAGTTAAAAGAGGGGCACCTGCTGGGAGGACTGCCGGACCTGGACCAGGAGTTCCTTCGGTTCGGAAGACTGACGGAAGGGGCGATGTCGCTGACGGATGTGGATGCAGCGACGGTTGCGCCTATTCTGGTGCCGTTTGGCGGACTGGATGACGGGGGGGCCGTGACCGTCAAATAGGTCTGCCTACTGGATGCGGTACTGGGTGCGGATGGCGGCGGCGTTCTTGCGTGCCGGGGCCTGGTAGGGCCCCGGTATGGCGGCGCATTGATTGCTGAATTTGAGCGCGTCGACGATGCGGGCCTTGTCGGGCTGTTTGGTGTCGCCGAGACGGTAGTTGGCCAGGCCGAGGTGGAAGAGTGTTTCGGCGGCGAGGTCCTTGTTGTCCTTGATGTAGGGGAGGGCGGCGCGGAGGTTTGTGTCGGCCTCGGCCCACTTTTGATCGTTGCTTGCGAGCACGCCGAGCATCCAGTGCGCGAGGCCCAACTTCAGGTTCTTGTTGCGAGTCCAATCGGCTTCGGCAACGCCTTGCGGGGCGGGCTTGGCGGCGAGATGTTCGAGGAGCGCTTTGGCGTATTTGGTTGCCTTGGCTTTATCCTTCTGCTCATAGAACTTGCTGGCGGCGTAGATGAGCATGTCGTCGTTGGCGGCTTCCTGCTCGGCGATGGCGAGGGCCTTCTGATGGTTGCCGGCCTGCTGGTAGGCGATGAACATCTGCGGCAGGAGCTGTTTGTTATAGTCCGAGGCGGGGCTATGGGAGGCGAGGAGTTCGCCGATTTCTATTCGCTGGGCGGGAGACTGGAGGGCGAGCGCGAACAACGCATAGTCGCAGTATTTGTCGAGGTGGGTGGCGAAGGCGACGTTGGCTTTCCAGGTTTCGGCCTCGTCTTCGGCGGCGGGTTTGGGAGCGGCGGCGACGCGGCGGGCGGCGGCGGAGGCGGCGAGGGCCCACTTGCGGATTTGGGCGGGATCTTTGGAGGCTTCGGCGGCTTTCAGGACCTCTTGCGCGATGGCGAGATCGTCGGGGTCGGCGGCGAAGACCTTTTCGCCGGCGGCGATGGCCTTGCTGAACTGGCCTGCTTTGCTGTAGGCGGCGGTCATTTCGCCGAGGACCCAGGTGGCCGATTCGTGGGCCGGGTGTTTGGCGGCGAACTCCTCCATACCGGCGAGCTTTTTGGCGGGGTCGGCTTCGTCGGTGAGTTGTTTGAGGAGTTTGCCTTCGGCGGTGTCGACGTCGACGGAGAGTTTGCGTTTGGCGGCGATGGCCGTTGACGCGGAAAGGATGACGAGGACGAGGGCGAGCAGTCTGGTCATCGGGGCCTCCCTAGTTAAGACTTGGGGAATTTTATTGCAACCGGGGAGGGGGATGCAAACGCTATGGGGAGTCAGCGAACGTGGATGGTGACCGGGGCGGAGGATAGGGCCTGCTGGCCGGCGACGGTCAAGACGACCGCCTGCGGGCCGGAGGCTGTGGAGAGGGGAATGGTGGCGTTGAGTTGATAGAGGCCGCTGAGTTGGCCGGGCGCGCCGCCGGCGTAGAGCAACTCCGCCGGCTGGCCACCGATGCGGAGCGAAGCCGAATTACTGAGAGGGGAGAGCGTGGCCGGGGAGAAGAGTTCGCCGGGGAGGACCGGTTCGGAGACGGCGCCGAAGCCTGTACCGAAGAACTGGACGACGGTACCGGGCAGGGCGGGGTTGGAGGCGGAGTTGACGGAGCCATCCTGATTCAAAGCGGCGGCTGGGCCGGCGCCGGTGGCAGAGGCGGTGAAGAGGGCGGGGGTGGCGGCCTGGAAAATGAGGCGGGTTGGGTAGAACCAAGTGAGACCTTGCCAGGTCCAGTTGAAGGCGCTGCTGATGGGTGGACCTTGGATGAGCATTTGGGCGGGCGTGGCGTAGAGGACCGGGAGGCCGAAGTCGGGCACGTCCTCCGTGGCGCTGGTGATGGCGCCGAAGCGGTCGCGGAGGCCGGCCTTGGCGGACGGGGAGGCGAGGTTCTTTCCGAAGACGGCTAGGAGAGAGCCGGGGCCGATGGCGCCGGCATAGAGATAGTTGGCGGCGTTGACGATGGCGTTGGCTGGTATTTCGGGGACGGGGATGCTTTCGCAGGTGTCGATATTGTCGATGCGGAAGGGAACGATGGCGTTGTAAGCGGAGATGGCGAGGATAACGCCGCCGGGAATGGCGGAGACGGAAGCGATGGTTGGCGGGGCTGGGAGATTCAATTCGGCCAGGGTTAGGAGGCGGGTTCCGGAAGGGGTGGCGTGGAAGAGGCGCGAGTTTCGGGAGACGAAGAAGTTGGCGCTGGCGGTGGAGATTTCGGTGAGTGGGTAGTTGTTGAGCTCAGCGCCGATGGAGGCGGAGCCGAGGCGGCGGAGGCGTGGCGGGTTCTGGATGAAGGCTGGTGCGAACCATGCGGCGACGGAGCCGTCGGGGAGGGCGATGAGGAAACGAGCGTCGTCGGCGGTGATGGTGGCGGTGGTCTCGGAGGAAGCCTGCCAGACGTTGATGGTGCCCTCGTTGGCGAGCCAATAGAGATAGCCGTCGGCGGACCAGGCGATGCTTTGCCGAGCCAAGGGCGGGCGCGAAAAGTTGGTGAATGGCAGCGGGCCATTGCGGGTGTTGACGGGGCGGATGACACCGTTGGCATCGACCTGGACGAGCGCGCGGTCTTTCACAGCGAAGATGGAGTTGCCGGGGCCGAGCGCGATGGGACTGTCCGGATCTAATGCGATGGGGAGCACTGCGCCTGTGGGCTGGATTCGGGAGACGCCGGCTTCGGTCGAGTAATAAGTGGTCTGCGATGTGGGGTCCCACAGGACGGTGGGCGGGCGAAAGAATCCAGGGGGAGAGGGGAAGGCGGCGATTGTTGTGTGGACGCCGTTCTTGAAGCGGGCGAGCCGGCGTTCGGTGGGGCTGACCTGGGAGAGAAGCAGGTCGCCTTCGGGAGTGACGGCGACGGGTGTGCCGGTGTAGCCGGAGAAGACGGCTTTGTCGACAGTTGGAGTGTCGTAGGGGACGAGGGCGGAGGGGGCGATTTCGACGAGGAGGGTGCCATCGGGCATGGCGAAACGTGGAATGGGAAGGCCGGTGTTGGTGCGGAATATGCCGGCTGGATCGATGTGGCCGGAGCCGGTCAGGATGATAGTTCCGTCGGCGTGGAACCATATTTCGGCGGGTGTGCGGAGGTTGGCGCTGAGGGCGGGTATGCCGGATTCAGAGGACCTGGAGTTGGAACCGGCGATTGTACGCAGTTCACCGGTGGATTCGAGGACGCGGAGGCGGGAGAAGGCGTCGAGGATGTGGAGAGTGTTGGACCGGTCGAAGGCGAAATCCCTGATAGCGCCGAGGTTGACTTCGAGGGCGGGGCCGGATTCGGCGTTGAAACCGGGGTGGCCGGAGCCTGCGATGGGTGTGAATTCGGCGCCGTTGCGCCGGAGGATCTGGCCGTCGATGGCGACGTGGAGGATTCCGTTGCGATCGAGTTTGGGGGTGAAGCGGGGGTGGGGGAAGCGGTGGAGGGTGGTGATGGTGCCGTTGGGGTCGAGACGGCGGAGGCGGGAGTAGGAGTCAGCGAAGTAAATGACGCCGTTGGGGGCTGGGACAGGCGAGAATGCGGTGCCGACGCGGGTGGCGAGGGTTTCGGAATCGCGGATCGGCGGCGGGGTCCAGGGGAGGAGGGGAGTAACTTGGCAGTTTTGGGCGGAGAGGAGCGTGAACAGGTTAGTAAGTAAGAGTAGGCGGAGCACTTACCTGCATTATAGATCAGGGGCGGCGCCGATTTTGGGATGTTTCTTCGGGTGCGGGAGGGGGGCAGATGTTTTCGTTTGTAAGAATTGGGCGGTTAGCCGTTGGTAGTGTTGGCAGTTAGCGGATGTCGTACGAAAAAGAGGGGACAGACGGGGGGTGGCTCCGATGGGAGTTGTTCGGTGCGGGAGAGTGGCCGGGGCTGGGGGTTCCGAGCAGGGAGGAAAAGAAGGGGGAGGGTGCGGGGGGGGACCTGTTTTCGTTTGTAAGAATCGGGCGGTAAGCCGTTGGCAGTGTTGGCAGTTAGCGGATGTCGTACGAAAAAGAGGGGACAGACGGGGGGTGGCTCCGATGG
The DNA here is from genome assembly GCA_016789905.1 of Bryobacterales bacterium. GTDB lineage: Bacteria > Acidobacteriota > Terriglobia > Bryobacterales > Bryobacteraceae. The sequence continues at coordinate 6,382 of JAEUQC010000050.1, read as the reverse complement.
GGGCGGAGGGCGAGGGCGATTCGGGGGATTTGGGAGAGGTCGGGGAGGATTTCGATGGCGTGCCAAGCGGATAAGAGTTGAGTTACTGATTCCGATTGGTTAACGCCGAATTCTAGCGCCAACAGTCCGCCAGGCTTAAGCACGCGCAGCGCCTCCGGGATCAGCCTGCGGTATATGTCAAGACCGTCGGCGCCGGCAAACAACGCGCTCGCGGGTTCGTGGTCGCGTACCTCCTTGGCCAGGTTCTTACGGTCTGCCTCGGGAATGTAGGGCGGGTTGCTGATTACTATGTCGAAACACTGGTCTGGGAATGCACTGGCTAAATCGGCTCGGGTTAGTTGGACGATTGCTCCGTGAGTTGTCGCGTTGCGCTGCGCGATTGATAGCGCAGTCGCAGATATGTCTGTTGTGTAAACGCGGGCGTCCGACTCTTTCGCCACGGTGATGGCGATACAGCCGGACCCCGTGCCGATGTCGAGAATTCTGGCGCCTGGCTGGGTTCGGTTCAACACCGCTTCGACCAGCAGTTCCGTCTCCGGACGGGGGATCAGCACGCCAGGAGCGACATAGAAGTCGCGGCCGTAAAACTCCTGACGGCGGGTGATGTATTGGGTGGGTTTGCCCCTTATCTTCTCGTGGAGGTAGCGGCCGTAGTGGATCCAGGCGAGCTCGGTAAGCTCGTCGTTGGCGTGGGCAACCAGATAGATCCGCTCCTGGCGGAGGGCGTGGGCCAGGAGGACTTCGGCGGTGAGTCGTGGGACCGCGACGCCGGCTTCGTTAAGAAGCTTTGCGCCCTGGGCCAGAGCCGTTTGTAGGGTCATCCTCGGCCTGCTGCCGGAGCCTTTCGGCGTTGTTGAAGGCGGTGAGGCCGTCGATGAAGGGGTCGAGCTTTCCTTCCATTACTTGATCGAGCTGGTGGAGGGTGAGGCCGATGCGATGGTCGGTAACGCGGTTCTGCGGGAAGTTGTAAGTACGGATCTTCTCGCTGCGGTCGCCGGAGCCTACCATCTTCTTGCGTTCGGCGCCGATGGCGGCCTGCTGCTTTTCCAGTTCGAGTTCGTAGAGGCGGGAGCGGAGAACGCGCATACCCTTTTCGCGGTTCTTGATTTGCGATTTTTCGTCCTGGCAACTGACAACCGTTCCGGTGGGCAGATGGGTGATGCGGACGGCGGAATAGGTGGTGTTGACCGACTGGCCGCCGGGGCCGGAAGAACAAAAGGTATCGATGCGGAGGTCCTTGGCTTCGACGTGGATTTCGACTTCGTCGGCTTCTGGCATGACAGCAACGGTGATGGCGCTGGTGTGGACGCGGCCCTGGGTTTCGGTTTGGGGAACGCGCTGGACGCGGTGGACGCCGCTTTCATACTTCATGCGGCTGAAGACGCGATCGCCGGTGACGAGGGCGATGACTTCTTTGACGCCGCCGACATCGCTATGGCTCACGTCGGTGACTTCGACGCGCCACTTGAGGGTTTCGGCGTAGCGCGAGTACATGCGAAAAACTTCGTTAGCGAAAAGGGTGGCCTCGTCGCCGCCGGTGCCGGCGCGGATTTCGAGGACGACGTTTTTGTCGTCGTTGGGATCCTTTGGCAGGAGGAGGAATTTCAGATCCTCTTCGAGCGTGGCCAGTTGCGGGGTCATTGCGGCGACCTCTTCTTCGGCCATGGCGCGCATGTCGGCATCCGATTCCTGGAGCATGCCCTGGGCCTGTTTCAGGTTTTCGGCGATGGCTTTGTACTCGCGATACTTGGTGACCACCTCTTCCATGTCGCGGTGGGCCTTGGCGGTCTTGCGATAGATTTCGTTATCGGCAATGACATCGGGGTCAGCCATCTGGCCGGTGAGTTCGTCGAAGCGTTTTTCTAAGTTGTCGAGTTTATCGGAATATTGCATGGAGATACCCTTTCCCGGATGCGAAAGCGCGAAGGCGGGTGGGGGGTGCTAAGCGATAACGAGTTCGCCGCCCTGCTTCTTTTCCAGGGCCATGGCGCCATCGAGGGCGTGAATGGCGACCTCCACCTGCCCGTCGGCCGGGGGCTGGGTGGTGATTTTCTGGAGCCAGAGGCCGGGGGCGGTCATGAGCGCGAGGAGCGAGCCGCGCTGGCGGGCGGCGAAGCGGATGAGTTCGTAGCTGAGGCCGGCGATGACGGGGAGCAGGACGATGCGGGCGGCGAATTTGGCCGCGAAACCGTCGAGCGGGAGAACGGTGTAGAGAATCATGGAAATAACCATGACGACGAGCAGAAAGCTGGTGCCGCAGCGCGGGTGAAAGGTGACAAAGCTCTGGGCGTTGGCGGTGGTGACAGGCCTGCCGGATTCGAAATTGAAAACGACTTTGTGTTCGGCGCCGTGGAACTCGAATACGCGATGGATGTCTTTGTAGCGCGAAAGGGCGAACAGGAAGCTGATGAAGATGATGATGCGGATGACGCCGTCGACCAGGTTGAAAAGGATGCGGTTTTCGATGATGGGGTAGGCAGTTTGGAGCTGGGTGGTGAGCCAGAGGGGAACGAGTTTATAGAGGGCAATGAAGAAGAGAAAGCTGAAGACCATGTTGGCGGTCATGACCCAGGCGGGGATTTCGCCGGATTCGGGCTTGCCTTCCTTGTTGTTTTCGTCGGCGAGGGCGACGTTGGCGGAGAATTTGAGGGCTTTGACACCGAGCCACATGGCCTGGCCGAGGGTGCCGACGCCGCGGAGGATGGGGTATTTGAAGATGGGGTAGGTTTCTGAGACTCGCGGGAGGGGGCTTTCTTCGGTGACGATCTCCCCGGAGGCGCGGCGGACCGCGGTGCAGTAGCTATGCGGGGCGCGCATCATGACGCCTTCCATGACCGCCTGGCCGCCGACGAGGGTTTCCTCGCCGCTTTCGAGAATCGGCAGCATTTGGGTATGGAGGGCGAGCCGGAAATAGGATCTCAGTGACATGGTCTCTACAGACAGTAGATGCTTTTAGTGTAGCAGTTGGTTCCGATTCCCTCTGTTATGCTGGCCGGAAGGTATGCGGACTCTATTCCTGTTGCTTTTCGGCACGATTGGGGCTTTTGGGGAGCAGTTTGTGTTGTTCGACGTCACGTTTTCGTATACGAAGGCGGACGCGGACGGGGCGTCGCCGAGCAAATCGCACTACTACGTGAAGGGGCCGTTGATTAACCCGTCGCGGCCGGTGAACTGGGTGGCGCCGGTGGATTACCGGAATGGGACGGTACACATCCGGCTGGAAGTGCTGGAGAAGCCGGCAGGGGGAGAGGCGACGACGTGGACGCTTTGTTATATCCCGAACAAGGGGCAAGGGAATGGGTATGGGTGTACGGGGACCGATTTGTATACGGAGGCGGGGGTGTATGAGAAAGACGTGCCGATGACGGCGTTCTGGGAGAACGGGTCGATCATTTGGGAAGAGGGAATTAAGCAGATGGACCTGGTGATCAAGGACGCCAGTGGGGGGCGGGGGCACGCGCACCGGCGGGCGGACCATGAGAAATTCTTTCCGACGAAGGTGCGGATTACGATGACGCAGGTGTCCCAAGGGGCGGTTTATAGGAGGTAGAGGGCTCCGCGGCGCGGGGCGTCTCCCGTTGAACGGCGGTCAGACAGACCGCTGAAGAAACCGCGTTTTCAGAGACGCCGATATTGAAAACAAAAGGGTTGCCAACATTAAATTGGTGCCTGGCACCAATTTAATGGCCTGGCACCAATTTAATGTTGGGGGCGGTTTTGGGTGAGGAGGGCGAGCCACTTTTCGGCGTTGGCGTGGTTGGGGCCTGGCGGAGTGCGGAGGAAGGCACGCAGATCCTTCTCGCAGGCGGCAAAATCGTCGTGACGGCAATGCCATTCGGCGCTCGCCAACAGGGCGCGCGGAATCAGCGTGGCGGCATGACGGAGCGCCTCCAACGCAATGGCCGGCTGCTTCTGTTGCTGGAGGAGCGCCAACCCGTAAACGTATGCCGTGCGGGGCGTGCCCGGTGCGATCTTCTCGGCGCCGATGGCGGCACGCTCCGCGTCGGCCGGCTGGCGCAGAAAGAGCTTGGTCAGGCCGAGATTCGTTAGCGCTCCAGCATTGTTGGGATCGATCCGCAGAGCCTGAGTGAAGGCCTCCGCCGCTTCGGCGTGGCGACCGATGGTGAGGCGGCGAGCCCCCAGATTATTCCAGGCTTCAAACCAGTCCGGGTCCGCAGCCAGTAGGCGCTCCAGCGTTTCCGTGGAGGCTTGGAGGTTACCCTTGTCGGCAAACGAATCGGCCTCGCGCATGAGACGGCGAACGGGCTTGGCAGGCTTGTGCGAAAGGCGGCGGACACTGATGGGGCCGGCCGGATTGGGCGCCTCCGACCGCGACGCCGGGAGACGGATTTCGACCGGCTGGCCCTGGCGGAACTGAACATGATCGCTGGTGATGCGGACACCGTGGCTGGTGACGACACGGACCTCATAGAAGCTGGTGGGGATCACGGTGACAACGAACGTGCCGTCACGGCTGACGGGGACCCGGTCAACCATGAGGCGGGCGGGCGTTTCGTAGAGTTCGATCCAAAGCGAATCCGCAGAGCCGGAAGTAATGAGCTTACCTTCCTGGCGCGACGCGGATGACTGCGCGGCGAAAGTCGCGGAAGCGACGAGTAGATACACGAATAACGTTCGTCGAGACACGGCGGGTACTGCCTCCGATGGGTGGAATTTGAGAGTGGAAGTCTACGCGGCGATCAGATTCCCGCTTGGGAAGTGAGTTTGCATGAGCCAGCGGACTTGGGACTGCTCAAACGGAGGTGCAAAATAGTCGATGGCGCCGAGTTCGATGGAATCGAGCCATTCCTCGACTTCAGGAAGGCGGCTGACGGCGATGACGCGAACGCGGAGCATTTGGCCTGCCGCGGCGGCAAGGACTTGTTGGAGAACCGTTGAAGTGGCGGGACAAAAGACAAGATCATACTGACTCCAATCGATTGCACGAGGCGCGACTTCTTCTTCAATAGCAGGGACGAGACGAGCCGATATCAGAGCGTCGCGGAGCTCACAAAGCAGATCTTCATGCAACTCGAACAACAAGATACGTATCGACACAGAGTCTCCTTACTCTTAACGCGCGGATGAGAATTCTCATACGGGGAGAAGGCCGTGTGACGCGGCGGCTACCCTTTCACTGTACGGACGAACGGGTGGAACATCCAATCGAAAAAACTTATGGTTGCGATTGACGGCTGATAAACTGAAGGGATATGGCAGCAAGCGCTCGAAGGAAGTCGGTGGCCGTGAATGTGGGCGGCGTGATGGTTGGGGGGAATCACCCGATTGTCGTGCAGTCGATGACGAACACGGATACGGCGGATGTGCAAGCGACGGTGAACCAGGTGATGGCGCTGGCGCAGGCTGGTTCGGAGATTGTGCGCGTGACGGTGAACACGGAGGAAGCGGCGGCGGCGGTGCCGAAGATCGTCGAGACGCTGAACATGTTTGGCGTGCGGGTGCCGATTGTGGGCGATTTCCATTACAACGGGCACCAGTTGCTGCGGAAGTATCCGGAGTGCGCGCGGGCGCTGGCGAAGTACCGGATCAACCCGGGGAATGTGAACATTGGCAAGAAGCACGACGACAATTTCCGGACGATGATCGAAGTGGCGGTGGAGTATGGGAAGCCGGTGCGGATTGGGGTGAACTGGGGGTCGCTGGACGGGGCGCTGCTGACGCGGATGATGGATGAGAATTCGAAGCTGGACGAGCCGTTGGACGCCAAGCGGGTGATGATGAACGCGATGGTGGTGTCGGCACTGGAGAGCGCGGCGGCGGCGGAGCGGCATGGGTTGGGGCACGACATGATTCTGCTGAGCGCGAAGGTAAGCGGGGTGCAGGATCTGATAGGGGTGTACCGGATGCTGGCGGCGCAGTGTGATTATCCGTTGCATTTGGGATTGACGGAGGCGGGGCTGGGGTCGAAGGGAATTGTGGCGACGACGGCGGCGATTGGCGTGCTGTTACAGGAGGGGATTGGCGACACGATTCGCGCGTCGCTGACGCCACTGCCGAATGGAGACCGGACGGAGGAAGTGATTGTTTGCCAGCAGATATTGCAGGCGCTGGAACTGCGGAGCTTTACGCCGCAGGTGACGGCGTGCCCTGGGTGCGGACGGACGACGTCGACCTTCTTCCAACAGATGGCCGACGACATACAGACCTATTTGCGGACGCAGATGCCGATCTGGAAAGACAAGCATCCAGGCGTGGAAGAGATGAAAGTGGCGGTGATGGGTTGTATTGTGAATGGCCCTGGGGAGAGCAAGCACGCCAATTTAGGCATATCGCTGCCGGGGACGTTTGAAGAGCCGGTGGCGCCGGTGTATGTGGATGGGAAGTTAAAGATCACGCTGCGCGGGGAGCGGATTGTGCCGGA
>JAEUQC010000022.1 GCA_016789905.1 Bryobacterales bacterium | reverse complement strand
CTCGCCGGCGAAAGAGGCGCAAGTGAAAGCGGCTGCGGACGATCTGGCCAACCATGCCCTGGCCTGTCGCAAATTGAATCAGTGCCCCATTTCGGCCGACACATCAACCGCCGCAGGATCACTCACTAACAGCGATGCGCGTTCCCTCATGAAGTATGGAAGGATCTTCGGGAAGAGCCCGAAAGCTATACTTGTGAGCGCTTCGCGATCAACTGAACCTTGCGAGCACCCGTGCTGCCAGCATGCAGAGTAGGTACCGGCAGGGAGAAGAAGAACCATACCGACGGCTTCGCCGTCCCCCCCCGCCGCCTGATTTAGATAACGAATCCATCTAGCGCCAATGGCGTCTGACTGAGCTTGCGAGCGCCAGCGTCGTTACTTTTGACTGGAAATCAACTGCGAGCAGCCATCGGCGCTAGGTGGATTCGTCCTTAGGGTTCGGTCGGGACTTCGGCTGGTCATTGAGGTATTGCTCTGCTTTTGCGCCAGCCTCGTCGACATCTCGCTGGTCAACGATTCGATAACGGTCAAACATCGCATCGGTCTCGTGGCCGATAATGCGTCGAATTGTGGCACGCGGAATTCCCGCCCGGTCCATGTTGCGAACGGCACTCCGTCTGAGATCGTGAAATCGAAGCCATTTCACCTCTGCCTTCGTACAGGCGGCAGCCCATGCTTTCCGGAAATCGACAATCGCCGCACCCTCCCGGTGAAATACCAGATCACACTCCGGATACAACTTATTCCTCGTCCGAAATCCCTCAACCAATGCGTCCCGCATCTCACCGTAGATCGGCAATACACGAGCTATTTTTGCCTTTGTCTGGCTTCGCTCCAGCCAAATCTGAGACGCTTCGAAGTCGACTTGATCCCATCGGAGTTTCAGGAGCTCGCCGAGCCGGCACCCGACGTGATATCCGGTCACAAATAGAGGCTTGAGGTAGGCAGGAAGAGCCGCTTTCACGGCAATGTACTGATGGTGTTCGAGAAATCCCGTGCGGACGTTGTCTTCGTCGAGCATCTTGATTTTAGGGACCCGCTGAAGTTCTTCATTGTCGACGGCGAGTTTGAACGCAGCACGCAGATGCTCCATCTCTCGATTGATTGCAGCATCCGAGGCGTTTTGATGACGGCGTTGACGGACATACGCCTCGACCTGGCGCCGGCCGAATTCGAGCGCCTTTATCGGCCCTAGCAGAGGGATGAGATGAAGTCGCATTCGAGATTCCAACTGCTTCGTGCTCGCCCGGCCGCGCAACTCGTAATCGGACATTAGACCGTTCAGAAGATCCACAATCTTCAATCGCTTAGCGGCTGGATTTGGGAGTTGGCGAAGTTCCACCTCCGCCATGCGTTGTCGAAGAACTTCTTCAGCTCGTTTCTTGTTGCGAGTTTTAGTGCTCTCCCACACCGGATAGCGATCGAAGTAATATTTCATCCACCAAATCCGACCCCTGCGATAGAGCCCACCACTTCCGTATTCTCTTTTTCCCGGCAACCTGTCGCTCCCTAGGCTCTGTGGTGTTTGATCCAGGCGTCGAGGTCGCAGCGGTCAAACATCACTCTTCCGTCACCCCGAATCGAAGTCAGCTTTCTGCGCTGTACGAGATGCCTTATAGACTTCTCGGTTCGTCCGAGATATCGAGCTGCATCGGCGACAGACAACAGCCGCGGAGCCAGCGGCGCAGATTGGACTGCGTCCGTCTGAAAATCTCCGGATTCATAAGAACGTGTTGGCATTTGATTGACCTCCTTCGGCCACAGTTGCGGATTAGCCATTGACGGCAGAGATACTGGGAATCCCGAAAAGGCGGGACCAGAGTTTCAAGCAGGCCGCCTGTACGGTGGGGATCGGTGTTTGTTTGGTCCAGGTTGTATTTGAGATTCCGACGAGGAGGGTCGGGCTCTCAAAAGCGGACTGAACCATTGGCCAGACGAGAAGTTGTTCGTAGCAGATCAGAATGGCGATCCGGTGTTCCCCGAGATTGAGGGTTCCGGGGCCGGTGAGGTTAAGCGGGACACCGTCGGCTGACCCGAAGGGTTTCCACATTCCGATTGGGATGGGGATTCGTTGGTCGAATCGGACGGTTGAGATGGTGCCGATTGTGAGAACGGAATTGTGGAATTGGTCGGAGTTGGGAATCGGCAGTCCTGCTCCGATCAGGGCGGTTCGATTGGTCGCTTTGAGGCGATTGATCGTGTCTGTCCAATAGGCTTCGGTAGCTTCCGTCCATCGCCGAACCGCGCCCTCCGGGAGAATTGTGAGATTCGAGGTCGAGGTGTGGATGGCCAAACGGGCCGATTCTTCTTTTCGGAACGTGTCTCCAGAATCTGTAGTGTCGAGGGCTTGGATCCCTTTCGGCGGATCTGGGGAGAGATAGATGAGGTTCGCGGCCAGGATTACGCCGGCGACGGATCTTGGATGGGCTTGCCAGATCGCTTCGGTGAGGGCCGTGGCCGCGAGGCCGGCGAGGCCTGTGCCGGGGAATAGCAGCCCGGCTGCTGTTAACGGCGAGGCCCAGTTGATGATTCCGATTGGTGGAACTGCTGACAGTAGGAGCGCTGCGGGAATTCGCCAGAGTCGCTGACTGGGGTCATTGTGCCAGAGGGCGACCCAGGGGAGGGTGAGGATTGCTGATGCTATGAGCAGGAGTCCGATGCCGATTGCGGGTCCGTCGGTTATCCACGGGATTGGGGCGGAGGCCGCGGCGAAGTAGATGAAGGCTACCGCTGCTGCTCTGGTTCGGGTTGATTGGCGGAACACGACCCAGGGCATGAAGGCGGATAGCGCCATGGAGACTACCCACGTAGGAGCCATAGTGGTCGGAGCCTCCTGCGGATTTGGCTGGTGTGGATCGGGCCCATGTAGCGGGAGTCGTAGCTGCCGACGTTGTAGGTCGAGGCTACCCAGACCGTGTCCGGTCCGACGCCGTATAGTCCTGTTGGCCAGGATTTCAGCGGCCTGCCGCTGACGTCTTCAGATGCGGGTTGGGTCCTTCGGAGAAGGCGCCCGTTGACTGTGATTCCTTCGGGGCTGACGAACACCAGGTCGCCGGGCCGGGCGACGATGGGTTTCAACAGAGGGACCGCTCCATCGGGGCAGGCGAAGCCGCGGGTTCGGTAGCTTCGGGAGGCCGATTCGGATGCGAATGGCTCGGCGGGGCAGAATTCGATTAGCTCGGCGGTGGGTTCGTTCGTCGTGGCGTAGAGGCCGAGCGGGAGGCTGTAGCTGGTGTTAATTCGGACTCCGAACACCGTGGCTATTCCGGCCATCAGGAAGATGGCAAACGCCGGCGCGCCGAGCGCGAGGGCGAGAGTTCTATGACGGCCAGACGGCAGCATCGCTTTCTACCTCCTTCGTGGTCTCCTCCATGTGTGGGGCGTTGTCCTCGGGAGCCTCTTTGGTCGTGCGCGGCTTTGCGATCAGGTACACGCTGCGGGCGATGATTTCGTAGATTGTCCGCGGGCTGCCGTCCTTCGGCGTGAATTTGCGGGTTTGGAGGGTGCCTTCGACGAAGATGTTCTCGCCCTTTTCGTAGGTGATGGCGATGTCGGCCAGGTCACCGTAGAAGACCAGGTTGTGCCAGTTGGTGTGTTCCTGGGACTGGTTGTTGCGGTCGGTGTACCGGTAGCCTTCGGCCATGCGGACGTTGGCGACGGGCATCCCGGATGGCATGTAGCGAACTTGTGGTTTGTCAGCGAGGTAGCCCGCCAACTCGACGCGGTTCTTTTGCATGTCAGTCCTTCCTTTCTTCGTGGAGATCCATGTCGAGCTGTTCAATGAAGCCGGGCTTGGCAGGCAGTTGGCCGTTCAACTCGGTCACGAAGGCAGCTTCCATTGGCGATTGGGGAACGAACTCGGGTCGACTGATCACGTTGCGGGTTCGGTCCGGTGGCAGTTGCGGTTCTATGCCGGCCTCGCCGATGGCGATAAACTTCGTCGGTGGCGGGATGGCGGCGCGTTGCTTTAAAACGGGGTCGGTGAAGTAGAGAATCTGGGTTCCGTAGATAGGATGTTGGCCGCTGACAAAAATCAGCATGTCGCCGGGGGCGGTGATGCGCTCGTTGGCGCCCTCGCCCGACTTCTGCGGTGGCTTCAGGCGCATGACTTCGTCAGGCGTCACGAGGGGGCGTTCGACCTGGTCGACGGTGGCGCTCATGTGGTTGGCGATCGGCGCCAGGCGCGAGCCGGAGAAGTTGAAGGTCGCCTTCTGGATCGTCTTTGTACCAGTCATCTTGGAGAGGAGTTCGGCGGTGTCGAATTGGTTGGGGGCGTAGGCCGCACGGACATGACAGTTCGATACGATGCTTTCGTTAGGGCCGTACTCGTCGACGATTTGGCGAATGTCCTGCGTGATGAGGTATGCCTTGAGACCATAGCCGGCCATGTAGGAGAGAGCGTCGGCGAAGACCTCCATTCGTTTGAGCGATGGGAACTCGTCGATCATGAACAGCAGCCGGTGGCGGTTGCGTTTCTGCGCGGCACCCTCGAAGTCCATCCGCTCGGTGAGGCGGTTGACGATCATGGTGAAGATCAGCCGGATGAGCGGGCGCAGGCGGATTTTGTCCGATGGCGGCACGACGAGGTAGAGCGAGACGGGGCGGGCGTGGTTGACGAGGTCGTTGATGGTGAAGTCGCTCGCGGCGGTGTTCTTGGCGACGAGCGGATCACTATACAGCGTCAGCGCGGTCTTCGCGGTTGACAGCACGCCGGAGAAGTCCTTGTCCTCCTTGTCGAGCATCTCGCGGACCTTCTCGCGGACTACAGGGTGGGTACTGGTTCGTTCGCCATCTGGGGTTATCCATTGATGGAGCCGTTGCGGATCGTGAGGGAAGCTCTCCAGTTCGTTCAGCGTGTCGCGAAAACTCTGCCCGGGTTTGGTGAACGTGGCGGCGAGGTTACTGAGACTGGCTTCGCGGCCTGCAGCGGCTGCGGCATAGCAGACGTGGAGGATCATTCCGGTTGTGATGGAGGCCGCGGCGTCTTGCCAGTAGCGCTCCATTGGGCTGTCCTCGCCGGTGCGGACGATCATATCGGCGACGTTCTGTGCGTCGGACACGTCGCGCGGCGTGCCGACGCGTACTTCGGCTAGCGGGTTGAATCGGGATCCGTTTGCCACTTCGACCGGTGAGAATTTGAAGCAGAGGTGGCCAGCCTTGTCGCGGAAGCCCGCGGTGCGAGCCCAGTTTTCCCCTTTGATGTCGTAGACGACGGCTGACTCAGACCAGGCGAGGAGCGTCGGGATGACTAGTCCGACGCCCTTGCCGCTGCGAGTTGGAGCGAAGGCAAGAACATGTTCTGGGCCGTTGTGACGTAGGTAGTGGAGATGGCGCGTGGCGGGATTGAGCCATCCCCCGACGTAGACGCCTTGGTTGGCGTCGAGGAGACCGGTGGACCGGATATCTGCGGCGCTGGCCCACCGTGCTGATCCGTGCAGATCTTCGGTGTTCGCGGATAGCCGACGGGCGCGACGGAGGTTGAGGCCGTAAACAATCAGCACCGTGATGGCCGAGCCGATGACCACGATCAGCGCTCCCGCCAGCAGCGGCTGCTTCACTTGGGGGTCCGTCGTGTTGCTGTGCTGTATGAGCCAGAAGGCCCAGGCGGTCGGCTGGTAAATGGCGTGGCCGGAGCGCACGAGGATGGGTTGACCGAGTGCAGGTTGGTACCGGAATTGGTGCGCGATGAATTGCGTGGCGACCACGTTCACGGTTGCCAGTAGCGCGAGCCCGGTCAGCATCGCCGACCAGTTGTAGCCGCCGACAAAGCCGGGATCAGTGGGCGTCCTGTATACCTTTGGCTCGCGCGGCATCGGTGTGTTCTCAGCGCGCTAGCGCGTGGGATCGTTGCCGGTCCTGGTTCGGTTTCAGCTGTGCGACTTGGTTGGAGTAGGCGACGAGCACGTTTTCGGCGGAATTGGCCGGACCGGGCAACAAGTGCTTTTCGTGGGCCACGGCACTTTTGGTGCTGAGTCGCTGAATAATGTGGTGGTCCGTTTCGCCAATCAGTTCACCGCGATACTTGCCGGAGTCGGTGTCGGCTGGGTAGGTCCGGGCCTGTTCCCCCATGATTTTGCGGGCAACCGCTTCGGCGGCGGCGAAGGATTCCTTGATCGCCTGATCGCTGGGCGGGCGCCGGCCGTCGACCTCGCCGTCGAGAATCTTCTCGGCTTCGAGCTTGGCCATACCTCGCGATGCGACCGGTTCCCGGTGTTCGGTAGCGGTCTCCTTCTCCGTGATCGCCACAGCGGCGTTCCCGCGTTCGAAGGCGGCGACGTGCTCGGACGTTTCCGTCCTGAGCTGCTTTCCCCGCTCCAGATCCAGCAGATAATCCGCCGCTCGATGGGCATCTTTGGCAGCTCGGAAGATCTCGTTTTTGTCCTCGCTGAGCGCTTTGATCCAAGACTGGACGTATGCGGCGTGCTGTTCCGGATTGTGAGGAATGCCTCGTTCGGCGGCGAGGAAGACGCTGGTGAGTTCGGCTCGCAGTTCCTCTTTTGCGTAGTTGGGATCGCCGAAGCGGTAGCTCTGATTGAGCGTCTGCCGATTCAAGCGGTCTGGATGCCCTGTCCAGTGGGCGAGCTCGTGCAAAGCCGTGCCGTAGTAGTCGGCGGCGGATTTGAACGCCGCGGCCGGCGGGAGGCAAATATGGTCATGGCCCCTGCTATAAAACGCACGGTCGTCCTGGTTGTGGATGATTTTCGCCCCGGAATTTGTGAGGATCGATTCGCCGGTTTCGACGATCTCCCACTCCGTGTGCTGCTTGGGAAGATACGGGGAAATGCCGTCAATCTGCTTGGCATTGAATACCGTGAAGACACGGCGCAGCGGGCCGCGGTAATCACCATTGCCTGTGTCGGGTTCCGATCGATCTCCGGGCGAATCGCCCTTTTTACCCGCTTCGCCAAACTGCCAGAATTCAATTTGCGTTCCCTTTTCGCCCGCGCGAACCTGCCAGCCATTCGCAGCGGCTTGTTTGTAGGTGAGCCATCGCGGGTCGTCGAATCCTTTGCGCGTTCCAACGGCCATCAGGTGAAGGGCGTTGCCGCCTCGATAGTTCTTCTCGGTGGTGGGGTTAAAGGGCAGCTGCAGCGATCCTGGCTCCCACGGCTTCTGCCAGGGCGCGGTCCCCTTCTCCAGCATGGCGATGATCTGGTCGGTGACCTCTTTGCGGAAGTCCCGTTTGGCCGGAGCTTCATTGGGAGTGGGTTCGTCGGCCATGGGTCAGATCCTTTCGTCAAAGTCGAGCTCGGGTTGTTCATCTTCGAATCCGGAGTCGAGAAGCGGCTCATTGCCGTTGTCCAGAGAGCGTCCTGGTTCGTGTTTGCTATCGGATGGTCGAGTTTCGTTTTCTTGCATTGCAGTATCTAGCTTGTCCAAGCTAGCATGATGGCAGTATGGCGGCAGGCGCCGATTCTTGTCAAGTGAATCGTCACAGCGGAGAAGGGACCCGCAGTCGCCGTACGGCCGGCATCGCAATAGAGCGTGACGGGCGCTTACCGGTGCGGGCGCCTGAAGCAGTCCCGCCGGAGAAGATCGAAGACATCGTTGCCAGCGAACGTTATTGGATCTACAAGAACCTCGCCGAATGGCGAGATCTAAACGCGACGCGTATCCTTCGAGAGTATCGAAGCGGGGAAGGCTTCCTGTACTTGGGCCGGTCCTACCGGCTTCTGCTCGCGGCCAATCAGGACGAGCCACTGCTCCTCAAGGGAGGACGATTCTGTTTGCGAATGGAAATAGTGGAGCGGGGAGAGGTACCAGCCGCTCGTGCCGCCTTCCGAGACTACTACATCGGAAATGGCCTGAGACGAATTGCGGGGCGCATTGAATACTTTGCGCCAAAGGTTGGAGTGACGCCGGGTCGAGTCGAAGTCCGGGAGCTTGGCCATCGGTGGGCGACCTGTTCAGCGACGGGCGCTCTGGCATTTCATTGGAAGTCCATGATGGCGCCTCCAACGATCATCGACTATATCGTCGTCCACGAGCTTTGCCATTTTCTCCATCTGGATCATACCGATGCGTTTTGGAATGAGGTCGACAAGATCATTCCGGATTACCGGGATCGGAAGGAGTGGCTACGGAAGAACGGGGCTGCGATGGATGTCTAGCGGTGGACCCTCTTTTCGCTTGTAACCAGAGACCGAGATTGCTGGGTCCCAGTGCTACGCAGCCTGTCATTTGCTCGTTGTATCGATGTGAGTTTTTGGCGGAACTGACAGACGACCTGCCAACGATTTTGCGAAATCGATTCCGCGAGGCCGAGTTTGGCGAGCGTGTGAAGGCGCGCGGTGAGATGATGCAGGTGGATTTGATTGCGCTCGCCGTCGCCTGACGGGAGTTCCAGCTCCGAAAAGATACTTCCGGAAATTGGCAGCCGCCGCTGGATGTCGCGGTCCAAACTTGTGACATGGAGGGCGTGGATCTCCCGGCACTCCGACTCGATGGCGTCGTTAATTGTTCGGAAGCCGAGTTGCTCGGTGCAGAGATCTTCGGCGTGGCGGCGGATAGTGTGTTTGATTACATCTCGGGGGAGGCGGAGGTCGCCGGCGGGTGTGACGCCGCGGAGGGCGACATGTATGTGAGGGTGGCCCGTGTTGAAATGCGCGACGGCGACCCATTCGAGGTCGGTGTTCAGGTCTTGTGATAAGCGGGTTATTACGTCGCGTGTGTGTTTCTTGAGTTCCAAGCGTTCGCCAAACTCGGGGGAGATGATCATTTTGAAGAGCCTGGGGTCGCCGGATTTCTGCCAGCTGGCGAGGGTGGCTGGGATGGCGACCTCGTCGCTGGTCATGTTGAAGCCGACGCCGTCGGGGTTGGCGCTCTCGCGCGCTATATAACGGCCGTGGGCGGCCCATTGGCCGCGGACGTGGTTTGGCGAATACGTCACGCGGATGGCACAACGCTGTTTGTGGGGCTTGCCCGGGCGGATGGCGGCCGGTGCTGACTGGCGGGTGCTGGTCATTCGGGCAATTCGCATCAGGCCTTTGAAGGCGCTGGACCAGGATTTGCTCTCGTCGCGGACGAACTTCGGGCGCCGGGGGCGGAGTTTGATTTGCTCTTCGTCAGGCATCGGGATCTCCTTTGAGGACGTCGAGGAGGGCGGAGCGGGCGTCGCCGGTCATGTTCTGGGCGACGGAGAGCATGAATCGCTCGTAGCGGAGTTTCGCGCGACGCTTGGTGGCGTCGAGGATCTCGGCTGGCGGCTCTGGCGTGCAGGTTAGGAAAAGGCGGACCAGGCTATCGGTCAGGGCGAAGAGCGCCTGGTTGGCGTTGTGGAGCCGGCGCATCTCCTTCGCTACCCGGTCGATGCTGCTGGTGACTGCGGTTTCGAGTTGGTCGTGTTGCTGGCTCTGGCGGGAGTCCTGTTCGAGGAGGGCGCGGAAATAAGCGGAGACCGAGTCGAAGCCGCGGGCTTGCGCTGCTTTGCGGGCGGCGGCGAGATGATCGGGCCGGATTTGCAGTTCAAAACGTTGCGTTTTGGGCATACGGGTAGTTCCCGGATATCAGGCTAGCCTGTACCGTATGGGTATAGTACGGCAAACAGGTGGGATAGGCAAGAAAAACCACTACGTAGCCCGGATTCCCCTTTATGTTCCACTATCACCTGTTTTGCCGCATTTGCCGGGGTTGGGCGCGGATGCTTTGGAAGTTGCTGGAATTCATTAGAACATCTTGGAATTTCTTAGAACTTGTGCAAGCTAGCTTGTAATTGTTTGGAACTTGCTGTAAATGTTTAGACAGACGTGTTGCTGATGCCGAAGACTGACGAATTGCCGCGCTTGGCTGAACTGGCCGCCGAAGTCCCCGCGAGGCGGGTGGGGTTGATCCGCCATTTGTGGCCGTCCATTCGGGCATGTCTCGATGCGGGGCATTCGGTTCGGGCGATACAGGCTCGGTTGGGAGCGGATGGCGTCCCGATCCCCTACTCGACGCTGTGCTGGGCGATTGCGAATTTGCGGAAGTCGGGGACGGCGAATGAGAGATCCGCGCCGCCGAAGGCTGAGGAAAAGCGAGCGCCTGGGCCGGCGGGGAATGATCCGCTGGGCAATTTGCATCGTGCCGCGCGGAACCGGCCGGGTTTCGACTACAGCGGGACGATGTCGGACGAAGAATTGTTTGGCAAGAAATGAGGAGACGAAAGATGGCTGGATCGAAAGCGAATGGCGTTGAGTTCGATGGCGAGATTCACTTCTCGCTGCAGGGGAAAGGGGGAGTCGGCAAGAGTTTGGCCGCCTCGCTGTTGGCGCAGTACTTCCGGCACCGGCGGAGCATTCCGGTGCGGTGCATCGACACGGACCCGGTGAATCAGACCTTCTCGCAGTATCGGGAGCTGGGGGCGGACCGGATGGAGTTGCTGCGGGATGGCTCGGTTGACCAGCGGGCGTTCGATGGTTTGATGGAGAACCTGTTGACGCAGCCGGGCACGTTTATTGTGGACAACGGGGCGTCGACGTTCATTCCGCTGTGGAACTACATGCTGGAGAACAATGCGATGGCGATGCTGAAGGAGTCACGTCGGAAGCTCTATGTGCATTGTGTGATTACCGGCGGCCAGGCGCTAGCGGATACCCTGAGCGGCTTTGCCCGGCTGGCGCAGACGTCGGAGGATCAGAATATTGTGCTGTGGATCAATGAGTATTTTGGGCGGATCGAACGGGAGGGGCGGCAGTTGCATGAGATGCCGGTGTATGTGGAGAACGCTGGGCGGGTGCTGGGGTCCGTGGTGATTCCGCGGCGGAATCAGGATACGTTTGGGCGGGACATGGAGGACGTGATCACGCGGAAGCTGACGTTGCAGGAGGCGATTGACTCAGCAGGGTTTTCGATCATGATGCGGCAACGGTTGAAGGTGATGCAGCGGGAATTGTTCGACCAGTTGGATGGACTGTCCTTTCAATAGGCCATGGATATCAACAGATTAATGGCGGAGGCGGTGGCGCGGCATGGGGTGAAGCTGGACGCGCATGATCCGGCGATGGTGATTGTGACGCTGAACCGGCTGATGCTGGAGGAGGCGGTTCGCGGAGTGGCCGATGAGATACGTAAGGCGGCGAAGGAGTTCGATGCCGCGGGCGAGAGGATGCAGAAGGGGGTTGGCGTGGCGGTGGCTCGGGAGGTTGCGCGGGCGGGTAGTGGGGTGGTTTGGCCGTCGCGGGTACTGCGCTGGCAGTGGGCTGGGACAGCGTTTGTTCTGGGATTTTTGGCCGGGAGGTTTGTATGAGATTTCGTGATTGGGTCTGGGTGTATCTGGGAATGGGCGGATCGTTTACGCGGTGGGCGGTGTTGCTGTTTTATGGGGCTGTCTGGGGCGCTGGGGTTGTTGTGGTTGGGTTGGTGGCAGTGTTGGCAATGGCGATGGCGGTCCATCGGGGTTGAGGCGGCCGGGCCGCCGAGGGTGTTCACGGAATTGTGTAAACGGCTTCTCTAGACTGAGAGGAGCAAAATGGGACTGGACGACGAGATATTGGACCGGCTGATGGCCGGCTATGAGAAGCCCGAGGATCTGTTGGGTGAAGACGGACTTCTGAAGCAGATCCAGAAACGGCTGCTGGAACGAGCGCTGAATGCGGAATTGAAGCACCATCTGGGTTACGCCAAGCATGCGGTGGAAGGGCGCAACAGCGGCAATAGCCGGAACGGGGCGAGCCGGAAGCGGCTGCAGACCGAGCAGGGGCCACTGGAGTTGGAAGTGCCGCGGGACCGCAACGGGACGTTTGAGCCGCAGATTGTGCCGAAGCATCAAACGCGGGTGCCAGGGCTGGACGACAAGATCCTGGCGCTTTACGCGCGGGGAATGAGCGTGCGGGATGTGCAACGGCATATGGAGGATCTCTACCAGGTGGAGGTAAGCCCGGCATTGATCTCGGAGGTCACCGATTCGGTCTGGGACGAGGTGCAGCAGCGGCAGAATCGGCCGTTGGAGAAGGTGTACGCGATCGTCTACCTGGACGCATTGATGGTCAAGATGCGGGTGGACGGGAAAGTGGACACGCGGGCGGTCTACATCGCCTTGGGCGTGACGCTGGAGGGGCAGAAGGAGATCCTGGGCATCTGGTTTTCGGCCAATGAAGGCGCCAAGTTTTGGCTGCATGTGTTGACGGAACTGAAAAACCGAGGGGTGCGGGACATTCTGATTTTCTGCGTGGACGGGCTGAAGGGATTCCCGGAAGCGATCCAGGCGTCGTATCCAAAAGGGCGAGTCCAGCTCTGCATCGTGCACATGGTGCGGGGGAGCCTGGAGTACGTTAACTACAAGGAAATGCGCGCGGTAGCGGCGTCGCTGCGTCAGATCTACAGCGCGCCGACGGCGGAGCAAGGACTGGCGGAACTGGCCCGGTTTGAGGACCAGTGGGGCAAGAAGTACCCGATGATCGGGCGTAAATGGCGGCAAAACTGGGAGCAGGTGGCCACGCTGTTCGATTTTCCGGAGGCGATCCGCAAGGTCATCTACACGACCAACGCCGTGGAGGCGACCAATCGGAGCATTCGGAAGGTGATCAAAACCAAGGGGGCGTTTCCCAGCGAGGATGCGGCCCGCAAGCTGATCTACCTGGCGCTGGAGGAGGCCAAGCGGCGCTGGCGCCATATCAATGGCTGGAAAGACGCTCTGAACCATCTGGCGATCGCCTTCGAGGAACGCATTGCTGCCGGCCTGCGATAACCCGGTCGGCGGTACAGCAGGCTGTCATCGGCCGTCAAGGCTTCCCTTCCGGCTGACGGCCTATGACGGCCGACGCCATCCTGCTGTAGCATCCAACTATGCGGTGGCCACGCCTGTCGGCGCGGCCGCCGCTCTTATCAACTATCAACACAAAGCTGCTTACACAAAATTCTGAACACTACCGGGCCGCCGGCCGCCGGTTTGTTCGGCTCGACCCTTCCCGCGCCCCACCGCAAATCGAATTTTGCGAAGCCCCAATGTTTCGCGATACGGACTATTCATTCGAATCCAAGACGGTGCTGGCGAAGACGATGTAATATCGCAGGATATGAAATTCAGCACCAAGGGATCACTTTGGCATCGCTGGGACCCGCATCTCCATGCACCGGGAACGCTACTGAATGACCAGTTCTCGGGGGACTGGACTAAGTACTTATCCATGATCGAAAATTCAGATCCGCCAATTCGCGTGCTGGGTGTAACGGACTATTTTTGCATCGAAACCTACCGCGAGGTTCGACGGCTGAGGGAAGGAGGGCGTCTCTCGCAGATCGAATTGCTGTTTCCTAACGTCGAGATGCGCCTCGACATTAAGACAGCCAAGACTCGGCCAGTCAATATTCATCTTTTGTTTTCTCCAGAGGATCCCAATCACGAGGAAGAGATCATACGTCTCCTCGGGCACCTTGATTTCACGTTCAATGATCGGGAGTATCGCTGCACCCTGAATGAACTGATCGCGTTCGGACGAGCTTTTGATCCGACCCAAATAGATGATAAGGGCGCTCTCCGTACTGGCGCCACCCAGTTCAAAGTCACTTTGGCCGCTCTGCAGAAACTGTTCAAGCAAAATGTGTGGTTGAGGCGCAACTGCTTGGTCGCGGTGGCCGGGAGTTCGACCGATGGAACCGCCGGTCTGCAACTCGACGACTCCTTTGCCGCACTCCGGCGGGAGATCGAGCGGTTTTCCCAGGTGATATTCGCCGCAACGCCTCGCCAGCGGGAGTTCTGGCTTGGGAAATTACCGAAGTTCGACCAGAAGTTTATCGAGACGAACTATGGTGCCCTCAAACCTTGCCTGAACGGGTCCGACGCCCATTCTGTGGACGTGGTTGCGGGACCTGCACCTGATCGACATACGTGGCTCAAAGGGGACTTGACTTTCGAGACCCTTCGGCAAGCTGTGATAGAGCCCGAAGGGCGCGTTTGGATTGGCCCCTCTCCGCCGCCCGGCCCGATGAAGTCTCAGACTATCGAAGCCGTCACTGTCAGCGATGCGCCCTGGCTGGTCTCTCACAAGGTCGACTTTAACCCTGGTCTCGTAACGATCATCGGAGCGCGGGGGTCGGGGAAGACCGCGTTGGTTGACCTGGTCGCCGCTGGCGCAGGGGCGCTTCATTCATCCATCGGTGCATCTTCCTTCTTGCGGCGGGCATCTGTGCCAGCGGACTTGCTTGGAACCTCACAGGCCACCCTTCAGTGGGCCGACAATACAGAGTCGCAGCCGGCGACGCTCATTGCGGCCGTGCGACGGAACCAGGAGACGCTGTACAGCTCGGAGGTGTGTTACCTATCCCAACAGTTCGTCGAACAGCTCTGTTCCGACGGCGGCCTTGGAATCGCCCTCCGCCGCGAAATGGAACGCGTCGTCTTTGAGTCGATGCCCCAGACCGAGCGACTTGAAGCGGACGGGTTCGACGCTCTGGCTGAGACGCTCCTGGAGCCAATCCGGAGCCGCCGGGAAGAACTGCGTCGATCAGTCAGCGACATTGGCCAACGCGTCATCCACGAAGACAGCCTTCGGGAACTGGCTCCGGTCCTTGACAAGCAGGCGGAACAAGGCAGGAAAGAGATAGCGGCCTCGCGGAGAGAACTTGAGGCGCTGTTGCCCAAGGATAGGGACCAGCGCTCCGCCCGCCTCATGGCTCTAGAAACCTCATGTACGGCGGCGGAAGGCGTGATTGAAAAACTCACCCGGCGGCTACGCAGCATTGAAGATCTTGAAGCGGATGTTGATCTGACCCGTAAGTCGCGTGAGCCGCAACGGTTCAGGGAACTTCAGCAACGGTTCGGCACCGCCGGCTTGGGGCCGTCGGACTGGCAGGCCTTCGCTCTGTCGTTCTCGGGCGACGTTGACCTCATACTCAGAAATAAGAAAGACGCAGTGAAGCAACTCATCGCCTTCGCAACGAACGGCGACCCTCAAAAGCCTCTTGATCGTTCCCAAACACCGCAAAAAGACTGGCCCCTCCGAGCGCTTCTGGCGGATCGCGACCAGCTGAAGAAGGAGGTGGGTATCGATGCGGACCGGCAGAATAAATACAACAATCTCCACAAAAACCTCGGCTTGAAGGAGACATCGCTGCGCAGGCTCGAACAAGATATCCTTCACGCGAAGGGTGCATTGGAGCGCAGAAACGGCCTCGTGACAGACCGGCGCCGATTGTACACGGAGATATTCGAGACCTTTGCAGCCGAGGAAGAGGTATTGGCCAATCTTTATAAACCGCTGAGTCAGTCCCTCCAGGACTCCGAGGGCGCTCTGGCCAAGCTCGCCTTCACTGTTCAGCGGAAAGTCGATCTCCCGACATGGGTGGCGCAGGGAGAGGCTCTCTTTGATCTCAGGAAGGATTCAACGTTTCGTGGTCGTGGTTCTCTCGCGAAAGAAGCGGGCGAACGGCTATTGCAAGCGTGGTCAAAAGGTACCGCGCACGAAGTGGACACGGCGATGGATAGCTTCCGGTTAGAATTCACCGCAGACATCATGAAAGCTCGGCCCGCGTCTATTGAAGCCGAGCATCACGCGGCGTGGGGGCAGTCCGTCGCCGATTGGCTGTACGGGACAGAACACGTCACGGTGGAATACAGTATCCAGTACGACGGCGTGGCGATCGAGCAGCTTTCCCCTGGCACCCGTGGCATCGTCTTACTACTACTTTATTTGGCAGTTGATCAGAACGACCTCAGACCGCTACTGATTGATCAGCCGGAGGAGAATCTGGATCCTCACTCGGTCTTCAACGAACTCGTCCCTCACTTTCGGTCGGCGCGGAAGCGCCGGCAGATCATTATTGTTACCCATAACGCCAATCTTGTCGTCAATACCGATGCCGACCAGGTGATCGTCGCGAGTTCGAGACAGGTCAGGGGGCAGCGGCTGCCGAATATATCGTATCGTTGTGGCTCTATTGAAAACCCTGAAATTCGCAACGACGTGTGTCGTCTGCTTGAGGGAGGGGAACGCGCCTTCGTAGAGAGAGAGCGCCGGTATCGCATCCGCTGGGGGGAGGTCCTCTCGGCGCAGGCGCCGGAGGAAGGAGAGGACTCCCAAGTTGATGACCGCGCGATGCGCGGTTAAACGCGGAGTGATCGCGGCATGGGTGTCAGGAGTTTACAGAGCCCATGCACCAGCGCAGGAGTGTGAAACATTCAGCCCGATCCGTTGGGTTGGGCGCTGGGGCGTGACGTTGGGTTTACCGGTATGACGGTTTTGGCAATGGGAGCGGCGGTTAAAAGGGCGTGAGGCGGAGCGCTGGCCCCGCCTCATTCGGAAAGCCTCAGGCGACTTTCCGGCGGACGGATTCCGGCAGGGTTTCGAATGGGATCGTTTTCGATGCGCGGACCATTCGGCTCCATTGGATGACTTTCCGCATGGGAAGCCCGAGGATGGCGGCGAGTTCGTCGGGCGTCGGGTCTTCGGACGACGTTGTGACGGCGTCACAACGCTTTTGGAATTGACGGACGGCGCGGGGAAGCGGGTCGAGCTGGCGGAGATAGTCGAGCATTGTGTCCCTTCGGCAAGCCTGCGTAGGGCGGTCCCGCTCAGGATTTCTTTTGTTCCAGTAAGCGCCGGACTGACGTTCGGCCGATTTTCAACCGTCGCGCAATCTCCGATTTGCTGATTCCTGCGAGAAATAGGTCCGTG
>JAEUQC010000012.1 GCA_016789905.1 Bryobacterales bacterium | reverse complement strand
TTTAGGCGGCTTTTCGGGGCACCGGGGAGTGGTCCGGGAGGATGTCGTCGTCGTCGTCGCCGTTTTCGGACGGGAGAATGACGATTGGCCTGCCGGGGAACATCTTTTTGTAGCCGTCGATGACGACTTGAGA
Source organism: Bryobacterales bacterium (assembly GCA_016789905.1). Lineage (GTDB taxonomy): Bacteria > Acidobacteriota > Terriglobia > Bryobacterales > Bryobacteraceae. The sequence goes on along the minus strand of JAEUQC010000012.1, from coordinate 26,863 downwards.
CGTCTCGGTGGTGTAGACGGGGGTGGGTCCGTCGTCGTTGGTTTCTGGGATGTCGTCGCTAAGCGCCTTGTTTTCAACAGGCGGTTCGGGTTTCGGCTGGGTTTGAACCGGCGAATCGCGAAATGTGGAGTGAATGAACTTGATACGGCGCTCGGCGCGGGCGACATCCTGCTGGAGGCGGGAGATCTCGCGGTTGAGTTTGACGATGACGCTGTTGCCGGCCATGAGATCGGCGGTCGAGTCGACCATGACCTTGATTTCCTCGAGTTCGGGCGCGAGCGAGTTGGGGCGTTGGGCGGCGGCGATGAGGGCCATATTCCAGGTCATGGTGATGCAGGCCTTGTAGCGGCGGATCTGCCAGCGGGCGACGGCGATGTCGCCGACGGCGTCGAGGGCGAGCTGGTTGACGGGCTTGTAGATGGCGAGGAGGGTGTCGATGAACTGGTTGTAGTCGCCGGGATCCTCGTTGGCGAGACAGGCTTCGTGCGGAGGGAGGAAGTGCTTGAACTTCTCGGCGTCCTGGCCGTGCTTGAGCGCATTGCGGCTGACGCGGTCTTTGCCCTCCTGCGTCTTCGGACCGCGAGACTTCGCACCATTTTCGCGGCTGATGCGGGCTTTTTCTTCCGGGGTCATATCGAGCTCCTTTCATGGAAAAGGCCCTCCGGGTTGGCGGAGGGCCTTTGTGCGGGGGCAGTATTCTGTCCCCTGATTCCACTGTAGCAAGTGGAGTCAATGGTTTTGGGCGGTTTTGGGAGGGGCGGTGTTGAAAAGAAAGGAAATATGTTTTTTAAAAAGTTGGGACCGGGGATTTAGGGGGCGGTAAAACCGCTGGATTTTTACCGGGGATCTACAACTTGCACTCCGCTTTGAGTTGGCGGAGGTCCGCCTCAAATTGATGGGCCATGGAGAAGGTGTAGATACGGGTGATGCCGCCGCTGTTCTGGAATTCAACGATCTTGCGGAGATCGCTTTTGCGTTGCTTCCAGGTCAAGCCGTCCGTAAAGAAGAGCAGCGCCGTGTCCGGGCGTTTGGCGCGGATGATCTGCTCGATATCGCCAATAATATCGGTCATTTTAGAGCCGGTGGCGCCATACCCTTTGGACTCAATGACGATGCGGGGGGCCGCCTTTGAAGGTATGGCGAAATCACACTTCGCCTTCTCCCTGGGACCGGTGAACGTACAGCGCATATCGAAACCAGCGCCGAATACCCGGCGGACAATGGCTTCGGCAAAATCTTCAACGCCGCGACCGCGTTTCTGGCCGGATATGGCGCTTCCGCGGCCACTCCTAAGCCGTTCCACCAGAGCGTCGCTCCAGTGGGGCACCCGGGTCGACTCCGCAGCCATCGCCTCCAAGAGGCCAGCACCAATCAGGTCCGCGACAAACTCATCCGGGCCGGCGCGGTAGCCGCCGATACCGATCCCCTTCCGCCCGCGAATGTCGCGTAAAGTCGCCACGAACTGGTCTTTGGACAGGCCCATGAATAGCCGAAAGATCAAAATCGCATCGTCAAAATCACTGTCCAGAAGCGCTCTTACGTCCTCGGCAGTGTAGGCATTCTTGACGGAAAATCCAGTAAGGCGGCCGATGACGCGGAGAGCCGTTTCATCCTTCCAATCGACATTGAGGGGTTGGAGACTGGCTACGATGTCATCGAGTGCCTGGGAGACAATTTCCATTTCACTGGCCGACGATCAGATACTCATGGACTTCGGCGCGCTCCACTTTGTGGTGGGTTCCAAAGTGATACCGGTGCGGCTTTTCGTACGCGGTGACAGAACTCTTGTAACGCAAGAGGAGGCGTTCGAGTTCGTCCCTGTCGGGAAACCCATTCGAACTGTAGGAGAGGACAATGATGCTGTCACGATACAACTGAAAAAGGCGGTCAAACGCCTGGACGGCGGTCTTCCGATAGCTGAATGGCGTATAGGGTTTTTCGATTTTCTTGACTCGCGTATCTTCCATGATGCGCTGCCCCTTCCAATAGCAGGAAAGGCCTTCCAAAAAGTGGTAGCGCTTGATGTAGCAGTTGTCGTCGGAACGCGGCACGTAGGGGGGATCGAGATACACCAGATCTACGCCTTTGGGTTTGATGTTGAAGACGTCGGAACGTTTCACGGAATGCCGGCGGCCATTGTCGAAGACCACACGGTTGAACGCTTCGACCTGTTCCAGGAAATGCTCCTCGATGGAAAGGCGCAGGTCGCGGCGGCCATCGTCATAGTGCGAAAGGTCACCGGAAACAGTAAAGACGCCGCGCGGCTGTTTTTTGAGGCAGGAGCGGATGAGCGCAGCTTTGGCGAGCGCCCGCTGGGCCGGGCGTTCCAGCAGATCCAGATTTCCGGAGACACGGTCTAAGAAGCGCAGGTCCTGCGGAGTGTAGAAGATCCCGTCGAAAGTTTCCTGAATGAAGTGAGGGCCGTTGGTTCGCGGAGCCAGCAGAGTGGCTACGGCGGAAGGGTTCAACGTGTGGGAGCTATTGGCCAAGGTTGCCGAGGCGAGGACGGCAGGGAAATTCAGGAAGTCGGAAGCGAATACCCGTTTTCCCATGGCTTTGAGTAAATAGGCGACGCACCCACTGCCGACGAATGGGTCAGCGGCGGTATCAAACGGGAGAGTTTTCAGAACGCCGTGAATCCAGGGAAGGAGGCGCCGTTTGGAACCCATGTAGCGGAACTCCGGGTATTCGGCGGCGCGACCCGGTAACGGCACGCCGGCGAACGTTTCCCGGCTATAGACGAGTTTCGAAGGCGCCGCGGTGAAGGGTAGCGCGGCTGCGGGGCTGTGCGCCGGTGGGTTCATTCGTGCACGTTCATTATCGGACTTTTGGCTGCGAGGGCACAATGCAAGTGGCGCGAATGAGGGATCGCCGGTTTCGGGAACGAGGCCGGGAAGGAGTAGCTGGCGCGGTGAATCGCTCATTCAGGATTCTTATCGGCTGGAATAGTGAGGGTTGTACGGGAGGCTGGGTGTTCAAAATGACACCAAGCCGATGGAGGGGTACTGTGGAACTGAGATTGATTGAGAGAGACTGGCAACGGCCAAAGCGAGGACAGGAATGGCGTCTGAGAGTCCGTGTGACCGAACACGGCGAACAGACAATGCTCCACGTTTCGGGGCGGCGTAAGTAACGCTACAATGGGGAGCACTTTCCCCATGAACTCCGAAGTGCAAATCACGCGATTGCTTGCTGGTATCAAGACTGGTGATGTAGAGTGCCAGTCAGCGTTTGTGAACGCAGTCTATGGCGAATTGAAGCGGATTGCGGCGCAACAGGTTCGCGGGGAGCCGGCAGGAAACTCCATGCAGGCGTCAGCACTCGTTAATGAAGCGTACCTCAAGATGCTGGGTGGCAAGCAGGGGAACTGGGAGAACCGTGCCCACTTCTTTGCGGCGGCGTGCTCAACAATGCGGCACATATTGATTGACCGGGCACGAGCCAGAAGGGCAAGGAAGCGGGACGGGGGCTTGAAGCGGGTTGATCTTGAAGATATGCCGAACCTGGCGATGGCGGAAAGCGACCTGGGCGCGGAACGGTTGCTGGCATTGGATGCCGCGCTGGAAGAACTGGCGCAACTGGACGCACGTCAGGCGCGTGTGGTGGAGTTGCGGTTTTTTACCGGGCTAACGTTTGAGGAGGCGGCGCATGTGCTTGGTGTGTCCTCGAGAACGGCCAAACGAGACTGGGACCATGCGCGAGCGTGGCTGCATAACAAGACTGCCGGCACGGGACCGAAGTGACACCGGAACGCTGGCAGAAGCAGAAGGCGATCTTTAGCCGGGTGCAGTCCGCCAGTCCAACGGAACGAGCGGAACTACTGGACCTGCTGTGCGTGGACGACGCGGAAATGCGGCGGGAGGTGGAAGGGCTGCTAGCGGGAATGCAGGCAGAAGACCCGTTTTTAGACGAAGGGGTGGTTGGACGGAAGTGGAAGGCTGGCGATGTGCTGGGGAATCGGTTCAAATTGTTGCGGCTGGCCGGTGAGGGCGGCATGGGCCAAGTGTGGGTGGCGCGTGACGAGGGGTTTCAAGACGAGGAGGTGGTGGCGATCAAAGTGATTCGCGAGGACATTGCGAGCGACGCGGCCGCGATTGACCGATTCAAGCGCGAGTTGCAGTTGGCGCGAAAGGTGGCGCATCCGAACGTTTGTAAGTTGTACGAGTTGTTTGTGGACGAAGGCATGGGGAGCACGCGGATCTTTCTGACAATGGAGTATTTGGAAGGGGAGACGCTAACGTCGCGGCTGAAACGGGAGGGGAAGATACAACCGGGAGAGGCGCTGGACTGGATGCGCCAACTGTGTACGGGTCTGGACGCGGCACATGCGGCGGAGGTGGTTCACCGGGACTTGAAACCGGCGAATATCATGCTGGCAAAGTCGAGGAGCGGAGCGGAACGGGCGGTGATAACCGACTTTGGGCTGGCGAAGGCAAGCGTGGCAGCAAGCCAAGGGGCGGCGCTGAGCGTGACCGGCGCAATTGTCGGGACGCCGGAATACATGGCTCCTGAGCAGATACGGGGGGACAGGGCGACGGCGGCGACCGACATATATGCATTGGGCTTGATTTATTACGAGATGTTGAAGGGCGAACGGCCATTCGCGGGAAAGAACACGCTGGATGCGTGGATGCGGCGGATCCGGGAGGGGCCGCCAGCATTGGCGGGAGTGGTGGAGGATTTGCCGCGGCAGACCGACGCGGTAATCAGAAAGTGTTTGGAGTACGACCCGGCGGAACGGTATGGGTCGGCGATTGAGCTATGGGAAGGGCTGCAGGGGCGGCGGGAGTGGCCACGCTGGCGGCGGGAGTGGACGATTGGCGTGGCAACCGGGGCACTGGCGGCGGTTGGATTCGGCGCCTGGCTGCTGGCAGAGCGGATGGGCGGACCGAGCCGGGAAGCACAACTGTGGTACCAAGACGCGCGACGGGATATGGCAGAGGGCGCGGCGGTGAGGGCGGTTAGCCAGTTGCGGCGGGCATTGGCGGCGACACCGCGATATCCGGCAGCGTATGCGGCGCTGGCGGAGGCGCAGTTGGAGTTAGACCAGAACGCGCTGGCCCGTGAGTCTGTGCTGCAAGCATCGACGCAAGCTGGATCTGGGTTTGGATTATCGACGGCCGACCGAAGGCACATAGAGGGAGTAAGCCGGCTGCTGTTGCGGGACTGCCCGGCAGCGATACGAGCGTTCCGGGAGTATGCCGAGGCGACGGAGGCATTCGCGCGACCGTACGCGATGACGAGCCTGGCACGGGCCTACGAGAGGTGTGACCAAGGGGATGAGGCACGAAGGACGCTGGCCGCGGCAGCGGCACTGGATCCGCGGAACGCAGCGGTGCTGGTGCGTTCGGCGCTGTTGGCCAGGCGTGAAGGGCGACCTGCGATGGCGGGGGTACTGCAAACAGCAGAGGCGATTTACCGGGAGCGCTCGAACTTTGAAGGGGTGACGGAGGTGCTACTGGCGAAGGGTACATTCGCTAGTGAAGAGGACCGGCTGGAAGAGGCGACGGGGCAATTGGAAGAAGCAATGGGGCTGGCAAGGACGACGAAGAGTGCAGCACAGCAAGTGCGGATTCTGTTCCAACAATCGAATGTGGCCCGGAGACGGGGCGCGCTGGGAGAGGCGAGAGAGCTGGCGGAGCGCTCCGTCCGGCTGGCGAAGGACAACGACCTGGAGACACTTTCGTTGCGAGGAATCTTCGCGGCAGCGAACATACATACCATCAAAAACCAGAACCGGGATTCAGCGGAGTTGCTGGAGCGGGCGCAAGAGATAGCGACGCGATACCGGGACGAGGAAAATCTGGCAAGAGCAAACCTGGCGTTAGCGGTCAACTACCAGCGTTTGCTGCGACCCGATAGGGCGGAGGCGGCCATTACCGCGGCGCTGCCATATTATGAGCGAATTGGGCACTCGCGCAACCTGGCGACGGCGAATTATTTATTGGGACAGATTGAGTATTCCGCCGTGAAGAACCGAGCGGCGGTGAGGCGGTTCCGCAAAGTGATAGAGGAGGCCCGGCGAATAGGGGACGCCGATTTGGTGCTATTGGCAAGCGGGCGATTGGCGGAGGCGCTATTGGAAACCGGCGAATTCGCGGAGGCGGAATCACTGTTTGCAGGTGTTGTGACAGAAACGAGAAAGAAAGAACGGGCACGGGCAGCGGCATATGCGGTGATGGCGCAGGCGGAGGCGTGGAGCGTGATGGGGCGATTCGGAGAGGCGGCAGCAGGACTGGCAGAGGCAAAACGGCTGATCGAAGAGTTGGAGGCCGACGCGGCTGTGGCGCCGGCGCGGCACCATAGGATAGCGACGGCGGCGGACGCTTTGCGGCAGGGGCGATTTGGGCCGGCGCTGGAAGCAATCCGCGGGATGGACACGCCCGCCGATGCTCCGGCGTCCCGCCTGGAGACGCTGGCGATACGATGCGAGGCGGAGAGGCGGAGTGGAAGACACGCGGAGGCGCGAAGGACTTGCGAGACGTTTCTGGCCGCGGCCGATGCATCCGGGAGCATGCGAAACCGATTTCGGAGCCGGGTGCTAAGGGCGGAACTGCAAGCCGAGTCCGGGGACAAAGGCGGGGCGCTCCAAACGGTCATGGAGGCCGTGAAGGAAGTGAGCGTGGAGGATGCACGATTTGCGATGTTCGCGGTGGAGACCGTGCGATTCCAGGCCGGTGAAGGGGCATCCCAAAAAAGGGCGTCACAAATTCTGTCTGATTTGCGCCTGCAGTTAGGAGAGCCGGGATACCAGAGATGGGTAAAGCGCGCCGATCAGGCGCGCCGGGTTCGAATGCTGGAGAGATTCTAGGAGGGCACAATGGGGAACGGGTGGAGAAGCACCTTTATTGGACTGGGAGCAGGGATCGGCATAACGGCCGCCGGGTGGTGGGCGTACGAAAGCATCATCCGGCCGATGTATGACCATGATGAGCCAGTGATAATTGAGAACGGGTCGGCAATCGTTGATTTCAATCCGTTTGATAACGAAAAGATCGTGGGTGGATTGCTCGATCATGCGAATGCCCAGACATTTCACCGGTCAGGCGCCGATCCGGTCAAACTTGTTCGTGTGTTTCTGAAAAAGAAAGAGGACACCTCCTACAAATTGCTCGAGTGCGTCGAGAAGCATTGCGACACGCCGAAATCGACGAGGTCTTCGCTGACGGTGACATTAAGCAACGGACACCTCTTGCAGTTCCACTGGGAGGCGAAACCGAAGTCTGGGCTGGTAATGTATTCGGCCTTTCCGCGGTTTCGCCCGGACCCCAAACCTGGGAATGTGAATCCGTACCGGTATAAAACCGAAAACGGCGCAGGAAATCCCGTCAGGATTACGGGAGTTACGTTTCCGACGAGTAGCAGCAAGCCGCAGAACTTTACGTTCGACGCCACAGACGACGTAAAGATTCAAATGTGCGCTTGGGATGACTACGATCACTGTGAGAAATACAAGCCATAGGACGGAGATATGTGCAAATCGATTCGATGTTTTCCACTCTTGCTGGCGACCGGCCTTATGCTTCACGCCCAGCGGAACGATTCCAAGTGCGCGAGCAGGAATGAACACGACGAGCCGGTGATCATCGAGAACGGTTCAATAAAGATGGACTTCAACCCCTGCGACAAGAAACAGATAACCGGGTTTCTGACCGAGGGCGGAAAGTATTTCTACCGGGGAAACGCGCCGATGGTCAAGCGGATTCGAGTTTGGCTGCGCGAGAAAAACGGCAGTTACTACGAGCAACTATGCGATGGCGGAAGCGGCTCGAACGAGAAAGAGGAATGTTCCGCGCCGTATCTGGACCGCAATAGCTTTGTCCTGATACAGAGCAACGGGAAAAAGGTATGGTTCGACTGGCGGGGAAACGATGAAGAGGGCCTACTGATGACATCGACCGAACCGCGATTCGAGGTGAACACGGCGGTTCACAACCCGTATAGGCATCGAGTCATAGCTAAGGACGTGGAAGTGATGGAGCTACAATTTCGCTTCAAGAACAAGTTGCAGCCGTTCATCCGTCCCAAGGATGGCGCAATCTTCATCAAGATCTGCACAAAGTTGGGCAACGCACACTGTTCAGATACGCCGGAGTAAGGAGAAGGAAAATGAGTGATCTATTACTGACTAAGATTTGCCGAGGAGCCGGGATTCTGGTGCTCTGCGCACTGTGCTCCTGCAAAAAAGACCAAGTAGAGCCAAAGTTCTTCGATGATCACGATGAACCGGTGATTATCGAAAACGGTTCGATGAAAGTGGATTTCAACGCTACCAACAATCCAGTCAGTGCCGAGGGCACGTTATCGGCCGATGGGCGAATCTATGACAAAGATCCCTCCGGTGCGGTGCTGAAGGTTAGAATCTGGACGAGAGAGACGAGCGGGAGCGGACCGTTCAGACCAAGGCCGTGCAACAACGGAACCGCAGACGTGCCCTGCGACGGAACGCAGATCAACGGCAACCGAATCACCGTTAGTTTGGGAGGGAGCCGGACGACAATTTTCCAATGGTTCGGCGGGACGCAAAACAGGATGCGAATGATTTCGACGGGGCAGCGGTTTTCGAAATACGATAGCGCCCGGCCGCACCGATTGATGGCGGCGGTTGATGACGGCGGACAAGCGATCAAGCCCGAACGAATCGAATTTCTGCTGAACGGCCGGCTGCAACCCTTTGACCGTCCGTCAAATGGAGATATCGTGATGCAGCTTTGCCTCAAAGAAGACGTTGCCCATTGCACGTACTTCACCCCCCAATAGCCCGACTGCACGAGGCGAATCCAGGCGCCTGGCATGGACCAGGCGGGCTGAGAGCGAGTGGAGTTCTACAACGGAAACGAATGAGCCTGCCGGGTTCCCTAGGGAATCCGGCAGGCTTTTCCCGCATTGGCGGTCCAGGTGTGACTTCAAGCGGAAGTCCGGACTTCGAAGGAACCCTGTCACGATTTTCGGGGCGCTCTCGCATGTGATTGCAGAATGTCTACCGCAATCACATCCTTTCCAACACCCACCTATCCGTTCGGCGCGCAGGAGGACTGCCTAACAAGCGCCCTTCATCTGTTCCGAAGCGGCGACGCGCCGAGCGCCGCGCGCGGGGCGCGATTTCTTCGGGACTCGGTTGCCGAAATGCGGCGAGCCTGCGCGACGGAAACAGAATGGCGGAATCGAATCGACACCGAGATAAGACGGCATCCAGTGGCGGCAGCCGCGCTTGGCGACCCGTTCGTGCGTCACGCGAACCAGAAGCCGCGCGGGTATGCCGGCGATGCCGTGCTGCTCGACTACATCTATCACCACCCGTCGCGGCAGGGGGAACTCGACAACGCCCCCGCCGAGGTACGGGCCGTGATGCAGTTCACCACCAACTCACCCGCTCCGCGGGCCGTGCGTAACCGCGCCATGCTGCTCGCCTCCGAAATCGACGCGACGGCGCGGCGCGTGGAACATCCGTCTGTACTATCGCTTGCCTGCGGGCACTTGCGCGAAGCCCAAATGAGCCGGGCACTCCAGGCCAAGACGGTCGGCCGATTCCTTGCCATCGACCAGGACGCCGAAAGCCTGGCCGTGGTGCGGGAGGACTGCGCGCGCCTTGGCGTGGAAGCGGTGGAAGGCTCCGTGAAAACCGTGATCGCGCGCGGAGAGGCCCTGGGACAGTTCGACTTCGTGTATGCAGCGGGCTTGTACGACTACTTAAACGACAAAGTGGCCGCCCGGCTGCTACGGGCGCTCTTTGCGCTAGTGAAACCGGGCGGTAAGGTTTGGGTGGCCAACTTCATGCCCGACATAGAAGACCGCGGCTACATGGAAGCGTTCATGGACTGGTGGCTGATATACCGCGATGAGGTCCAGATGCGGCAACTGGGCGAGGCGCTGCCGGCCGACGAGGTGGCCTCTATGCGGACGTTTGTTGAGCACGAAGACAACGTTGTGTTCCTGGAGGCGGTGCGCCGTGGTTGAGACCTTGGCGGCACCGACACGGCAGACGGTGCGCGACCTGCTGCTGCCGTTCCGGACACCGAGGCCGGCGATGGCGCTGGCGGTGCTGACGCTGGATTTGGCGGTGTATGCAGCGTCGTGGCTGGGAATGGTAAGCGGCGCGGGGCTGGGATGGCAGCTCGCGCTGGGCGTAGTGAACGCGGTGGCGATCGCCCGGCTGTTTGTGCTGGGACACGACGCTTGTCATGGGTCGCTGTTCCGGCGCGGCTGGGCGAACCAGATAGCCGGGCGCGCGGCGTTCCTGCCGTCGTTGACGCCTTACAGCACGTGGGAATTGGGGCACAATACGCTGCACCATGGCTTCACAAATCTGCGCGGGAAGGACTATGTGTATGCGCCGCTGACCAAGGCGGCCTACGTCGCGCTGCCCCGATGGCGCCAGCAGGTGGAGAGAATCTACCGCCACCCGCTGGGCCCGGGCCTATGCTACGCAGTGGAGGTATGGTGGAAGCGGCTTTGGTTTCCGCAACCGGGGGCGGTGGAGCCCTATCACCGGCGGTTCTTTTTCGATTCGCTGGGGACAGCGGGGCTGCTGGCGGCGCAATGTGCGGCCACGCTGGCGGCGGCGGAATGGACGGGGCAGAATCCGCTGCTGCTGACACTGACGGCGGTGGTGGTTCCGCAAGTCCTTTGGAATGCCATTATGGGCCTGGTAACCTTCCAGCACCACACACATCCCGATGTGGCATGGTTCGACGACCGGAAACAGTGGGACCCGCTGGCGGCGCAAGTGGAGAACACTGTGCATGTGGAGTTTCCGTGGCTGGCGGGGAAGTTGCTGGGGAATATCATGGAACATACGGCGCATCACGTGGATGTGAAGATTCCGCTGTTCCGGCTGGAGGAAGCGCAGAAGGAACTGGAGAGACACTTACCAGGGCAGGTTCCGGTGCAAAGGTGGAGTTGGCGGAGCTACGCGGAGAACTGCCGGAGATGCCAACTGTACGACTACGAGAAGCGACGATGGCTGGACTTTGATGGCAACTACACCGGCGACGCCTTCAACGGCCGGGGGAAGGAGTGCCGGCCTTCAGAAGCCGGGACGAATCGAGCAACTTGATGAAGTTGCGGCGGGCTTTGTATTTGAGGCGAAGGGCGGCAAGGTCATGGGCGAATTGGGCGGAGGCGCCGATGCGGTCCATGGCCTTGGCGGCGCGTTTGAGCAGGGAGACGGCGGGGGCGTAGCTGGAGCCCTGGGGGTTGAGAATTTCGCGCTCCGCCATGCGGAGCAACACGGGAGCAACGTCGCCGGGGTGGTCCGCCTCCCGCAGTTCCGCCAGGCGCAGCCAGAAGTAATCCGAACACCCGCCCGTATTGGCTTCGCGCCACGCCGCTTCCGCGTTGTTCTCCGACAGGAACAACTCCACCAAAATGGAATGATCAGCCTTCTGGCTGCCCTTGGCGGCGGCGAGGCGCTTGCGGATGAGCCCAATGGCGTTATCGCGCCACTCCGGCCAATCGTCGCCCTGACCGGCATGGCGGCGCAGCTCCATGTATGCCTTTACGTCGGGGTTGGCCGCATAGGTGAGCCAGGCCAGTTGCAGGACCTTATCGTGCTTGCCCTGGCGGCGATACTCCTCCAACGCGACGGCGCGGAGGGTCCTATCCTTCGGGAACGCGTCGACGGCACGATCCATCCAGACCAGCACTTCTTCCTTCCGATCCGCCCGGCGCAAATGCTCGATCACGGCGAGGAATTTTTCGGCCGAGGAGAGATCGACGCTCAGGACGCGGATGAGCCAATCGGTATCACCGGTGGCACGGGCGATGGACTGGATCAGGTCGCGGGTGTGGCGATGGGTGCGATGGCGCCCCTCTTCGGCGAGTTTGCGAAAGGCGATCCAGCCGGCGGGGCCGAGGAGTTCGCCGTAAACTTCGGGCGTCGCGGAAAAGTCATCGATGTCTTCGTCGAACTCCAGTTCGTAGAGCCGCTGGGCAAGCGCGACCGGATCGATGGCGGCTTCGCGGCAGGCGCGGAGGTGCAGCGCGCAGAGCATGGAGCGCGCGTTGTCGAAATCGATGGGGCCGCCCGAATCCCAGTCTCGCTCTCCCCATTCGTCCTCCTCCCAATGGTCATCGTCTTCGCCTTCCGCCCATTCGTCGAACTCCTCTGTTTCGTGTTCGGCAAGGATACGAAGGGCGGATTCGCAGAGATCGACGACGAGGGCGGCGTGACCCTCGTTGAGCAGTTCCTCGATTTGTTCGATGGCGGAAGCGGCGGCGAAGTGATCGCCAGAGGTATCACGTAAAGAGTTCAGAGCGCGGGCGGAGCGGACAGCAGGACTGCGGGCGTCGGCGGCCAATTGCAGGAGGCGCTGCTTGAGGCCGCTATCCTCTTTCGCCCATTCGAGCAGGAGTTTGACGATGTCCGCCGAACGCATGGCGGTTAGTGCTTTGCCGGCGTCTTTGAGGGTTAGCGGCTTGGACGCGGGAAGGGGTTCGGCGGAATTGCGCCAGGCGAGAGCGGCGGCGACGCAGTGTTTACAGAAGGCGCCTTCAAGGCCCCTGGGACAATCGCAGCCGTGATCGAGGGCGCCGCGGTTAAGGGAGAAGATAACGCGGTAGGTGCGCTGGCCGCGGACGGCGGCGCGGCAGCCATCGGCGACGGGGTGGACGGATTCGACGTGGCCGTGGCGATAGTAGTCGGCCCCGCGCTGGAAGGAGCGGGGCCCGGCATACCGGTTGAGAGCCGCGTCATTCAAGAACTCAACTATTTTGGGCAAGGCTAGGCGAGAGCATCCTTACAGAAATCGAGACACTTTTTCATTTCGGCCATGACGGTGGAGCCTTCGCCGAGGGCGTATTCAAATTCGACGTTGGCGGGCCACTTGTACTTTTCCTTTTTCATGAGCTGGAGCACTTCCTTAATTGGAGTGGCGCCCTGGCCCCAAGGAAGATTGGCGCCGCCATCGGACATGTACTTGCGGTCCTTCAAATGGAAGCTGCTGATGCGGCTGGCGTTAGCTTTGATGAAGGGCACGGGCGAGCCGTTGATGGCGGCGGTGAAGTGGCCGATGTCGAGATTGATGCTGTTGTACCTGGACTGAGCGAGGGCGCGTTCCCAACTGCTGGCGTTGACCTGGGTGTGGTTATGGTACCCGACGTAGACCTTATGTTTGGCGCCGAAATCGCCGAGGAGCTGAGTGAACTTTTCGTCGGTTGGGAGTTCAAGAGTGACGGAATGGGAGCCGAGGGCGTTGGCGACGTTGAAGACATAGTCGTACTCCTCATTGGACATGTTGGGACCGAAGCTGAGCTTGACGATTTCGATATTGACGCCAGCGGCATTGTACATTTTGCGAAGGTCCTTGTACTTCTGCATGGGCACGGAGAGGCGCCAGGCCTTGCGTTCTTCAGCGGCCTTCTTCATGGCGGCCTGCTGTTCGGGGGTTAACTGGCGGCGGCCGCCGGGGAAACCGGCGGGGCGGGACTGCGGGGCGCCGGCGAAGTTTTCGGCGGCATCGCCCATGAGTTCGATGGAACTGATACCGAGGTCCGTGCAGTACTTGAGGAGTTCCGGGGCGGAGCTGGGGAGGGAGCGGAAGCAGTAGGTGATGGCGCCGATCTGGACGCCGCCGAACTTGGAGTTGGGCTTTGCGAGGAGGGAGGAGGCGGGAAGGGCGGCGAGGGCCGCTTTGGCGAAATGGCGACGGTTCATGCCCGCATTATTTCATATTGGGTGGGCTAGGACTCTTCGGCGTGGCGGATGTAATCTTCGGGGGTTCGGGTGAAAGTAGTGGCGGTGAGGATGGCGAGAGAGGCAATACGGTCGAGGCGGAAAGTACGGAATCCGGCGCGGAGTTCGCACCAGGCGCCGAGGGTCCAGGTGCGACCCCAGAAGTAGAGGCCGAGGGGTTCGACGACGCGGGCGGAGGGAGCGTCACCGGCTTTGCAGTAGGTGATTTCCACTTTGTGGCGATGGCGCATGGCGGAGCGGAGATCCGCCATCCAGGCCTTCATTTCCGGGGTGACCATGAAGCCTGGGGCGAAGAGAAACTGGCGGTTGGCTTCTTTGCGAAGGCGGTCCGGGAGGACGGATTCGATACGCTGGAGAGCGGAGGCGGCGGCGTTGGAGAGGCCCTCGTCAGCCCAGCTACGAACGATTTGGGCGCCGAGGCGGAGGGCTTGCAGTTCGTCGGCGGTGAACATAAGCGGGGGGAGATCGAAGCCGGGTTTGAGGCGGTATCCGACGCCGGCTTCGCCTTCGATGGGGACGCCGGAAAGAGAGAGATCGCGGACATCGCGGTAGACGGTGCGCTCCGACACTTCGAGGGAGCGGGCCAATTCCGCCGCCGTGACGGCACGGCGGCGACGGAGGAGTTGGACGAGTTGGAAGAGACGGTCAGCTCGACGCATGGGTGAGCTTGTTATGGGCCCGCATGAACTCATCGTTCATAGGGATAGTATGGCCGATGGAAACGCCGAGGCCGTTGGGATCGCGGACGACGAAGGAGCGGACGCCCCAGGGATGGTCCTGTGGTTCGCCTTCCACGGGGACACCGGCGGCAGTGAGGCGGGCGTGTTCGGCGTCGGCATTGGCGACACCGAGCGACAGCCAGACGGCGGTGGCGGGCGCGGCGGGCGATTCCGGCGTGGCGGCCATGAGGCCGAATTCGACGGGGCCGTTTTTCAAGTGAACATACCAGTCACTGACGAAAACGGGTTGGAAGCCGAGGCGGGTGGTGTAGAAGTTTTGCGATTCGGTCAATTGCGCGGTGACGATGCCGAGGTCTTGTAGTTGTTGGATCTGCATGTTGGCAGTATGCAGGGGGGCTACTGACAGCGTGGTGTCAGTAGAGATCAGCCCGCCACCGGCGGCGCCGGATTGCGCAAGCTGTGACCCGCCGTGTTGTACGGAGTTGTGGAGAAGCACGGGATGTCTCCGGAGTCGTGCTGCGTGGGGGGTGCTGATTGATCCTTGCGGCGGGCTCACAGATCAGAGCAAGGGCGAAACCGGTTGTGGGGGTGGGGATGGCGCGCGTCTTGGGACATGCTGAAGCAAGTCCCGGCGAGGGGTGTGTTGCATGTGGGGTTTCCTGGCGCGCGGCTTGTGCTGGGGTTACAGATCAGCCCGGCCACCGGCGGCGGATTGCGCAAGCTGTGACCTGCCGTGTTGTACGGAGTTGTGGAGAAGCACGGGATGTCCCCGGAGTCGTGCTGCGTGTGGGGTGATGGGTGATCCTGGCGGCGGGCTCACAGATCAGAGCAAGGGCGTAACCGGTTGTGGGGGTGGGGATGGCGCGCGTCTTGGGACATGCTGCAGCAAGTCCCGGCGAGGTGTGTTGCATGTGGGGTTTTCTGGCGCGCGGCTTGTGCTGGGGTTACAGATCAGCCCGGCCACCGGCGGCGGATTGCGCAAGCTGTGACCCGCCGTGTTGTACGGAGTTGTGGAGAAGCACGGGATGTCCCCGGAGTCGTGCTGCGTGGGGGGCGGTGGGTGACCCTGGCGTTGGAGTCACAGATCAGGGAATGTAGCGCGACTTCAGGATGCCTTTGAGCTGGCCGTAGGGAATCTTCACGTCTTCGACCATGCGGGCGTCGGGATCGGCGCGGTAGACGAGATGGTCCGGCAGGAGGCCGATGGCGGGCTCGCTGGACGAGTCGGCGGGGGCTTTGGCGAGGGCGCGGAGGGCGGGGAGTTTGCCGGTTTCCAAGAGATCGTCGAGCTCCAGGCGCTTGCGGGTGGTCAGGTCGTACACCTCGTAATAGTGAAAAACATTGGGGTGCGCGGCGCCGGTGTTGGTGTACGTCTTGCAGAGCGTGGTGAGGGTGAGCCCCTGCAGGTGCGCCACCTTCATGATGCTTTCGAAGGCCCATTTCTGGCCGGCGCTCTCGGTGGCGATGTTGCGGGCGTATTCGTCGAACGGGAGGGGAGAGTCCTCCACTTGCTCCAGATGGGTGAGGGCGGCGACTTCGAGGAGTTTGTTGAACGCTTCCGGGGCGCCGACGATTTGCGGGTATTCGAGCTTCATCGAATACGTGTCGCCCTTCTTCTCCTTGCTGACAGTGCTTGCGATGCGCTGGCCGCTGGGCGGCGCGCAGGAAAGGAACGCGAACAGGAACGGGAGAGTGTATAGGAAGCGCATGGTTACAAGTGATAGGATGAGGGTTCGATATGGACCGTCGCAACCTACTCCAATTCGCCGCGGTGGCGGCGCCGGCAAGCGCACTGGCACAAGTTTCCACTTTGCCTGACTGGAAGCCCGAGCTTTTCGACTCGCATCAGAACGAAACGGTGATCGCGCTGACCGAGTTGATCATCCCGGCCACGGACACCCCGGGGGCGAAGGCGGCGCTGGTGAACCGGTGGATGGACCGGATGCTGGGTGTGGGTCCGCAGGAGCAGAAGGACGCGTTTTTTAGCGGGCTGGCCTGGCTGGACGGGCACTCCATTGCGCTGCACAAGAAACCGTTTGTGAAGCTGACGGAAGCGCAGCAAGTGGCGATTTTGAAAGAGCTGGACGGCGGGCAGGGACCTGGGAACCAGTTTTTCCGGATGGCGAAGGGGCTGACATCGAGGCTTTATTACGCCACTGAGATTGGGATGCGCGAATTGAACAAGGGCGGACGAGTGCCAGCGGGGGCCTACGTGCAAGCCTGCAAGTCTTGAACTACCCGGAGTCAGTAGAGTACCTGTATTCGCTAGGCAACGAGATTCGCACGGCGAAGCTCGGGCTGGAACGAATGACGATCCTGGCGGAGGCGTTGAGCCACCCGGAGCGGGCGTACAGTGTTGTGCATGTGGCGGGGACGAATGGGAAGGGCTCGACGTCGGCAATGATCGCAAGCGGGCTGCGGGCCGATGGGCACCGGGTGGGCCTGTATACATCGCCGCACCTGGTGGAGCCGACCGAGCGGATTGCGGTTGACGGAAAGGCGATCAGCGCGGCCGATTTTTCGCGGGCGTTTGTGCATGTGCATGAGACGGCGGAGCGGATGCTGCTGGCCGGGACGCTGGACGCGCACCCGACGTATTTTGAAACGGTGACGCTGATGGCGTTCTGGTGGTTTGCCGAATGCGGGGTTGATTGGGCGGTGATTGAAGTGGGGCTGGGCGGGCGGCTGGACGCGACCAATATTGTGACTCCGCAACTGTGCGTGATTACGCCGGTGGACTACGACCACGAAGCGTGGCTGGGGAAAAGCCTGGATTCGATTGCATTTGAAAAGGCCGGGATACTGAAAACGGGGGTACCGGTGGTGATGGGGCCGCAGCGGGCGGTGCCGCGGGACGTGATTGAGAGGCGGGCCGAGACGGTACACGCGCCGGTGCTGGACGCAACGGCGTGGCCGGTGGCGGGGCTGAAGATGGACGCGCGAGGGAGCCGCTTTTCAGCGGCGGGGCTGGAGATACAGTGTCCATTGGCGGGGGAGCACCAGGTGGAAAACGCGAGGACGGCGGCGGTGGCGCTTCATGCGTTGGAGTTGACACCGGAGCAGATTCAAGCGGGAATTGGGGCGACGCGGTGGCCAGGGCGGCTGGAAATGGTACAGGTGAATCCGGAGATCTGGCTGGACGGGGCGCACAATCCGTCGGGGGCGCGGGCGCTGGCGGCTTACATCAACCGATTCCACAAAGAACGGCGGATTCTGTTGATTTATGGGGCGATGCGGGACAAATCGGTGGAGGAGATAGCCGGGGTGCTGTTTCCGCTGGCGGATGAACTGATATTGACGGCGCCAGGGCAAACGCGGGCGTTGCGGCCGGAAGCGATACTGGAAATGGAGCCGCATCCGCGGGCGCGCTTCGCTTCGGGGGCGCGAGCGGCGCTGGCGATGAAGCACAATTGCGACGTTGTGTTCGTGACGGGTTCGCTGTATCTGGTAGGAGAGGCGAGGGCGATCCTCGTACAATAGAAGATTCGCTTCTCTATGTCTTTTGCACTATTGCGGACTCTTCTGTGGACCGATCCACTCATTATTCTTTCCACAGCGCTGATGGGGACCATCAATCTGTTTGTCGCCCTGTTCGACAACGGCGGGGACCGGCAGTTCCTGATGGCG
The DNA here is from genome assembly GCA_016789905.1 of Bryobacterales bacterium. Lineage (GTDB taxonomy): Bacteria > Acidobacteriota > Terriglobia > Bryobacterales > Bryobacteraceae. Next base: position 8,863 of record JAEUQC010000012.1, on the reverse strand, counting down.
CGCACGTGGTCCAAGATGCTGGTGCGGATCATGGGGATGCGGATGGAGATAACGGGCCTGGAGAACCTGCAACCAGGACAGCACTACATTTTCGCGGGCAACCACCGGAGCTACTCCGATACGCCGGCGCTGTTATCGACGCTGCCGGGCAACTTCCGGTTCATGGCGAAAGAGGGACTTTTTAAGATCCCGCTATTGGGGCATCATTTGCAGTTGGCGGGGCATATTCCGGTGTCGCTGGTGAACCCGCGGGCGGCGCTGAAGAGCCTGCACCGGGCGGCGGAGATGATCCGGGAGCGGCCGGTGTCGGTATTGATTTTTCCGGAGGGCGGGCGGACGGACGGAGCGTTGGAACCGTTCAAAGAGGGGGCGGCGATTATCGGGATCAAGAGCGGCGTGCCGATTGTGCCGTTTGGACTGATTGGCACGCGGGAAGTGATACCGATGCATGGAGTGACGATCCGGGGTGGCGTGGTGAAGGTACACCTGGGGAAGCCGATAGAGACGCAAGGGCTGATCTTCAAGAACAAGACGGAGCTGACGCAGAGGATACGGAACGAAGTGGCATCGTTGCTGGGCGTAGAGCCATAAGCCTATACTCGTAGGCAATGCGACGCCTCTTATTTTGTGTTCCGGCCATGTCATTGCTGATGGGGCAAGAATGGCCGCGCCCGTCCAAGGACGCCGTGATGACGATAGAGGATTACGATCCGAAATCGTCGTTGGTGGTTCCGGAACACCCGAAAACGCGGGCCAAGTTTCCGATTATCGACTTCCACAATCACCAGCGCGGGGAAATGCCGGCGGCGCAGATGGAGAAGCTGGTTGGGGATATGGACAAGATCAACCTGCAGATTATGGTGAATCTGTCGGGCGGGTATGGGCCGCGGCTGAAGCGGAACGTGGAGGCGATGAAGGCGAAGTACAAAGACCGTTTCGCCGTGTTCGCGAACCTGTCGTTTGAGGAAGTGGACGCGCCGGACTACGCGGAGCGGGCGGCGCGGCAATTGGAGGAAGACTTTAAGAATGGCGCGCAGGGGCTGAAGTTTTTCAAGAATTTCGGGATGGACCTGAGCGATAAAAGCGGAGTGCGGGTGAAGATTGACGATCCGCGTTTCGATAAGGCGTTTGAAGTGTGCGCAAAGTACAAGATGCCGGTGATGATTCACACGGCCGAGCCGAAGCCGTTCTTTCAGCCGTGGGATAAACACAACGAACGGTGGCTGGAGCTGAAGCAGTTTCCGAGCCGGTACCGGCCGGGCGATAAGTATCCGGGGTGGGAAGTGCTAATGGGGGAGCTGTACCGGCGAATTGAACGGCACCCGAAAGTGACGTTTGTGAATGCGCATTTGGGTTGGCTGGGGGCGGACCTGGGGCAGTTGGGCGCGTTGATGGACAAAATGCCGAACATGATGACGGAGATAGGGGCGGTGCTGTACGATTTGGGCCGCCAGCCGCGATTCGCGCGGAAGTGGTTTGAGAAGTATCAGGACCGTGTGCTGTTTGGAAAAGACACGTGGGCGCCGGACGAATACCACTACTATTTCCGGGTGTTAGAGACCGACGACGAGTATTTCGACTACTACCGGAAACGGCACGCGTTTTGGAAGATGTACGGGCTGGACCTGCCGGACGAAGTGCTGAAGAAACTCTATTACAAGAACGCGCTGCGGATCATACCCGGGCTGGACGCGGCGAAATTTCCGAAATAAGTGAAGCGGCGAGAGTTCTTTCCACTGGCATTGGCGGCGGGGGCGCGCAGGGAGCCGGCGTGGACGATGCTCGAAAGCGGAGTGCGGGCGCGGCTGCGGGGCGTGAGCGCCGTGAACGCGCGGGTGGCGTGGGCGAGCGGGGCGAATGGGACGATTCTGCGCACGGCGGATGGCGGCGCGTCGTGGACGAAACTGACGATACCGGGAACGGAGCAACTGGACTTTCGCGATATCGACGCGGTGGATGAGCGGACGGCGTATGTGCTGAGTATAGGGCCGGGCACGGCGTCGAGAATCTACAAGACGCTGGACGCGGGGGCGCGGTGGGAGTTGCAATTCCAGAACACGGAGCCGAAGGCGTTTTTCGACGCGATGGCGTTTTCATCTGCCAAGACGGGGATGGCAGTGAGCGATTCGGTGGACGGCCGGTTTGTGTTGATACGGACAGCGAACGGGGGCGCGAAGTGGGAACCGGTGGCGCGGGAAGCGCTGCCGCCGGCGCTGGAAGGGGAAGGGGCGTTTGCGGCGAGCGGAACAAATATCGCAATGCTTGGGCGGAATATTTGGATTGGCACTGGGGCGGGAAGGGTGCTGTATTCGCGGGACGGCGGACGGCGGTGGGAGGTGGCGGCGACGGGGCTGGCGTCGTCGGCAAGCGCGGGGATTTTTTCGATTGCGTTTCGGGACGCGCGACGGGGAATTGTGGTGGGCGGGGACTATAAGCGGGAGGACTACGCGGCGGACAACGCGGCGGTGACGGAGGACGGGGGGCGGACGTGGCGGGCGGTGACGGGGCTGGGGGGGTTACGATCGGTGGCGGCGTGGCTTCCGAAGACTGGGGATGCGGTGGCGCTAGGGCCGTCGGGGCCGGATTGGTCTAAAGATGGGGGGCGGACGTGGCGGGCGATCCGGGGGCCGGGCTTTCACACGTTTAGCGCGGCGCCGGGGGCGCGAGTGGGATGGGGAGCGGGGGAACGGGGACTGATCGCCCGGCTGGAGTGGTAGGGCTGCCATTCGTTTGATTGCCCACTTGCGGGGGTATCCTTCCTGGGCTTGAGATGATAAGCCGAGATGCAGAGCCTAGTGGCAACAGTTCCTCGCGCGTTTCTCGCTTGAAAGGGCGGGGTGCGTTTTGAAGTCTGGCGCAAGCGCACAAGGAAGGGAGGCGTCCCGGTATCGTCAGGACACCTGTACGCCGTATCCTGACATTACTACGATGAAGAGCCCAACCTGGACGAGTGTGAGGGCAAAACTCGCGACTTTTGACCGTGCTGGATTGCTGGAGTTGGTGCGGGATCTCTACGCCGCGGACAAGGAGAATCGGACGTTTCTGCACGCTCGATTCGGGCTGAGCGAGGATGTGCTGGAACCTTACAAGGCGACGATAGACCGGTGGCTTTGGCCGGATGTGCTTCATAAGCAGAACACGTCTGTCACCAAGGCCAAGCAAGCCATTGGCAGTTATAAGAAAGCTGTTGGCGAACCAGCCGGATTGGCCGAGTTGATGGTTTTCTATTGTGAACAGGCCGCTGGATTTTGCGATGATCTCGGCTATAACGACGAAGCGTACTTTATGGCGCTCGTGCGCATGTTTGAGCAAGCGCTCCTCGCCGGCCGAACGCTGCCAGCCGGCGAATGGGACGCCCTGCGCGACCGGCTGGATCGAGTACGCGGAATTAGCCACAACTTCGGCTACGGCGTAGGCGACGATTTGGATTCTCTCTTTGCCAAGTACTCGAACGGGGATAGCTGACCGCGCGAATCGCGATCAGTGCTACTCATCCAGAAACACTTGAGAGTGTCCGTGGCCCCGAACTGCGAAAAACGGGCTGGCAAGACATTCCGGCCGTATCGCCGCGATTCCGGAGCCTGGCCGCAACCGGACTCCGGATTCGGGCCCGCGTGTGGTTGGGTGAGGGCTTTCAGCGCATTACGCTTCGCGCAATGCCCGAAGGCGCTATTGCGGCGCAGTGAATCATGAGTTCGGACTTTCCCGCGTTGCGGTGTGGACGGATGGGACGCCATGCTGAATGCAGGCCACTGCGGCGACCCGCTTGGAAACGGACGTGGCGGGACGGGGATCGGGGGAACAGGAGTGGCAGGGCTGCCTTGTATACTGTTTGAAAATGGCAAGACGCTACTTGGGTCGCGTGCTGGTGTTGTGCGCCATGGCGGCGGCACGGCAGGGCAACGCGCAATCCGTTCAAGCCGCGGGTTCGCATACGGATGCCGCCCGCGCGCAGAAGGCCTTTGCCGACGGGCAAGCGGCGGCGCAGGCGGGACGTTGGAAGGATGCCATAGAAGGGTATACGACGGCGATTTTGTACCGGCAGGACTTCGCGGAAGCGCTGCGGGCGCGGGCGAAGATCTACATGGCCAATGGCCAGGCGGCGAATGCGGTGCAGGACTTGAGCGCGCTGCTGAAACAGCTTCCTTCAGACGGCGAGGCGCTGGGGATGCGCGGAACGCTGCACATGGAGGCCGGGCGGACGAAAGAAGGCCAAACCGACATCGAGAACGCAATCAACGCGGGCTATAAGACGTCTACGCTGCTGCGGGCCTACGGGCGCGCGCAGGCGGCGGCGAACAAGCACGAAGACGCGTTGGTTAGTTTCAACGAAGCGATCCGGCTACGGCTGGACGACGCCGATGGATACCGGGAGCGGGGCCTGACGCTGATGGCGTTGCGGCGATACCGTGATGCGATTGACGACTTTACGCGATGTATCGATTTCCGGCCCGGGTGGATGGAGATATTCGTGGAACGGGGCTACGCGTATGGGCAGTTGGGACAGTTCGACCAGGCCGTGAGGGAACTGACGCGGGTGATAGAAGCAGAACCGAAGAACGGGAGGGCGCTGTTTCTGCGCGGGGAGGCGTACCGGCGGTTGGGCAAGGGAGAGCAATCGGTGGCGGACCTGACGGCGGCGATCGCGATTTCGCCAAAAGAGGCAAACCTCTATTTGGCGCGGGCGGCGACGTACACGACGATGGCGCGGCTGCCGGACGCGCTGGCGGACCGGACGGAAGCAATCCGGCTGCAGCCGGACAATGCCGGGGCGTATATTGCGCGAGGCGGGTCCTTGCATATGCTGAATCGCCATGAGGAAGGATATGCGGACCGGACGAAGGCGATAGAGATTGCGCCGAAAATGGCGGAAGCGTGGCTGGCGCGGGGCAGCGCGTATTACCTGAATGGGGATTTTGAGAGGGCGATCGCGGATTTGGAGCAGGCGCGGCAGTTGTCGCCGCAGGACTCGGAAGTGGGCGGCGTGCTGACGATTGTGCGGAGGAAGCTGGCGGAACGGCTGGCGCCGAAGCCGGCGGCGGAGAATGCGATCGCAAGGGCGAAACCGAACGAACCGGAAGCGGAGCCGAGCCCGCGGCCGGCGGTGGCGGAGACAGCGGCGGAACCGAGCGCGCGGCCCGCGGTGAAGGCGGCCGAGGCGGCGGCGCCCGCGGCGGCGGCGCCCGCGGCGGCGGCGCCCGCGGCGGCAGTGTCCCCGAAACCGGTGGAGAAGCCGAAGCCAAGACCGCTGGCCGATCCGCACGATGAGGCGAGGCGGCTGACGGCGTTGAACGATTTCAAGGGCGCGATTGCGTCCTTCAGCGTGGCGCTGCAGAAGAACCCGCAACTGGCGATGGCATGGAACGGGCGGGGATACGCGAAGATGCGGCTGGCGGATTACAAGGGCGCGGTGGAAGACTATACGGCGGCGATCAAGGCGAACCCGAAGTACGCAAACGCGTACCGCAACCGGGCGGCGGCGTACAAGATGCTGGGCGACACGGCGTTAGCGGAGAAAGACACGGAAGCGGCGAAGGCTCTGGGTGAGTTCCAGCCGCGGCCGGGGCGCTAGGCAATCGAGGTGATGGAGCGCCACTCGTGGCGGCGGACGCCGGGCGCACCCGGATTGTTAGCACGGGCGAGCATGGCGGCGGCGACATGGGCGGCGGCGATTCCCCGGTAGCGTTCCAAGGGACCGGCGAGCAGGATGTGAATGGATTCAATAACGATCTGGCCGAACCGTTCGGCGGGGCGGGATTCGGCGCGCTGACCGAGGAGGAAACTGGGCTGGAAGATGTCGAGCCAATCGAAGCCGAGGGTTTCGAGGTCGCGTTCGGTCTCCGCTTTTACACGCAGGTAGAAGTTCGAGGAGTGGAGGTGAGCCGAAACGGAAGAGACGAAAAGGAAATGGCGGGCGCCGTTTTGCTTCGCCCAATTGGCAAAAGCGAGGACGTAGCCGTGGTCGATGGCGCGGAAGGCTTCCTGGGAGCCGGCTTTGCGAATGGTGGTGCCGAGGCAGCAGAAGGCGATATCGATGGGAAGGGGCTTGGAGGCGGACAAGGACTGGAAATCGACGACGCGCTCCTGGAGGCGGGGATGGGAGCGGTGCATGGGTTTGCGGAGAACGGAGAGGACAGGATCGAAGGAGTGATCGTCGAGCAAGCGGTTCAGCAGATGTTGGCCGGTGAGACCGGTGGCTCCGGCAATGGCCGCGGCGCGCATGTAGATATCCTAACGCGGCGTACAACTTTTCCGGGCGTGGCTGCGTCTACATAGAGGAGTGCGGATTTTAGCTCTCCTCTACCTCCTCCAAACAATGATCTCCACCGCCGCTCCGGTGTGTCCGGCCGGGACGGCGGTGGCCTATTTTCGATTGGAGGCGCGACGGCCGAATACGGAATACGGCATACCGATTGACCGCGTGAACCGGCTGCGCAAGGGCGACACGATCGTGTTTTTCCCGTCCGATCCGCCGGTGCCAATGGATGTTTCCGGCGCGCGGGTGACGCTGTTGTTATTAACACCAGCGACGGGGGAACTGCGGCTGCTGGAATCGAAGAAAGCTACGGGCCGGCAGGAATGGGTGCTGCCGGAGGACGCAACGGCGATAGGAGTTGCGTACGGGCCCAAGGGGTTTGACGAAGACCGGATGCGGAACGCGGCGACGAAGGATCCGGAGTTGATTGCGCAGTTGGCGGATTATTCAGAGAAGACGGCGCAGACAGAGATTGTATTGTCGGCACTGAGCGGACGGCGGCAGAACGACGACCGGGCGGTGGACGCGGCGCTGCAGGGATTGGCATCGACGGGCGGGGGCGTGAAACTGGACCGGAACGCGACGCTGGATCAACAGACGCTATCGCTGTTTCGAACGCTGAATCCGGCGATCAATGCGTATGATCCGCTGGCGCCGGAGCCACAGCAGCGGTGGCAGCAATCGGCAATGCTGGCGTCGTCGGTAGCGGGGCTGTTTTTTGGGAATACGGTGGGGTTGGCAGGGGGCGGGGCGGCGCTGTTTCTGAATATGCGCTCGCTGCTGTTTCCGAAGACGGAACTGCGGAGCGCGTTGCTGCGGGAGGCGCCGGAGGCGGCGCTGTGCGCGGCGAAACCGAACGCGGCGCGGACTAAGTTTGCGTATTTGTGGGCGCGGAATCTGCCACAGGGGACGGCGCCGAAGATCGATTTGGCAAAGACGGCACATGTGGCGATCGGGCTGCCAGCGACGGTGCCGGTTACGGCTGGGGACGCGGATTTGACGAGCGCGGGAAGGGCGTTTCGATGGAAGCTGGTTGACGGACGGGGCGGGGAGTTGAAAATTCCGGTGTCGGTGCCGTTGAACGAGAAGGGGCTGCGGCTGGGAGCTGTGCCGAAGACGGCGAAGCCTGGTGTGTACCGGCTTGTGGCGGATTGGGACTGGACAAGTGTGGCGGTGGGCGGGGAGATACGGGTTCACACGCTGCCGGATTTGGGGCCGCTGCGGCTGACTCCGGAATCGGCAGACCTGTTGATCGCGAATACGGGCGCGGTGCGGGCAAGGCTGGCGGGCGCATCGACGTTTTTCGTGGAGAGTCTACGGCTGCTACGTGTTGGGGACCCGCTTGCTAAGCCTGTTGCGTTGCCGTTCGCGGCGGCGCCGGGGGGAGAATGGCTGGAGTTTGAATTGAACACAATGGGATTGCCGGTGGGGCCGTATACGTTGACGATTGGGCAGCAGGGGGGCGGGAAGGTGGAACTGGCGGTGGCGGTGCAGGCGCCGGCGCCGGCGATTGCGAGTTTGCCGATTGCGGTACACCGGGGAGCGCGGGAGACGGTGCGGGTTGCCGGGGAAGGGGTGGAGCGGATTGAGCGGATTACGTCGGAACATGCGCAGATCGACTGGAACCCGGTGACGCGGCAGGCGCAAGTGATGGTGGCGGCGAAGGCGCCGGCGGAAATTGATATTGAGGCGCATGTGGAGGGGCGGCATCAACCGTTGCGGATTGCGGCGGCGATACGGGCGTTGGGGCCGAAGCCTGTGATTGTGGCGGTGAACCGGGCGCCGCAGCAGGCGGGAACGGTGGAGCGGTTGGATGGGGAGATTGACACGGCGATGCCGGCGGCATTTTCGGTACAGGTGCGGGACATGCCGGAGGCACCGGTGGTGGCGTTGACCTGTAAAGAGCCGGGGCGGACGGTGGCGACGCCGGAGGCGAGGGTGATTGGGGCGGAGACGCTGTACTTTACAATTCCGGCGGGGGTGGCGGCGGGGTGTACGCTGCTGGCGGCGGTGGGAGGGTCGGAGCCGGCTAATTTGGGAAGGACGGTGGCTTTGCCGGCAATTAGCGGGTTTGTGTTGACGGATGAACCGGGGGCGGAGGCGGGGACATTTAGGGGTGTGCTGCGGGGGCGGGGGTTGGAGGCGATTGGAAAGACGGGTTGGGCGGGGGAGGCGGCGCAGGAGGTGACTTCGTTGCCGGCGCCGGAGGGGGAATTGCAGCGGATGGAGGTGTTGATGCCATGGCCGTCGCCGTCGCCACATGCGGCGTTGCGGATTTGGCTGCGGGGGGAGAGCGTGTCGAGAGGGACGACGGCGCGGCCGTAGAAATCGGTGTCAGACACTAGAATTTTTTACCGTGCGACGGATGGAGTACGGTGTGTTTGGGTACGTTTGTCTTACGGGGATGGGGACAGGAAGTAGTTGGTGTTTGTTGGAGATAGGGTAAATGGGCGGGGCGCGGAAATCGGGGCGCGGTAGGGACGATCATCGCTGACCGCCCCCCGCACAGATCCGTACGAGCGGCACTACCGCATACGGCTCCTACCTCGAATGTTTGGCGTCAAAGCGAATGGAGGGATAAGGATGCACCGGGTAGGGCCGGGGGAG
>JAEUQC010000206.1 GCA_016789905.1 Bryobacterales bacterium | reverse complement strand
CCATTTGATTGTGACAAACTGGGGGTCTAATGATTTCGAGGCGTGCGTTTTTTGTGAGTGGGGCGGCGGTGTTGGCGCAGGAGGTGGAGCTCGATTGGGTGGACGCGCGGAAGCTGACGGTGGAGGGGTTGGGGTTTAAGGACGTGGCGTCGCCGTATGACCGGCTGCCGGCGCGGGCGGAGGGGATTGTCAGAAAGGCCGTCTGGGATTTGAGCCGGGATTCGACCGGGGTGCTGGTGCGGTTCATGGCGAATACGACGGCGGTGCATGCGCGGTGGACGCTGAAGGGGAAGACGCTGGCTGGGCCGACGATGACGGCGACGGGGCAGAGCGGGCTGGACTTTTATGCGCGGGACGCGGCGGGCAAGTGGCGTTGGCGGGGGATTGGGAAGGCGACGAAGCTGCCGGATAACCAGGATGTGCTGGCGGCGGGGATGCCGCCGGGGGATCGCGAGTACATGGTGTATTTGCCGCTCCGGAATCAGGTGGCGTCGTTAGAAATTGGGGTGCCGAAGGGGGCGCGGATTGATAGGGGGCCGATGCGGGATGAGCGGCGGAAGCCGCTGGTGTTTTATGGGACGTCGATTACGCATGGGATTGCGGCGTCAAGGCCGGGGATGACGCATGTGGCGATTCTGGGGCGGCAGATGAACCGGGAGGTGATTAATCTGGGCTTTTCGGGGAACGGGAAGATGGAGCCGGAGGTGACGCAGTTTGTGGCGGAGCTCGACGCTTCGGTGTATGTGCTGGACTGCCTGCCGAACATGACGGCGCAGGATGTGCGGGAGCGGGCGGAGGTATGTGTGAAGACGCTGCGGAAGGCGCGGCCTTCGGTGCCGATTTTATTGGTTGAGGACCGGAACTATGCGGATGCGTTTTTGAATCCGGCGCGGCGGGAACGGAACGAGACGAACCATGAGGCGCTGCGAGCGGTGTATGCGAAGTTAGTTCGGGAGAAGGTGGGCGGGTTGCTGTATTTGAAGGGGGAGGAGTTGTTGGGGGAGGATGGGGAGGCGACGATCGATGGGTCGCACCCGACGGATTTGGGGTTCATGCGCCAGGCGGCGGCGATTGGGCGGGCGTTGAAGGGGTTGTAGTGTCGCGGAGGAATTGGGCGTATTGTTGTTCGTTGATTTCGCCGGCGGCGAGGGCGGCAGCCATATCGATAATGGCTGGACTTGTGGCATAGGCGAAGTGCTGGCGTGGCCGGGCCAAGGCGGAGAGCAACAGGTTGTGGTCGCGCACTCCGGGTGCGCCACCGTTGAGGGTCAAGACAAAATCGTGGGTTCGGAGAGCATCCGCCTCGTTGACCCAAATCGGCTCGATCATTTCGCGAGTTCGCGAAGGGTGTTGCTATAACGGCGGGCGATGTCCTGCGCGGCGGCCAACTTCAACTCGAGATGGGGATCTTCACTGAAAATACGGACCTCGTCATTTGAATCGCCATCGACAAAGACCGATTGTCCTTCGGTGCGGCCCAAAAGAGCGAGAATCTCGTCCGGGAGAGCGAGGACGCAGGAGTCGCCGATTTTCTGGATTTTGATTTCAACCATGGTGGTGCCGTTTCTGCCTTTATTGTAGCTTGCGAGTGGATTCTCCTGCTGATCGGGGAATGGTATCGGGTGGGCGGAACTAACGCTAATATATCCGTCAGAGAGGGATTCAGCTTGGCGATTGCGTGCATGGCATCCGCGCTCGATGTAGTGTCCTATGTGCTGGAGAAGACGGGCCCACTGCCGGCGATGCGGCCGCAGAAACTGGTCTACTACGCGCAGTCGTGGTCCTTGGTTTGGGACGAAAAACCGCTCTTTCAGAGCCGCGTTGAAGCGTGGACGAATAGCCCGATTGCGGTGGGTTTGTACGATGCGCATCGGGGCCAGTTCGAAGTAGAGCGAATTTCTGGCGGGCATAGTGAGTCGTTGAGCGATGTGCAGCGAGAGACGATTGACAAAGTCCTGAAGTTCTACGGGGACCGGCCGGCGCAATGGCTGAGCGACCTGACGCACATGGAAGAACCGTGGAGGGACGCACGGAAAGGGCTGGCGCCGGGCGAGCACGGGGGACGCGAAATAACGCACGCGGCAATGGCGGAGTACTACGGGAGCCTGTAGCGGATGGGGAAAGAACCACGAACACCGGATGTGCGGACCACCCGTCGTGGCGCATTGGCAGAATCGAAGATTAAATAGGCGCTTGGCACCAATTTAATGAAGGTTCTGGTGATTTGGGGACGAAGGTGGGGTTGGTAGCATGAAAACGCCGCCGGGGCGATAGTGGGGAGCCCGGAAGGGGGTGCTAGGAGAACTCAGATGGGAGGTTTCATTAAATAGGCGCTTGGCACCAATTTAATGTAGAGTTTTTGTGTGAAGGTTTCCTTATTCCTGGCGTTGGCGGGGGCGGCGATGGCGGCTCCGGATGAGTTTGCTTCCAAGATTCGCCCGGTGCTGACGGAGAACTGCGCGCAGTGCCATAATCCCGCCAATCCGCGGAACCGGATTGATTTTTTGAAGTCCGAACAGGTGACCGATGTCGAGACGCGGCGGGCACTTTGGCGCGATGTCGCGACACAGCTTCGGAACCGCACGATGCCTCCGGGGGCGGCGAAGATTACAGAAGCTGACCGGATGCTGGTCGCCAATTGGATCGATGAACGGTTGCGGACCACTGGTTGCACCACGGGAGACTACGCCGGGTTTGTGGCTTCGCGGCGGTTGAACCGGCGCGAATGGAAGAATACGGTTCGCGATCTGTTTGGGCTCGATGTGGTGGCGCCGGACCTGTTCCCGGCTGATGAGGCCGGCGGGGCAGGGTTCGACACCAATGGCGAAACGCTGTTCGTGCCGCCGATGATGCTGGAACGCTACATGGAAGCGGCCACCTATGTGCTGGACCGGATTGTGGTGACGCCGCCGTTTAACCGGGTGATCTTGTCGCATGAAATGAACCCAGCGACCGAGCCGCCGAAAGGTATCAAGCCGTCGCGATTTCTGGAGCCAGGGGCGGAGCTTTCGACTACCGTAGCCGTCTTCGCGGAAGGCGCTTACTCACTGCGCGTTTCGGTGGAACGGCCAAAGCTGACGCCGTTTACGATGAAAGTGCTGGTGGATGGCGTGGCGGCGGGGACCGTCTCCTATGCTCGCGATTCGGGCGGCGGGGCTACGGCGCGCGTTGTGAATGCGACGCTGGGACGCGGGCCGCATACCGTCACCGTCGTAAATGGCACGGAACGGATTGAGTTCTACAGCTTGACCGTTGACCAGCGGCCGGCGGAGGTGACCTCAGAGAAGCGGGCGCTGCACTTCCGGCTGTTTGGGATTGAGGCGGGGCAATCGCCGGTGGACAAACGGATGGCGGCGCGACGCCTGTTGACGCGCCTGCTGCCGCGGGCCTACCGGGGCCGGGTGGAGCCGGCGGAGATCGACCGTTTATTGGGTTTGTATGATCGCGGGGCGCGGCGGGGCGAGCCGTTTGAAGAGAACGTGAAGCTGGCGCTGAAGGCGGTGCTGGTTTCGCCCAGGTTCCTTTTCAAGGTGGAAGAGAACGACGCGAAGCCGGGGATACGGCCGGTGGGGCAGTATGAGATGGCCTCGCGGTTGTCGTACTTCCTGTGGTCGACGATGCCGGATGAGGAGTTGCTGCGGCTGGCGAGCGAGGGCAAGTTGCAGGACCCGGCGGTGCTGGCGGGGCAGGTGGAGCGCATGATTGATGACCCGCGGTCGAGGGTGTTCGCGAATGGCTTTGTCGGCCAATGGCTGGGGACGCAGGAGATTGGCGGGCGGGCGGTGCCGCTGCTGACGGAGTTGCAACACTTCTACACGCCGGAGGGCGCGGCGGATTTGCGGGAACAGCCGGAGCTGTTCTTCCACCATATATTGACGGCGAATAAGCCGGTGCTGGATTTGCTGACGGCGAACTACACGTTTCTGACCGAGCGGCTGGTGAAGTATTACGAGCTAGAGGGAAAGGTAAAGCTGCCACCGGGGCCGGGGTTCCATTTGGTGCAATGGCCGGACGAGCGGCGGGCCGGGGTGTTGGGGTTCGCGAGTGTGCTGGCGATGAGTTCGCATTATAAGCAGGCGAGCCCGGTGCTGCGCGGGGCATGGGTGCTGGAGACGCTGCTGGGTACACCGGTGCCGCCGCCGCCGGCGGATGTGCCGCCGTTGGAAGCGGCGGCGAAGGGCGCGGCGAAGAAGATGACGGTGCGGGCGATGCTGGCCAAGCACCGGGAGAGCGCGACGTGCGCGGCGTGCCATAACCTGATGGACCCGATTGGACTGGGGCTGGAGAACTTTGACTGGATGGGGCGGTGGCGGGATAAGGACGACGATGGGTCGCCGGTGGATGCTTCCGGCGCGCTGCCGAGCGGGGAGAAGTTTAACGGGCCGGTGGAACTGCGCGCGCTGTTGATGAAGCGCAAGGAAGAATTTTCGCGACAGATTACATCGAAGCTTTTGGGATATGCGCTGGGACGCGGGCTGCAGGACGGGGACCAGTGCACGGTGCAGAAATTGATGGACACGATGGCGAAGAACGGCTACCAAACGCGTACGCTGATACGCGATATTGTATTGAGTACGCCGTTCCGGAATACGCAGGCCGATGCGGTGGTGAGTGAGAGCCATGCGCCCGTGAAGAAGGCTCCGCGGCGACTGTTGGGAACAAAGTGAGGTGGGTATGGTGACGCGACGGAACATATTGCGGGGCTTGGGAGTGGCGATGGCCACGCCGTGGCTGGAGTCGGGCGTGATGGGCGCGACGGGCGGCGTGGAACGGCTGACGAAGCCACCGTTGCGGCTGGCGTGTTTGTTTATGCCGAATGGCGTGCGGCCGGAGTATTGGACACCGGAAGGCGACGGGGACGACTACGCGATTACCCCTCACTTGAAACCGCTGGAGCATTTGCGTTCCGAGTTCATGCTGCTGGAGAACCTTTGGAACAAGAACACTGTTGGGCGGAACGGACACTGGCCGAAGGTGCCGGCGTGGCTCTCGGGCGGGTTTGTGGAGCGGACGACGGGCGGGGATTTGGATTCGGGCGGGACGACGGTGGACCAGATGCTGGCGCAGCGGATTGGGTTTCAGACGCCGCTGCCCTCGCTGGAACTGGGCTGTGACGCGCCGCGAACGGGCATTGACACGGCGGGCGGCGGCTTTCCGCGAGCGCTGGGATCGTTTTTGAGCTGGGCGGATCCGAAGACGCCTGTGCCGAAAGAGATTGTGCCGCAGTTGGCGTTTGACCGGTTGTTCCGGAATAAGCGGGCGACAGTGGTGTCGGGCGTGAATCCGCAGGCGCCGGAGATGCTGGATTCGCTGCAGAGGGACGATACGTCGGTGCTGGACGTGGTGCTGGAGCAGGCGCGGGCGTTGCGGGCCAAGGGGAGCAAAGGCGACCAGGCGCGGCTGGATGAGTATTTTGAATCTGTGAGGAGCGTGGAGCGGCGGCTGGAGGCGTCGATGAAGCCGCAGAAGCGGTGGATCAACGAAGGCAAGTTTCCGCTGGACCGGCCGGTGGCGGGGATTCCGGAATCGCATTTGGAGCATGTGCGATTGATGCTGGACATTTTGGTGCTGGCATTTTGGACGGACACGACGCGGGTGGCGACGTTTATGATGGGCGATGCGCAATCGTCGCAGGACTATGGATTCCTGGCCGGGGTGAAGGGGAATTTCCATGGGCTATCGCATCATCGCGACATTCCGGAGACGCGGGCGCAGTATGAGGCGATCATCAACTGGCATACGGCGCAACTGGCGTATTTGCTGGAGAAGATGAAGGGTTTGCGCGAAGGGGACGGGACGCTGCTGGATCATTCGATGGTGCTATTTGGTTCGTCGTTGAAGTGCGGAAACCGGCACATAGAAGAGAACCTGCCGCTGCTGCTGGCAGGGCGCGGGAACGGGACGCTGCGGCCTGGGCGGAGGGTGCGGTTTGAGAAGAAGACGCCGTTCTGCAATCTGCACCTAGCGCTGATGGAGCGGATGGGTGTGAAGGAAGAGGCGTTCGGCGACAGTACGGGCGTGGCGCAGGGGCTGGGTTAACGCTTAAAGAACCAGTGCCAGAAACGCTCCTGGCCTGCGCCGGCGCTGTAGCGGGGTTCGAAACCGGAGCGTTCGGCCATGGCGGTGGCCTGTTCGGGGATGAAGGGGACGCCGAGCCAGGTATCGAGCGGGGCGGAGACGACGCGGGGATCGCCCTGGACTTCGAACTTGAAAAGCGCGCCGGGGCGGAGGAGACGGCCGACTTCGCGGACGTAGTTTTCGATGACCTCGCGCGAGGGTACGTGGTGGAAGACGCAGACGGAGAAGGCGAAATCGAAGAGTTCGGCGCCGGGGAGGACGGCGAGATCGACGCCGTTGTTGTTGTGGATGCGGACGTTGGGTTTGGCGGCGCAGGCGCGGCGGGCGAGGGCTACCATTTCGGGGCTGATATCGACGGCATCTACTTCGCCGAAGAGGCCCGCAAGCGCGCTGGTGACACGGCCGGCGCCACACCCGATTTCGAGGACGCGCATTTCGGCCGGGGCTTTGTCCTGGCAGATGTTTTCCATGTCGGTGAGGATCTCTTCGGCGACGGTGCGATGGCCGCTGGCGTAGAAGTCTTCTTCGGTCCAGTTGTGATTGGAATCGACGATGTAGAATTTCGCGTTCTCTCGGGCCCGGGCATCCCAATCGTCTCGCATCCTGGCGGATAACTGATCGAAACTCATTCAATAAGAGTAGTACGGAGGATGGACGGCGGGGGGGACGATTTGATAGAGTTGCGGCCCAGGTAGAGGGGTAAAAACTCATGACGCAAAATCGAATTGCGGCACTATTGATGTGCGCAATGGCGTTCGTAACGCCGGCGACGGCCCAGGTGTTGAAGGGCCAGATATTAGGAACGATCACAGATCAATCCGGCGCAGTGGTGCCGGGTGTGAAGATCTCGATCACCGAAACGCGAACCAATTTTCAGCGGACGGCGGACACGAATGAGGCCGGGAGCTTTGTTTTCGTCAATTTGGATCCGGGCGACTACAAGGTGGAAGCGGAGAAACAGGGATTCAGCAAAACGCTGCGGAGCGGCATTGACCTGCAGCCAAACACGACGGCGCGCGTGAATTTTGAACTGGTGCCGGGCGCGGTGACACAGACGGTGGACGTGAGCGCGACATCGGCGCCGCTGCTGCAAACGGACCGCGCGGACACGGGCGGAAAGATTGAAGCGGCGCAACTGGTGAACATGCCGATGCTTTATAACCGGAACTACCAGAGCCTGCTGGTGCTGGTGCCAGGTGTGGGGAAGCCGTTCCGGCCGCATTCGGAGTTTTATAACTCGCAGGATTCGCTGTCGGTGCGGGTGAACGGGCAGGGGCGGCAGTTCAACAATTTCCAGATTGAGGGAATTGAGAACAAGATCGACAACGGAAACCTGACGGCGCTGGTGCCGCCGGCGGAGGCGATTCAGACGGTGGACGTTTCGACATCGAACTTCGATCCGGAGTTTGGCAACGCGGGCGGAGCGGTGACGAATGTGACGTTGAAGAGCGGGACCAACGACTACCACGGGAGCTTGTTTGAGTTTCACCGGAACGAGAACATACAGGCGCGGAATACGTTCGCGGTGACGAAGGCGCCGACGGTTTATAACCAGTTTGGCGGAACGATTGGCGGACGGATCCTTCGGGACAAGCTATTCTTCTTTGCCGATTACCAGGGGAGCCGGGACCACCTGGGCCAAGTGAACCGGGGCGGACTGCCAGGAGCGGCGTTCCGATCGGGCGATCTGTCCGGCGGTTCCACGATCTACGATCCGCTGACGGGGACGGCCACGGGTTCTGGCCGGTCTGCGTTCGCAGGCAATGTGATTCCGGCGAGCCGGATCAGCCCGATTTCGCGGCGGATTCTGGGGTTCGTTCCACTGCCGAACATCGCGGCGCCGGAAGGCCAGGTGAACTATCAGCAGAACAACGTGCGCGTGAAGAATCTGGACCAGACGGATTCGAAAGTGGACTGGGTGATCGGGAGCAATGACAGAATCGCGGTGCGGTACAGCTTGCAGAAATCGACGGTGATCGACCACGGGCTGTTCGGGCCTGGCGGCATCTACGGAGGCTTCCGCAACGGCGGGTTTGGCGCGAGCGGGCCGGCGCGGACGCAAAGCGCGGGGATCAACTATTCCAAGGTGCTGACGCCGACGCTGGTGTGGGAATCGCGCGTTGGAGTGGTGCGGAACCGGAATGACGCATTGGCGTCGGACACGGGAAAAAAAACGTCGGAAGAGATTGGGATTCGCGGAGCGAACCTGGACCAATGGACGAGCGGATTGAGCGAGATCCGGATCAACGGGTATGCGTCGCCGCTGGTTGGTTTTTCGCCGAGCCTGCCATGGGCACGAAGCGTGACGTCGTTCGGCGTTGTGAACAATTTTTCGAAGACATTTTCCAAACACATTCTCCGTTTCGGCATGGACATCCGGCGGGAGCGGAACGATTTGCTGCAGACGCAAACGTTCAATCCGCGCGGCCGGTTTGAGTATCAACCCGGACAGACGGGCGACTTCAACAACACGACGCGGAACTTCGCGAACGCGTTCGCCGCGTTTTTGCTGGACGTGCCGAACCAGAGCGGACGCGACCTGCCGTTCGTGTTTCCGGCGCGCCGCGAGTTGACGTGGAACTTCTACGTGCAGGACAAGTGGCAGGTGAATTCGAAGCTGACGGTGGATTTTGGTGTGCGGCTGGAGCGGGAGCGGGGCAGCAAGCCGCGGTTCGCGGGCGGGTATTCCAATTACAATCCGGCGAACAATACGCTGGAACTGGCGGGGCTTGGGAGCGTGCCGATGAACATCGCGCAGGCGAACAACAACTGGGGTCCGCGGCTGGGGATTGCCTACCGGTTCGACGATAAGACAGTGGTGCGCACCGGGTTCGGGATGAGCTTCTTCCCTCGGCGGATGGGACAGTTCAACTTCCCGATTCTGCAAAACAACGGCTTCCCGGCGCCGAATGCGTTCCTGCCGGCGGCGGTGACCATGACGACGGGCTTCCCGCCGTTTTCGCCGTTCGTGCTTCCATCAAACGGGATCATTGCGAACGCGCCGCTATCGAACGGCTACAACATCACCCCTTACGATTTGGCGAGCCCGTATGTACAGAGCTGGAACTTCGCGGTGCAGCGAGCGCTGCCCGGGAAGTTCGCACTTGATGTTGCCTATGTGGGCAACAAGGGTGTGAACAATCAGTCCGGCTACAATATCAACGCTTCTATGATTCCCGGATCGGGAAACAATGGCCGGCCGTTGTTTCAGCGCTTTGGGCGCGTGACGGACACGACATCGGTGATTGGCACTTCGACGTGGTATCACGGCTTGCAGATGAAGCTGGACCGCAAGGTGGCAAACGGATTCTTCATCACGACGGCGTACACGTTCAGCAAGGGGCTGAACTATACGGATGACGACGGTGGATTGGCGACGCCAATGAGCCTGGATCTGAACAAGGGCCGGATGAGCGACAACCGGACGCATGTGTTCACGCAGAGCTACATGTGGTCGTTGCCGTTTGGAAAGGGTCAGCGGTGGGCAACTTCCGGGGCGGCGAGTTGGCTGGCCGGAGGCTGGCAACTGCAGGGCGTGTTCAGCGCGATGACGGGGACATGGTTTTCGCCGTCAGTGGCTGG
>JAEUQC010000199.1 GCA_016789905.1 Bryobacterales bacterium | reverse complement strand
CAGTTCGGCACGCTCGTGCGGATCCTTTCCGCGGAGATCGGCCACACCGTTTTCCGTGACGATGATCTGGACCGAATGCTCGCTGTGGTCCATGTGGGAACAGAGCGGGACGATGGCGCTGATCTTGCCGCCCTTCGCCGTGGATGGGCAAGAGAAGATGGAGACGTAGGCGTTGCGGGTGAAGTCGCCGGAGCCGCCGATGCCGTTCATCATCTGCCGGCCCATGACGTGGGTCGAGTTCACGTTGCCGCCGAGGTCAACTTCGATGGCGGTATTCATGGACACAATACCGAGGCGGCGGACGATTTCCGGGTGGTTCGATATTTCCTGCGGGCGGAGAATAATGCGGCTGCGGAAGTAGTCGAGATCGGTGTAGAACTCATTCATCATGGCCGGGCTAAGGGTAAGCGCCGAGGTGGAGGCGAAGGTGCAGCGGCCGCTCTTTAGTAGGGGAATGGCCGAGTCCTGGAGGACCTCGGTGTACATTTCGAACGCTGGGACCTCCGGGTGCTCGCCGAGTGCGGCGAGGACGGCGTTGGCGATGTTGCCGACGCCGGATTGCAGCGGGAGGAACTGCTTGGGGATGCGGCCAGCGCGCATCTCGCCCACGAGAAACTCGGCGACGTTCTGGCCGATTTTGTCGGTGACGGGGTTGGGCGCGTCGAACCCGCCGGCTTCGTCTTCGAGGTTGGTTTCGACGATGCCGACGATCTTTTTGGGGTCGACGACGACCATGGCGGCGCCGCCCCGGTCGGACGGGGTATAGATGGGGATAGCGTCGCGGGCCGGAGGATCCTTGGGTTCGAAGATGTCGTGCATGCCGAGGAGGGTGGGCGGGTGGCGGCGGTTGACTTCGATGAGGATCTTTTCGGCGCAGTTCAGGTAGGTATTCGACGCGCCGACGGAGGTGGTGAGGAGGATGCCGCCGCCGGCGGTGAGGTCGGCGGCCTCGACGACGGCCCAATGGATGGGGCCGAGGAAGCCGTAGCGGACGATCTGCGGCAACTGCGACAGGTGCATGTCGACGAAGCGGACCTGGCCGGAGTTTATTTGGGCGCGGAGTTTGGAATCGGACTGGTAGGGGGTGCGGAAGCTGATGGCTTCGGCGGCGGCGAGGGCGCCATCGAGCGAGGGGCCGGTGGAGGCGCCGGTGAGCACGCCCACTTTGAAGGGCCGGCCGGCGTCATGTTCGGCGGTGGCGCGGGCGGCAAGGGCTTTGGAGATCGCCTTGACCGAACCGGCGGCGGTGAAGCCGCTGAAGCCGATGGTTTGGCCGTTTTGAATGAGGGCGGCGGCCTCTTCAGGGGTGAGGACGGGGTAGGGCAGCGACATAAGGCAAACAATCTCCTGGTTAGGGTTGCTGGCCGCCGAGGAACAAGAGAAGCAGTTCACGCGCGGCGGCGAACGAGCTGGTTTGGCCGTCGCGGACGCGTTGTTCGAGCTCCGGGAAACGCTGTTTCACGGCGGGGTGATGCTGAAAACTATCTTCGAGGCCGATGGCGATCAGCTCGTGCATCCAGGCGAGGGACTGCTGGCGGCGCTGAGCGGCGAGGTGGCCGCCGGCTTCGAGGTGCATGTGGTGCGAGAGGGCGATGTCCCAGATTTGGGAGACGCCGTCACCGGCCAGAGCGGAGCAGACCACGACGGGCGGAACCCAGCCGGTGGTAGCGGCCGGGAAGAGGTGAAGCGCATCGGCGAGTTCGGCGCGGGCGCGCATGGCGTTGGGTTTGTTTTCGCCGTCGGCTTTGTTGACGGCGACGCAATCAACCATTTCCAGGATGCCACGTTTGATGCCCTGCAACTCGTCGCCAGCGCCGGCGAGGGTTAGGAGCAGGAAGAAATCGGTCATGGAACGGACGGCGGTTTCCGACTGGCCGACGCCGACGGTTTCGACGATGACATTACCGAACCCGGCGGCTTCGCAGAGCAGCATGGCGGGGCGGGTGCGGCGGGCGACGCCGCCCAGGTGGCCGCGAGCGGGCGAGGGGCGGATGAAGGCGTTGTCGTCGACGGCGAGGCGTTCCATGCGGGTCTTGTCGCCGAGGATGGAGCCGCCGGAGTAGGGGCTGGACGGGTCGACGGAGAGGACGGCGATACGTTCGCCACGGTCGCGGATGAGGTGCATGCCGAGCGTATCGATAAACGTGGATTTGCCGGCGCCGGGAACACCGGAGATGCCGATGCGGCGGGAGTTGCCGGTGTGGGGAAGAATGCGGTCGAGGACATCGGCGGCAAGATCGGCATCGGCCGGGAGTTCGCTTTCGATGAGCGTGATGGCGCGGGCGAGTGTAACGCGGTGGCCGGCGAGAATGCCGTCGGCGTATTGGGCGGCAGTGAGGCGTGGGCGGCTAGGACTCACTCGGGTTGTCCAGGAGGGCGCGCAGAATGGTTTGGGCGCAGACGGGAATGACGGTGCCGGGACCGAAGACTCCGGTGGCGCCGGCGGCGAGCAGGAAGTCATAATCCTGCGGCGGGATGACGCCTCCGACGACGACGAGAATATCGGGGCGCCCGAGGGTTTTCAGATGCTCGACGACTTCGGGGACGAGCGTTTTGTGCCCGGCGGCGAGGGTGGAGAGGCCGAGGACGTGAACGTCGTTTTCGACGGCCATGCGAGCGGCTTCGGCGGGGGTTTGGAAGAGGGGGCCGACGTCGACATCGAAGCCGAGATCGGCAAAGGCGGTGGCGACGACTTTGGCGCCGCGGTCGTGGCCGTCCTGGCCGAGCTTGGCGACGAGGATGCGGGGGCGGCGGCCGTCCTGGGCGGCGAAGGCGGCGGCGAGTTCCTGAGCCTTGCGGAACTCGGGGTCGGACTGGCTTTCCGCGGAGTAGATGCCGGAGATGGTGCGATTCACTGCCTGGTACCTGCCGAAGACGGCTTCAAGAGCCGAGGAGATCTCTCCGAGTGTAGCCCGGAGGCGGGCGGCGCGGACGGAGAGATCGAGCAGGTTGCCATGGCCGGAGCGGGCGGAGGCGGTGAGGGCGCGGAGAGCTTCGTTGACGGCGGCTTCATTGCGCGAGGCTTTGAGCGAGCGAAGCCGTTGGATCTGCGAGTCGCGGACGGCTTGATTGTCGATATCGCGAACTTCGATCTGCTCTTCGGTTTCGGCCTGGTATTTGTTGATGCCGACGATGACTTCTTTGCCCGCATCGATGCGGGCCTGGCGGCGGGCGGCGGCTTCTTCGATACGCATTTTGGGCAGACCGGATTCGATGGCCTTGGTCATGCCGCCGAGGGCTTCAACTTCCTGGATGAGTTCCCAGGCGCGCTCCATGAGATTGTGCGTGAGGGTTTCGACGTGATGGCTGCCGGCCCAGGGATCGACAACGCGGCAGATGCCGGTTTCTTCCTGGAGGTAGATTTGGGTGTTGCGGGCGATGCGGGCGGAGAAGTCCGTTGGGAGCGCCAGGGCTTCGTCGAGCGCGTTGGTGTGGAGCGACTGGGTGTGGCCGAGGGCGGCGGCCATGGCTTCGACGCAGGTGCGGGCGACGTTGTTGAAAGCGTCCTGCGCGGTGAGCGACCAGCCGGAGGTTTGGGAGTGGGTGCGCAGGGCCATCGATTTGGGATTGGCCGGGTGGAACGATTTGACGATGCGGGCCCAGAGAACGCGGGCGGCGCGGAGCTTGGCGATTTCGGTGAAGTGGTCCATGCCGATGCCCCAGAAGAAGCTCAGGCGCGGGGCAAATTCGTCGATGGAGAGGCCGCTGGCAATCCCGGTGCGGAGGTATTCAAGGCCATCGGCGAGGGTGTAGGCGAGTTCGATTTCGGCGGTGCCGCCGGCTTCCTGGATGTGATAGCCGGAGATGGAGATGCAGTTGAACTTCGGCATCTTTTCCGAGCAGTAGCGGAAGATGTCGCCGATGATGTGCATGGACGGTGCGGGTGGATAGATGTAGGTGTTACGGACCATGAACTCTTTGAGAATGTCGTTCTGAATGGTTCCGGTGAGGGCGGCGGGGGCGACGCCTTGTTCTTCGGCGGCAACAATGTAGAAGGCCATGATGGGCAGGACGGCGCCGTTCATGGTCATGGAGACGGACATCTGATCGAGCGGGATCTGATCGAAGAGGATTTTCATGTCTTCGACCGAATCGATGGCTACGCCGGCCTTTCCGACGTCGCCGGGGACGCGAGGATGATCGGAATCGTAGCCGCGGTGGGTAGCCAGATCGAACGCGACGGAGAGGCCTTTCTGGCCAGCGGCGAGGTTGCGGCGGTAGAAGGCGTTGGAAGCTTCGGCGGTGGAGAAGCCGGCGTACTGGCGAATGGTCCAGGGCCGCATGACGTACATGGTGGAATAGGGGCCGCGGAGGTAGGGCGGGAGGCCGGCGGCGTATTCAAGGTGGCCCATACCGGTGAGGGGCGCGGCCGGGGCGGGGGCGGTGTACGGGATTTGGGTGAAATCGGGGCGGGGCATGTCAGTTAGCCACTCCGAGCCTGGTGAGCCATTCGTTGAGGGTGTCGATGTGATTGGACTGGATGTGGACGTAGCCGGCGATGCCGGGCGGTTTTTCGGCGGGGTTGCCGGCAATGAGGACGGGGACCATTGCGAGGGGGAGGACTTCGGCCGCGAAGGCGGGGTATTCGGGATCGGTGGAGCAGAGGACGATGAGATTGGCCGCCGGATCGATGCTGGCGCTTTCGGTGATTCTGAGGCCGGCGCAGGCGAAGAAGTTGCGGCAGAAGGCGGCGCGGAGCTTGGATTCGCCGCGCTTGAGGAGCAGGATGTGGGGCGGCTGGGGGTGGCGCTCGACGCGCTGGCGGATGCGCTCGATGGGCTGGGCGAGGCGCCAGTGGGAGCCGTCGATATCGGCGGGGACGCCGTGGAGGGATTCCGAGGGGTCGGCGTAGTTGTTGACGCCGACCATGACCTGGCGGCGTTGGGCGAAGGCCTTTTCCTTTGCCGCGCGGGCGGCAGCGATGGTTTCTTCGATGGGCGGGTTCTGCTGGAAGAGGGCCCAGGCCTGGCGGGCGAGCGAATCGGTGAGGGATTCGATGAAATAGGAGCCGCGGGCGGGGTCGGGAACGCTGTCAACACGGGCCTCTTCCTGGATGACGTGCTGGACGTTGGGGGCGAGGCGGGCGGGGAAGCGAGCGGGGACGACGGTGATGGAATCGGCGCCGCCGATGGCGGCGGAGAGGGTTTCCGTGGTGACGCGGAGGAGGTTGGTGTAGGCGTCGTAGACCGACTTGTTGGCCAGCGCGGTGCGGGCGTGGATGATGGCGGGGGAGGGGGGGAGGCCGAAGGCGTTGGTGAGGTTTTGCCAGAGCAGGCGGGCGGCACGGAGCTTGGCGATTTCGAAGAAATAGTTGGAGCCGACGGCGTAGACGAATTCGATGGTGGTGTCGCCAGCGTCGAGTTTATCGGCGGCGGCGAGGAGGGCGAAGGCGAGTTCCTGAACGGGGGTGGCGCCTTGCTCATGCCACTGGGCGGCGTTGATGGCGTTGGCGGGAATATCGAGGGTTTCGCGGACCTGCCAGGTTTGGGAGGCGCGCGCGGGGACGGAGGAGGGGGGGAGGTGTTCGGAGCGGTAGTAGGGTTGGACGACGATGCCGTCTTCGGATTTCCAGGTGAGCTTCTTCTGGTAGTCGGCGCCTTTGAGATCGGCGAGGATGGCGGCTTCCCATTCGGCCGTGGAGATGGGGGGGAAGTCTTCAGGCATGGGTTTCGGCTTCCTGGCCTACCGGTTCTTGGACGACTTCGATGAGGTAGCTGAAGTCTTTGGGATGGACGAAGAAGATCTGCGTGCCGCGCGAGCCGGGGCCGGGCTCCTGAGTCATATGGAAGCCGTTTTCTTTGAGGTAGGCGTAGGCGGCGTGGATGTCCTGGACGCGGAAGGCCAGATGGGCAAAGCCGCCGCGGCCGCCCTGTTTTTCGATCATTTTGGCGACGGGGGATTCGGGGCTGAGCGGTTCGAGGAGTTGGACAAGGTTGTTGCTGGAGCCGATGCGGAGAAGGACTTCACGGACCATGTGGGCGCCGTGGACCTCCTCGCGGTGCACCTCGGTAAAGCCGAGGAGTTTGTACTTGTCGACGGTCTGATCGAGCGCGCCCTGGGGGACGGAGATGGCGACATGATCAATGAATTGAAAGCCGGGGAAGTTCATGGGAGGGGCCTATTCGAAGTCGATGACAATCTGGCCAGCGGTGACGGGCCCGCCCTGAGCGACGCGGATTTTGGCGATTTTGCCGGTGCAGGGCGCGGTGATGTTGGTCTCCATTTTCATGGCTTCGAGGACGAGCAGAATGTCGCCGGGCTGAATGGATTGTCCCACCTGCGCGGCGATGCGGACAACGACGCCATTGAGGGGGCTGCGGCATACCTTGTCCTCGTCGGCGGCTTCTTCGTCGGCGGCAGGGCGGGCGGCGGTGGCGCCGGGGACGTGAACGGCGGCGGTGTGGAGGAGAGCGCCGATGAGGGGGAGGGGCGCGGGTTCAGGTTCGCTGGCCTCTACGTCCACTTCATAGATTTTGTCGTCGATGGTAATTTTGAGCTTCACGAAAGGCTCCTTTTACTTGGTGTGTTTAACGGTGAGGCCGTGCGAGGCCTGGACATTGACGCGCCCTTGCTGGGCCCAGGAGGTGGAGCCGATGAGGCGGACGTGGCGAATGGGGGCGCGTTTGCCGAGGTAGGCGGCGACGGCGGCGGCGATGGTGATGAGCAGTTCTTCGGTAACGGCGTTTTCGGCCGGTTCGGGGGCGCCGGCGACGGAGTACGGCAGGGCCGGAGCGGCGGAGAGCGAAGCGACTTGGGCGCTGAGGGCGGCGAGGCGTTCGGAGAGTTCGGCGACCTGGGCGCGGAGTTCGGTGATTTCGGCGTTGGGGGTGCTCATGGCGTTTTAGAGAGGGATGAGACCGTGTTTTTTGGATGGCCGCAGTTCGCGCTTGGTGAGCAGGAATTCGAGCGACTGGGCGATGTAGCGGCGCGTGTCGGCGGGTTCGATGATGTCGTCGACGAGGCGACGGCCGGCGGCGACAAAGGGGTTGGAGAAGGCTTCGCGGTAGTTGTCGATCATCTCCTTGCGCTTTTCGGCCGAGTTACCGGCGTCGGCGATTTCCTTACGGAAGACGATTTCGGCGGCGCCTTCGGCACCCATGACGGCGATTTCAGCGGTGGGCCAGGCAACGCAGCGATCGGCGCCCAAGTCCTTGCCGCACATGGCGAGATAGGCGCCGCCGTAGGCTTTGCGGAGGATGATGGTGAGTTTGGGGACGGTGGCTGAGGAGTAGGCGAAGAGCATTTTGGCGCCGTGGCGGATGATGCCGCCGTACTCCTGCTGGACGCCGGGGAGGAAGCCGGGTACGTCGACGAAGGTGACGAGCGGGATATTGAAGGCGTTGCAGAAGCGGATGAAGCGGGAGGCTTTGTTAGAAGCGTTGATATCGAGCACGCCGGCCATCTGGCTGGGGTTATTAGCGATGATACCGATGGAGCGGCCGCAGACGCGGGCAAAGCCCATGACGATATTGGGGGCGTAGCCCGCCTGGACTTCGAGGAAATCGGCGTTATCGACCACGCGGAGGATGACTTCGCGAACGTCGTAGGGGCGCTTGCCGTCGATGGGGACGGTATCGTTGAGGGAGATATCGGGTTCGCAGGTGTAGTCGCCGGGCTGGATGGGCGGCTCTTCGAGGTTGTTCTGGGGGAGGAAGCTCAAGAGTTTCTGGCAGAGGAGGATGGCCTCCTGGTCGTCTTCAGCGATGAAGTGGATGACACCGGAGTGGAGCATGTGGGCGTCAGGGCCGCCGAGTTCATCGGCGGTGACAGTTTCGCCGGTGACCTGTTTGATGACCTGGGGCCCGGTGATGAACATCTGGGCTTTGCGGGTTTGGATGACAAAATCGGTAAGGGCGGGCGAATAGGCGGCGCCACCGGCACAGGGGCCGCAGATGAGGGCGACCTGCGGCACGGCGCCGGAGAGCATGACGTTGGTATAGAAGACCTTGCCGTAGCCGGAGAGCGAATCGATGCCTTCTTGCACGCGGGCGCCGCCGGAATCGTTGATAAAGACGAAGGGGGAACCGGTTTTGAGCGACTGCATCATGATTTCGGCGACTTTGACGGAGTGGAGTTCTCCGGCCGAGCCGCCGGCGACGGTGAAATCCTGGCTGGCCAAGTGGACGAGGCGGCCGCGAACGCTGGCGGCGCCGGTGATGACGCCATCGGCGGGCATGTCTTTACCGGCCATGCCGAAGAGCGTGGCGCGGTGCTGCGCGAAGAGGCCGGTTTCCTGGAAACTGCCGTTATCGACGAGAGCGGACACGCGTTCGCGGGCGGTGAGTTTGCCGGACTTGCGATGCTTGTCCAGTTTATCGGCGCCGCCGCCTTGCATGACGGCTTCCCGTTTCTGGCGGAGTAAGTCAATTCTTGATTCCATCGTATCGGACATAGTGAGTTCGATGCCCCTTCTTATTGACACGCCGGGATAGGTGCGCGAGGACACTTAGGGCGCGACAATGATATCGGTTGTTAGTACGGTCCTGTAACTACAAGGCGGCTGTTACGCCGGAGAGACCGTAACTTTGGTCGACTTACCATTGAAGGTAACGTCGTAATTGATGGGGACCATGACAGGTCCCTTGCCGTCGTCCTTGGCGTGGACCGGGGCGGGAGGCGCGGCGGGCGCGGCAGGAACGGCGGACGGATCTTTACCGAGATTTTTCGGTCCATCCTTGCGGGTGGAGAAGAACTTGGGGGCCACCTGCGGGAACATGGCGAAAGTGAGGACGTCCTCATCGGAGCCATTGCAGCCGGGGAGCGCGATGGCGGCGCTGCGGAGCGCTTCCCATTCGGGCTTCAACATATCGGCCGGCCGGCAGGTGATGGGTTCCTTGTTGGCCTGATTGGCGGCGAGTTGGAGCACTTGCGGGTCACGCGGGCCAAGGGTGGAACCGTAGTAGCCGAGCATCAGGTCAGCGAACTCGCCAGTGAGCACTTTGTAATCGCCCATCATGACGTTGAAGACGGCCTGGGTGCCGATGATCTGGCTGGAGGGGGTGACGAGGGGCGGAAACCCGGCGACCTGGCGAACGCGGGGGACCTCGAGCAAGACCTCTTTGATCTTATGGGCGGCGCCTTGCTGTTTGAGCTGGCTTTCCATATTGGAGATCATGCCGCCGGGAATCTGACTATCAAAAATGTCGGTTTCGACGCCGGTGATGTTGGAGAGAAACTCCGCGTATCGCGGGCGAATGCCGGCAAAGTATTCCTTGATGCTGAGCAGGCGCTGTTTGTCGAGGGCGGTGGTGTAGCCGGTGCCATCGAGCATTTCGACGAGACTTTCGGTGGGGTTGTGACCGGGGCCAAGGGAGAGTGAACTGATGGCGGTGTCGACACAATCGGCGCCGGCTTCAATGGCCTTCATGAGGCTGACCATGGTGACGCCGGTGGTGGCGTGGCAGTGGACGTGGATGCGCACGTGTTCGCCGCAGGTTTGTTTGATGGCCTTGACGATATCGTAGGCGGGCTGGGGCTTGAGGAGCGCGGCCATGTCTTTGATGCAAAGCGAGTCACAGCCGAGCTCGAGCAGCTCTTCGGCCATGTCGACATAGCCGGTGACGGTATGCAGCGGGGAGATGGTGTAACAGATGGTGCCTTGCGCGTGTTTGCCGGTCTTCTTGACGGCCTTGATGGAGCGGCGCAGGTTGCGGATGTCGTTCAGCGCGTCAAATACGCGAAAGACATCCATGCCGTTTTCGGCGGATTTTTCGACAAAACGGTCGACAACGCCGTCTTCGTAATGGCGGTAGCCGAGCAGGTTCTGCGCGCGCAGCAACATCTGCAGGCGGGAGTTGGGAAGCAGCTTTCGAAATGTCCGGAGGCGCTCCCAGGGATCCTCATTCAAGAAGCGAATACAGGAGTCAAAAGTGGCTCCTCCCCAACACTCGACAGACCAGTAACCGGCTTTGTCGATGTCCTCACAGGCGGGAATCATATCTTCCATCGCCATACGGGTTGCCATCAGGCTTTGATGCGCATCCCGGAGAATCAGTTCAGTAACATCTATCTTCTTCGGCATACATTCACACCCAACTTAACTTCCTTACCTCAACTATACTGCAAGCGCTTGCTGGCGTCTAGGCATAGCTCCGCATTCTCCATAAAAAAGAGCTATACTACAGTTGAGTTACATTGATTTGTCAATGCTTGCCAGGCGGCTGGCTGGCAAGTTGAATTAGTGCCTCTAAGACGCGGGCGCGTTGGGTATCGTTTACGATAAGGTACTGCTGGCGAGCGGCGGGATTGGCCGTATGGGTGGTGACGCCTTCGGCGTCGGTGGTGATGGTTCCGTTCTCGGAAAGCGAGAAGTAGCCGCGATTGGGACGCACGGCGTAGAGGACGGCGGTGAGATCCCAGGTCTGACGATCGTAGGGCATCTTCATATAGTTCCGGTAGGCTTCGGCGACGGGGTGGTTCTTCACGTAGTTGAAATCGTTTTCGATGCTTACAGACGGATATTTAATGGTGTCGCCGATTTCGTAGCCGGAGGTGACGATGGGGGTGGGCCATTCGGCGAAGACCTTGGCGGCGGCGGGGAGATCGATGTAGACGTTGTATTCTTTCTTGCCTTTCGGGAAGGCGCCGGCCATCATGACGAGTTGTTTGACTTTGCGCTGGGCGAGGGCTTTGCCGGCGGGAGTGGCGATGAGGCGGGCGAGATTGGTAAAGAAACCGACTTGGACGATGGTGACGGAGTGGTCGGGCTGTTCACTGAGGATTTCGGTGAGAAGGGAAACGGCTTCCGGGGCGTCCTGGTAGTTTTTCAGCCGGCGGGGATAAACGGGATTGGCGACGGGGACGGCGATCATGGGCGCGTCTTTTGGGGTCTTGCCATTCTTAACGACGCCGATGGGGATGTTGGGGCGCCCGTAGAAGTAGTTGACGATATCGACGTAGGGAGCGGCGTCTTTATTGTCTTTGGTGAGCGTGACGGCCAGGAGTTTGGCTTCGCCCCGGGATTCGAGCGCATGGATGACGGCGAGGGCGAGCGCGTCATCGATGTCGTTGCCCATGTCGGTATCGAAGATAATGCGGGCGGGTTGGGCCGACAGCGTGGCGGCGAGGAGGATGACGGCGAGGAGGCGCATGGTTTGTATTCTATGCTGGCACGAGGACGAAGCGCGCGGGCGTGAGTTCTTCGATGTGTCCGGAACCGAGGCGGGCGCGGATGGTGCTTAGGTGGGTGGCGGCGAAGTGGTGAAAGCTGGGAAGGGTGGCGGCATTGGGCGGAGTGAAACGGAGCTGGACGGGGCGGCCATCGCGGTGGAATGTTGCTTCGCGGATTTGGGTATCGCCCCAGCGCGGGGTGAGGAAGGCCTGGTAGCGGAAGGCGTCACGGGGGCCGGTGATGGCTTCGGTTTCGGCGAGGAATTCGTCGTAGCGGCGGAGGGCGGCGTGGGCGAGGGCTTCGTCGATGGGGAGAGGGGGATGCCCGTCACTGGATAAGACGAATGGGCCGTTGGCGAGCAGGGTATTGACGTACCGCTCGCAGATGGCGTTGAGCTCGGCGTAGACGGTGCCGGGGGCGGCCAGGGGCAGGTGGTTTGTCAGGCTTTCCAGGAACTGA
>JAEUQC010000163.1 GCA_016789905.1 Bryobacterales bacterium | reverse complement strand
GGCGTCCCGCCCATCGTTCGGGCTGAAGGGCTGACGGAACTCGTTGGTGACCTGGTTCTGAACTGCACAGGTGGTACCCCGACTGCCGCTGGCAGCCTGGTTCCGCAAGCGAACGTTCAGATCTTTTTGAACACCAACGTGACGAGCCGCCTTGTTAGTGACCCGTGGAGCGAAGCTCTTCTGATGATCGACGAACCGTCGGCCGCCGCGCAGCGTTATTGCTCGGTGAACGGTGGATGCGCGATCACCGGTGTGGGCGCCGCCGCTGGCACTGACGGCCGTGTTGATGGTGTTGATTACGACGAAACCTCCCTCACGGGATCGGTTCCGAACGTGTATCAGGGCCGTCAGTCCGGTGCGAACTCGATCGTATGGCTCGGTGTGCCGATTGATCCCCCGGGTACGAATGCGACCCGCATCATTCGCGTCACCAACGTTCGCGCCAACGCGAACCAGCTGGGCGTTTCGAGCACCCTCATCCCCACTCAGATCGTGATGTTCATCTCGGTCACCGGTACGACGTCTGTGCCGATCAACAACCCCCAACAGACGGTTGCGTTCATCCAGCCGGGCCTGAGCTTCAGCGTCCGTCAGGCTGTTAGCAGCTATCTGCAGTGCGTGTCGTTCAACTCCGCCGCGTCGACGGATACGTCGAAGGCCTTGAATAACGGTATGGGAACGATCGTTCGGTTCTCCGAAGGATTCGCCAGCTCGTTCAAGCGCCGCAACGTAGCCGCCTACACCGATGCCGACAATTCGCCGGTGCCGGTGAATCAGAACGTTCCGGGCGCCATTTACAACACGGAGACTGGTTTCTACAACAGCACTCCGGCGATTGTGACTGGTTCTTCGGCCAACGGCCTGAGCGCTGCTGGATTGGCTGATCATGGCACCCGCCTGATGGCTCGCTTCGCGAACGTCCCGGCCGGTGTGTCGTTGTATGCTTCCGTGTACCCCGTTGTGTCCTGCTCGGATTGCGGTCCTTCCAGCCGTCCGGCGATCACCGCGGTGCGCAATGCGACGAGCGCGACGCTGACGCAGGCCCGGTTGGTGACAACCGATGCCAACGGCGGCGGATCGTTCTCCCGCGTCACGGCCACCAACAACTCCTCGTTCGACGGCGGCGCGGCCACGGCTCCGATCGCGTTGAACAATGGTGCTGGCACGGCAGTGTGGGAAGTCATGAACGCAGATCCGTTGACCTCGCAGACCTATGAGTTCGGCATTGGTGTTTCCTACACCGCCAACACGTCCAACAACCTGCCTGGCCTCGGCTCGGCCACGGTTGCCGGCAGCTTCGCGCCGCTGAGCACCGTGACGACGGCTTCGGCTTCGGCTCCGATCCCGCGCTTTGCTGACACCAGCACGGCTCGTACGATCTTCACCATCAGCGCCTGCACCACGAACCTCCTGTTCGTGTTCCTGACGAACCAGGCCGGCTTCGACTCCGGTATTGCGATCAGCAACACCTCCGTCGATCCGTTTGGTACGGCTCCGCAGAGCGGTCCTTGCAAGCTGAACTACTACGGTGAGACCACCGGTGGTGGCGCTGCCCCGGCAGCCCAGACCTCCGCGGTCGTGCCGGCTGGTAAGCAGCTGCTGGCCGTCCTGTCGACGGGTGGTAACTATGGAATCGCGGCCACGCCGGGCTTCCAGGGTTACATGATTGCTCAGTGCCAGTTCCAGTACGCTCACGGCTTCGCCTTCATCAGCGACGTCGGTGCGAACCGCGTTTCGGAAGCATACCTCGCTCTCATTCTTGACAGCGGTCTGCCTGCCCGTACGTTGTTCCAGAGCGAAATCCTGGGCCACTAAAGCGGTCGCCTATCAGGCGTAACAACGGTAAGGGGGAAGGCTTCGGCCTTCCCCCTTTCTTATTTTTGGGGGCGGGGTAACAAATGTTTACGCAGCCAACGCCTTATCCGTGCATTTTGTTCAACTTCCCCGATACTAGACAAAGGGATATGGTGTTAAGCTATAGGGTGTCCGACCCCACGTCCTTCTGGCGCTTCTCCGCTTCCCGCGTCTCCAATTCCAATCACAAAGAGGTATTAATGTCCATCCTCCGACGGACCCAGCAGTTGAGTGCCTGTGTCGCTTTGGCCGCGTATGCCGCGTTTGCCCAACAAGCCCCTACAAACCTCTACTTACTGCCCAATTCTTCTGCGGTTTCGCCCACTACCACCTCCTTCCGGACGGACCCGTTCTCCGTGTTCTCCACGTTTCCAGTGCAGCCAGGGGCGTCGTTCCTGTTGATGCACCCGAACGGGCAGAAACTGTATTCCATTGCGCGGTCCGGAGCGGATACGCTGCTGGTGCTGGACGCGAATAACCCTGGAACCGTGATTCGGCGTCAGAGTCTGGGCCAGGCGGAAGCGGCGGTGATGTCGCCGGATGGGCGGCGCGTACTGATCGCGGCCGGATCTCTGCATATCATCGACACATCGAATGACACGCCGCTGGCGGCGTTGAGCGATGTGGGCAATCAGCCGACGGACGTGGCGGTGGCGCTGGATGGCTCGCGGGCGTTTGTGCTGAGTTCGGCGTCGAACCGGCTGACGGCAGTGGATCTGAACACGAACACTGTGGCGGGGAATCCGGTCACGGTGCCGGGACTTTCGACGGGAGTCGCGGTGGGCCCGAACGGGTTGGTTTATGTCTCGACAGTAAACCTGGTGCAGGTGATTGACGGACGGACGATGACTGTTATCCGGGAGATCCAACTGAATGCTACACCTGGAAAGCTGATTTTCACACCCGATGGGCAGAATGCGCTGGCGGTGAACCGGACGCCAGTAACTGGCTCGTCGATTCTCCTGTTTGATTTGATTGGGCAGAAACTGCAGGGCTCGATCCCGAACTTCCAAGTGGTTATGGACCGGCTTGTTTTTGGGGCTGGGAATCGCATTTATGGATTGTCGAGCCAAACGGCGGCGTTGTATGAGATTACGGTGAATCCGTTGAACATCAATCCGCCGCAGTTTTCCGGAATCGGATCGCTAACAAACGTGACCGATATTGCCGTGTCGGGCGAAGTGCCGAACAACCGGTTCATGTTTATCGCGACGCCGGGAAGTGTGTACCGCCTGGACCTGTCGTCGAATCCGGCCCTGGGTGCGGGGCAGGTGGCGATTCCGACGCAACCGGGACCGATGGTTCATTTACGCGGGCAGAACACGGGAACCCCGACTGCGATTCTGGCGTACAATACGGCGCAAACGACGACACCAGGCGGGACGTATCTGCCGGTGATCGCGCGCGTGACGAATTCGGTGGGCCAGCCGTTGTTTGGTGTGAACGTGACCTTCACGAGCGACAATCCGAACGCCCAGATTTTGGGCGCGCAGCAGACGACGAACGTGCAAGGTTGGGCGCAGACGACGGTGATTGCGCCCCAGACGGCGGGAACGTTTAACGTCACGGCGGCAGCGGGGCCGGGCCCGAGCCAGCCGACGGCGACGTATGTGATGACGGCGAGCACCGGATCGACGGGTGGCGCGGCGACGGGGCTGTTGACGATCGCGCGCGGCCAGGGCCAGATGGTATCCGAGCAGTTCCTGCTGACGGAGCCGTTTACGGTGCGCGTGCGGGACAACAACGGAAACCCGGTGGCGGGACAGGTGATCACGTTCACTTTGGCAACGGGATCGGGAACGATGGCGACATCGACATTTGAAGGGGTAAGCCTGCCGAACACGGTTTGTTCGGGCAACTCCTGTACGGCGACGACGGACGCGCAGGGTTTGGCGGCGGCGAGCTTCCTGGCGACAGCGGTTCCGCCTGGATTCTCGTTCACGCAACAGACGATTTCGGCGTCGAACGGGCAGGCCACGGTGAACTTCATCGTGACGACGCTGCTGAGCCAACTGCCAGGCGGCGGGCAGGCGGCGCAACCGCTGGTAGAACGCCTCAAGCCTACCGAAAGCCTGATAACTGCGCAGGCCGGCACGACTTTGAACGAAGCGGTGCAGGTGCGGGTGATTGCGTCGTCGGGCATTCAGGCGGGCCAGCCGATACCGAATGTCGCGTTACGCGTGCGGACCGACAATCAGGACGGCAGCCTTGGCCCGACGGCCATTTGCAGCGGTGAAGGCGATGTGGCGTTGACGGATTCGGCCGGGATCGCGACCTGTAACTTGAAAATCGGGGGCAAACTGGGCCTGGCGTCATTGAACGTCAATATCGGCGGCACACAGAGCCTTGGCGGGTCCACGATTAATGTGGATGTGCGCCCCGGACCGCCGTCGATCCTGCGGATTCTGCAGGGCAACAACCAGAGCGGCAACCCCGGACAACGGCTGACGCTGGCGTTCCTGGTTCAGGTGGAAGACGGGTTTGGCAATACGCTGCCCGGGCAGACGGCGAACTGGGAAATTGTTACGCCGGGTTCGATTACGCTGGCGAATGTGGTTACGGTGGCGGATGCGTCCGGCCGCGTTTCGGCGCTGGGCACACTGGGTAACGTGGCCGGGGCGAACCAGGTGCGGGTGCGTGTGGGCAGTATTGTCCAAACGTTTAACTTCACAACGAACCTGACGATCAGCCAACTGAACAAAGTGGCTGGCGATGGGCTGGTGACACGCATCGGGCAGCCGTTCACGGGCACACTGGTAGTGGAGGTTCGCGATGAACGGAACCAGCCGGTGCCGAACCAGGCGATTAGCTGGACGGTGACGAGCGGCAGCGCGACACTGTCGGCGTCCACGGTGGCGACGGATGCCAATGGGCGGTCAACGGTGACGGCGACGGCCGGCAATACGCCGGGCACGGTAACGGTAAGGGCGGCGCTGGGGAACCTGTCGCAAACTTTCTCGCTGACGGTTCAGCCGCTGGGTCCGGTGTTTACGGCGGCTGGGATTGTGACCACGGCGCGGAATCAGGCCGGGGTGTCGCCGTGCGGTTTGGCGACGATCTTCGGAAGCAACATCGCCAGCGGTGTAACCGGGGTGGTGAATACGAACTTCCTGGGAATCGGCGGGTTGCCGTTGACTTACAACGGACTGGAGATTCTGTTCGGCGGACTGCAGGCGCCGATTCTGGCGCTGAGCAATCAGGGCGGAACGGAGTCTGTAGTGGTGCAGGTGCCTTGCGAGCTGGCGTCGCCTGGACGGACATCGGTTGTGATCCGGATCACCGGGGCGCAGAGCCAGGTGGACAACGTGCAGGTGCATCGAGCGGCGCCGGGCGTCTTTGAGACGGCGGCGACCAGCGGGCAACGGGCATACGCGGCGATTCTGCGGCAGGACGGCAGCTACGTGACACCGGTGAACCCGGCGCGGCGCGGCGAAATCGTCCAGGTGGCGGTGACCGGGCTGGGCCAGACGACTGCTCCGGCTGGAACGAACCGGGTTGGGACGGGCGGCCAGTCCGTGAACGTGCCGTTGATTGTGGGTGTGAACGACCAGGGCGTGCGAATCGTGTCGGCGACATACGCGCCGGGCATGATAGGCGTGTACTGGGTGGCGTTTGAGATTCCGCTGGACGCGACGCCGGGAGTGTTCCGGAACTTCGCAATCGCGGCGGAGAACCCGACGGGCGAACTGTTGTTCAGCAATGGCAGCACGATCGCGGCGATTCAATAACCACCGCAAACCGCAATAAAGCAGGTGAAAATCGGGACCGGCCGCACAAGCCGGTCCCGATTTCTTTGGGGGCCGAATATAATTGAAAGATGTCCCTTTTGGCCGCCACGCCTCCGGAAATTCTAGCCCAGTACGAGATGGTAATCGGGCTGGAAGTCCACTGCCAACTCGCCACGCGCACCAAGATATTTTGTTCCTGCCCAGTGGAAGTGGGCAATGCGCCGAACACAAATGTTTGTCCGGTATGCCTGGGGTTTCCAGGCGCGCTGCCGGTGCTGAGCCGGCAGGCGGTGGAACTGGCGATCAAGGGCGGGCTGGCGCTACATTGCGAGATTCAGCCGGAGTCGGTATTCGCGCGGAAGAACTACTTCTACCCGGACCTGCCGAAGGGGTACCAGATATCGCAGTTCGATAAGCCCTACGCACTGCGCGGGTGGGTGGATATTCAATTGGAATCGGGTGTGAAGCGGATACGTATTACGCGCATCCACATGGAAGACGACGCGGGGAAGAGCCAGCACGACGGTTTCAAAGATTCCGAGCGGTACACGTATGTGGATTTGAACCGCTCCGGCACGCCGCTGGTTGAGATTGTGAGTGAACCGGACCTGCGCTCCTCCGAGGAGGCGTTCCAGTACATGACGGAAGTGAAGCAGGCGCTGCAATTTGCCGGGGTGTCGACGTGCGACATGGAGAAGGGGCACCTGCGCTGCGACGCGAATGTGAGCGTGCGGAAAAAGGGTGAGGAGACGCTGGGGACGCGGGCGGAGATCAAGAATGTGAACTCGTTCCGGTTCCTGCGGCAGGCAATTGATTTTGAGTTTGAGCGGCAGGTGGGCATTGTGTCGTCTGGGGGGCGGATTGTCCAAGAGACGCGGCTGTTCAATGCCGATTCCGGGGAGACGATGAGCATGCGGAGCAAAGAAGAGGCGCATGACTACCGCTACTTTCCGGAGCCGGACCTGGTGCCGTTGTTGATCGGGGAGGAATGGCTGGCCCGGGTCCGGGGCGAGATGCCGGAACTGCCGCAGGCCAAACGGGCGCGGTTTTTGAGTGAGTATGGGCTGACGCCGTATGATGCCGATGTGTTGACGGCGACGCGGGAGAACGCGGAGTACTATGAGCGGGCCGCAGCGGCGTCGAAGAACCCGAAGGCGGTGGCGAACTGGGTGATGGGGGATCTGGCGGCGTTGTTGAAAACGGCAGGGAAAGAGATAGGCGAATCGCCGATACCGGCGGCGCATATTGGGGAACTGGTGGACCTGATCGGGAGCGGGGAACTGTCGGGAAAACTGGCGAAAGAGATCTTTCCGAAGATGTTTGAGACGGGCGAGGGGGCGCGCGTGATTATGGAGCGGGAGGGGCTGAAGCAGATCTCGGATACGGGGGCGCTGGAGAAGATGATCGACGAGGTGATCGCGGGGAATCCGAAGCAGGTGGAGCAGTATAAGGGCGGGAAGACGACGGTGATCGGTTTTCTGGTTGGGGCGGTGATGAAGGCGTCGCGGGGGCAGGCGAATCCGGCGACGGTGAATCAAATTCTGGCCGAAAAACTGAAATAAATAGCCAGCGCGGCGGGTAGTGCGCGATAGTGGAAAGAGGGGCGCGCGGCGCGCCCCTGACGCGATATGACCACGGAACCACTGCGATGCTGGACCACCTGTTCTTTACTGAACTTGTCGGGCTCAAGGTATACGACCTTAAGGGCCGGAAGCTGGGCCGTGTGCGCGACGCGGCGATCGTTCCGCTGGTAGACGCGGCGCGGGTAGACCGTTATTTGCTGGGCGGCGGATGGGCGTGGCTGACGGTGCGGCATGACCAGATCCAGACGATATCGCTGGATGGAATCTGGCTGAGCGATGAACAGTTGACGCCGTACCATCGCGACGACTACATGCTGCGGCTGGAGCGGGATCTGCTGGACCAGCAGATTATCGACGTGGAGGGGCGGAAGGTGGTGCGGGTAACGGATGTCACGTTCCAGCGGGTGCGGCAGAACGGGCATGACGAACTGCGGGTGCAGGAAGTGGACATCGGGCTGCGGTCGATGTTCCGGCGGCTGGCGCAGGGGGTGATTCCGCGGCCGCTGGTGCGGCGGATGATGATGCCGATACCGGTGAATTCGATCCGCTGGGAGTACTGCAACATTGTGGAGAGCGACCCGCAGCGGCGGCTGCGGCTGAACATTTCGACGCACGCGCTGGAGGCGATGCATCCGGCCGATTTGGCGGATATTGTGGAGGAGTTGGGACCGTCGGACCGGGAGGCGCTGTTCGGCTCGCTGGATAGTGAAGTGGCGGCGGAAGCGCTATCGGAAGTGGACCCGGATATACAGGCGAGCATTCTGGAGGCGCTCAGCGAGGAAAAGGCGGCGGAGATTATTGAAGAGATGTCGCCGGACGAGGCGGCCGATGTGCTGGCGGAGATGGAAGAGGAGAAGTCCGACGCGATTCTGGAAGAGATGAGCGACGAGCCGGCGCACGAGGTGGAAGAGTTGCTGGAGCACCGGGAAGATTCGGCGGGCGGGCTGATGACGACCGAGTATGTGACGGTGGCGCATACGGCGACGGTGGGAGAGGCGATTGCGGCGATACAAGGGCATGATTATGCGTTGGAATCGACGAACACGGTGTTCCTGATCGATGAGGAGGAGCGGCTGAAAGGGGCGGTGCCGCTGGCGCGGTTGTTTTTGGGCAATCCGGCGGTGCTGCTGGCGTCGTTACAAACCGAACGGTTGGTGACGGTGCCGGTGAAGGAGAAGCAGGACCGGGTGGTCGCGGTGTTCGACAAGTACAACCTGGTGACGCTGCCGGTGGTAGACCACGCGCAACGGCTGATAGGCGTTATTACGGCCGACGATATCATCGCGGTGCTGCGGCAGAGTTAACGATGTTCAGACGCCTCCGCTATCACATCGCGGTGTTCTTTTCGGTGATCGGGCCGGGCTTTATCACGGCGGTGGTGGACAACGACGCCGGCGGAATATTCACGTATTCGCAGGCTGGGGCGAAGTACGGGTACCTGCCGCTGTGGACGCTGCTGCCGATTATGGCGCTGCTGATTGTGACGCAGGAGATGTGTTCGCGGATGGGCGCGGTGACGGGGAAGGGTTTGAGCGATCTGATTCGCGAGGAGTTCGGGCTGCGGACGACGTTCTTCGTGATGATGGCGTTAATTGGAGCGAACCTGACGAACGTGATGGCGAACTTCGCGGGGATTGCGAGTTCGCTGGAGCTGTTCGGCGTGTCGAGGTATATTACTGTTCCGCTGGGCGCGGTGGCGGTGTGGCTGTTAGTAGTGAAGGGGACTTATGCGAGCGTGGAACGTATCTTCCTGTTCGCGACGGCTATCTATGTCTGCTACATCGTCAGCGGTGTGCTAGTAAAACCGGATTGGAAGGAAGCGGCGCTGTATAGTGTGCGGCCAGTGCTGCTGTTTGAGCCGGGATACATTACGCTGCTGATTGGGATGGTGGGGACGAGCGTGGCGCCGTGGATGCAGTTCTATTTGCAGGCGGCGATTGTGGAGAAGGGCGTGAGCGCGAAGGAGTATGCCGAATCGCGGATCGAAGTGATTGTGGGCTGTGTGGTGATGACGGTGATCGCGTTCTTTATCATCGTGGCGTGCGCGGGAGCGATTTGGAGCGTGCAGCCGAGGGACATCAAAGATTCGACGGACGCGGCGCTGGGCTTGAAGCCGTTCGGCGAATACGCGTATTTACTGTTCTGCGCGGGGCTTTTGAACGCATCGCTGTTCGCGGCGTGCATCCTGCCGCTATCGACGGCGTATACGGTTTGCGAGGGATTGGGATTCGAATCGGGCGTGAATAAACAATTCGCCGAGGCGCCGGTGTTCTACTGGCTGTTCACGCTGCTGATTGTGATTGGAGGCGGCGTGATTCTGATTCCCGGATTCCCGCTGGTGCGGATGATTTTGCTTTCGCAGGTGCTGAACGGCGTGCTGCTGCCGTTTGTGCTGATCTACATGACGATCATCGTGAACCGGAAAACGATCATGCGGGACTGGACAAATTCGCGGGCGTACAACGCGGTGGCATGGACGGCGGTGGCGATTATGATAGGGCTAACCGTGGCACTGGTGGGAATATCTCTTCGCGACATTTCCGGGTGAGAATGTCGGCACCGAATTGCGCTACACTCACGCTTGCAGCTCATGCCTGAACCCGGTGAACCTACCCTGCCCGCGAAAGATGTCGTCCGGCATCTGACCCACGAACTGCGACAACCGCTGAGCGCGCTGGAATCGATTGCGTACTACCTGCAAATGACGTTGGGCGGATCGCAGACGGACGTTGGGGCGCAGGTGGAGCGACTGCAACAGATGGTGGACAGCGCGAACTGGGTGCTTTCCGATGTGTTGCATCTGCTGCAAATGGCGCCGCCGCATCCGGTTCCGGTGGACCTGGCGGAACTGCACGAAGAGGTGCTGAGCGAGGCGTGGGTGAGCGAGGGGCTGGCCGTGCAGCAGTCGTTCGCGGAAGAGTTGCCGGCGGTCTGGGTGGACCTGGAGCAGTGCCGGCATCTGCTGCGGAGCGTTTTTCAGTTTATGCGGCGGTCGATTGCCGAGCCGCAGAATATCAGGCTTTCGGGCGATTGCAGGGACCGGAATGTGCGGATCGAGTTTCGGGCGAGCGCGCCGCATGTTTGCCCGGAGTCTCTATTCGAAGCGCTGGGCGGCAATCAACTGCTGACGTGCCGGCACATAGCGGAGAACAACGCGGGGCGGTTCAGCGCGGAAAAAGACAAAGATGGGTGGCTGTGCCTGCGGCTGGATTTGCCGATGGCGGCGGCGGTTTAGAGCCTCGACACCGGCTGGGCCGGATTGCCCAAGCTGTAACCGGACTTGTTGTATGGGGTTTCGGAGAAGTAGGGGAAAGGGGGTGGCTTCGCCGCGGGTAGTTGAAGGGCGTAACGCATTGTGGGGGTGGGGATGCCGCGTGTTTTGGGAGTCCTGGCGGGTTTTTGTGTTGCAGGTGGGGTTTTCCGGCGGGCTGGCTTTGGGCGGTGGCGCGGGTAGTACAAGGGCGTAGCGCATTG
The DNA here is from genome assembly GCA_016789905.1 of Bryobacterales bacterium. Taxonomy (GTDB): domain Bacteria; phylum Acidobacteriota; class Terriglobia; order Bryobacterales; family Bryobacteraceae. The sequence continues at coordinate 72,793 of JAEUQC010000163.1, read as the reverse complement.
TGGGGGTGGGGATGCCGCGCGTTTTGGGACATGCTAATGCAAGTCCCGGCATGTGGTTTTCCGGCGAGGCACTTGTGGCCGGACTTTTTAGATAGATGGGTCCTCGGTTCGCTTTTCGAGCTCTTTGACGCGGGCGGCGAGTTTCGGCAGGTTGGCCATGTGGGCCAATTGGCGCAGGTATTCCTTCAAGGGGCGGGCCGGAGTGCCCCAGTAGGTGTCGCCGCCGCGGACGATTTTGGAAGTGAGGACGCCGCTACCGGAGCCGAGGACGGCGCCGGACTCGACACGGACTTTATCGCCCATGCCGACCTGGCCGCCGATGACGGCGCCGGCTTCAATGACGCAGCCGCCGGACATGCCGGTTTGGGCGGCGATTACGACGTGATCGTCGATGCGGCAGTTGTGGCCGATGTGGACCATGTTGTCGAGCTTGACGCCGTTGCCGAGGCGGGTGACGCCGAGGGCGGCACGGTCAATGGTGGAGTTGGCGCCGATTTCGCAATCGTCGCCGAGTTCGACAGTTCCGACCTGCGGGAACTTCTGGTAGGCGCCGTTGACACGGACGAAGCCGAAGCCATCGGCACCGAGGACGGCGCCGCTATGAAGGATGGCGCGGGCGCCGACGCGAACGCCATCGTAGATGGTGACGCGAGGATGGAGCAAGCAATTGGGGCCGATGGAAGCGCCGTCACCGATGCAGCAGCCGGCGCCGATGACGGAGCCCTGGCCGATGACGGCGTGCTCGCCGATGGCGGCGTGGGGGCCGATGTGGACCTCATCCGCGATCGATGCCGAGGGGTGGACAACGGCGGTGGGGTGAATGCCGGGCGTGTATTTCTTGGGCGGGTAGAGGATCATCAGGGCCATGGCGAAGGCGGTGCGCGGGTCGGGGACGCGGATGAGAGTGCGGCCGGCGGGGAAGGAGGCGTCGACGATGAGGCAGCCGGCGAGGGAGGACGCGGCCATGACGACACCTTTGCGGCCGGAGGCGAAGGCGAGGTCGGCGGGGCCGGCTTCTTCGACGGGTAGGGCACGCTGGATTTCGAGATCACCGACGCCCTCGAAGGGGGCCTGGAGGCGGAGAGCCAAATCGGAAACACGCATGACTTGTATGATACGAAGACAGATGGCTATTGATCCTTCCGCCCGCATCGCCGCCACAGCCAAAGTACATCCGGACGCCCAGATTGGGCCCGGGACCGTTGTCGGGGAGTTCTGCATTGTTGAAGCCGATGTCACGATAGGCGCGAACAATTTGCTGGAGCCGTATGTGTTCGTGAAGCGCTGGACGACGCTTGGGGATGACAACGAGATCTCATCGCAGACGGTGCTGGGGACCGATCCGCTGGACAAGGGATTCGCAGGGCAGCGGAGCTACCTGCGAATTGGGAGCCGCAACAAGATTCGGGAGCACTACACGATTTCGCGGGGCTCAAAGCCGGAGACGGCGACGGTGATCGGGGATGACAATTTCATCATGACGTCGGGGCACATCGCGCATAACGCGGTGGTTGGGAATGGGACGATCATCGCCAGTTGCGCGCTGGTGGCGGGGTACGCGGAAGTGGAGGATCAGGCGTTTCTATCGGGCGGGGCGCTGATACATCAGTTCGGCAAAGTTGGGCGGCTGGCGATTATCAGCGGGAACACGCGGGTGAGCCTGGACGCGCCGCCATTCTTTACCTACGCGGGATTCAAGATATCGCCGTGCGGGCTGAACCTGATCGGATTGCGGCGGGCGGGGATCGCGACGGCGGAGATTCAACAGTTGAAAAAGGCGTACCGGGTGATGTATCGTAGCGGGTTACCATTGGCAGAGGCATTACGGCGTATCGAGACGGAGCTGCCGGGACCGCTGACGGAGCATCTGGTCCGGTTCGTACGAAACTCAAAGCGCGGCATCTGTCGAGAGGCCGGCAAAAACCAACCCGAATGAAGTTTTTTCTTATTCTTGCCCTAGTCCTTTCCTGCAATGCGCAGGACGCCCCGTTGACGTTGAAGGAAGCCGTTCAGCGGGCGTCGGAGAGATATCCATCGATTCGGGTTTCGCGGGAACAGGTGAACGAAGCGGCGGCGTCGATTCAGTTGGCGCGAACCGCGTTTCTGCCGAGAGTGGACGGAATTGCGCAGGTGAACCGGGCGACTGCGAACAACGTGTTTGGGCTGATGTTCCCGAATCCGGTGATTCCGCCGATATCGGGACCGCAGATCGATGGATCGCAGACGCGAAACGTATTCGGCACGGCGATTGGGGTGTTGGTATCGTGGGAGCCGTACGACTTTGGTCGGCGGCAGGCCGATGTAGACGCGGTGGCGGCGACGCGAGCGCGCGCGGAGGCGGCGGTGGCGCGGACGAAGCTGGACGTGGCGGCGGCGGCGGCGGACGCCTATTTGACGGCAGTGGCGGCGGAACAGGCAGTGGCGGCGGCGAAGGCTGGCATTGTCCGGAACAAAGAATTTGAAAAGATTATCGAGGCGCTGACAAAGGCCGACCTGCGGCCGGGCGCGGACCTGGCGCGGATTCAAGCCGAGACGATTCTGGTGGAAACCCAGGTGGTGCGCGCGGAACAGAGCGTGGCGCAGGCGAAGGCGCTGCTGGAACAGTATGTTGGATCGGCGGTGAAAGAGCTGGACGCGAAAGCGTTTTTGAAAGCGGAACCGGCGGGGGGCGCGGGAGCGGGGATACAGGCAACGCATCCGCAGTTGCTGGAGCAGCAGCGTTCCATTGAAGAGATCATCGCGCGGATGAAGTCGATTGATAAGGGCTGGTATCCGAAGCTGGCGTTGCAGGGGGCGGCGTTCGGACGCGGGTCAGGAGCGCGGGTGAATGGACCGTTTGCCGGAGGCGGGTACGGGCTGTATCCGGACCATGGCAACTGGGCGATTGGGTTTTCGGCGACGCTGCCGTTGATGGACTACAAGGCGTTGCGGGCGCGGAAAGAGATTGAGGCGCAACGGCAGACGCGGGAGGCGTCGCGGAAAGAATTGATTGAACGGGAGTTGAGCGGGCGGCTGGCGCAGGCGAAGGCACAGGTGGACGGGGCGCGGCGGATAGCGGCGCTGGCGCCACGGCAGGTGGAGGCGTTGCAATCGGTGCTGACGCAGACGCAGGCGCGGTATAGGGCGGGGTTAGGAACGCTGTTGGAAGTGGCGGACGCGCAAAGACAACTGACGCAGGCGGAGATTGACGCGGCGCTGGCGCAACTATCGGTTTGGCGGGCGGAGTTGGCGGTGGCGCATACGCAGGGCGACCTGGAACCGTTTCTAGCGAGGGTTCCCTAACCATGTGGCTTATTCTTACCGCGCTTCGCCGGCCTGTCACGATTGTGGTGGCGGTGCTGGCTGTGCTGATGGCGGCGGGGCTGGCGGTGACGCGGATGCCGATCGACATCTTTCCGTCGCTGGGGGCGCCGACGATCTATGTGGCGCAGCCATATGGCGGGATGGACCCGGCGCAGATGGAAGGGTACCTCACCTACTACTACGAGTATCACTTCCTGTATATTGCGGGGATTGAGCACGTAGAATCGAAGAACATTCAAGGCGCGTCGCTGATGAAGCTGGTGTTCCATCCGGGCACGGATATGGACCAGGCGATGGGGCAAGTGGTGGGCTACGTGAACCGTTCGCAGGCGTTCATGCCGCCGGGTGTGGTGGGACCGTTTATCACGCGGTTCGACGGCGGGAGCCTGCCAGTGGGGCAATTGATTTTTTCGAGTGCGACGAGGCCGCCAGCGGAGATGCAGGACATAGCGCTGAACCGCGTGCGGCCGCTATTTGCGACGCTGCCGGGGGTATCGGCGCCGCCGCCATTTGGCGGGAACCAGCGGGCGATTGTGGTGCGGCTGGACCCGGACAAAATGCGCACGCATCGTATTTCGCCGGAAGAGGCAATTCGCGTGGTGACCAAAGCCAGCAGTGTGCAGCCGGCGGGGAATGTGCGGATTGGGGATTTGAACAACCTGATGCAATCGAATTCCGCGCTAGGCGGGAATTTGCAGGAGCTGCTGTCGGCGCCGTTGCACCCGGGGGAATCGCCGCCGACGTTTTTGCGCGATATCGCGACGGTTGAGAATGGCACCGACATCATAACGGCCTATGCGCATGTGAACGGCAAACGCACGGTGTATATGCAGATCACCAAGCGGGCGGACGCATCGACGCTGGACGTGATACGCCGCGTTCGGGAGAACATTCCGGCGTTCAAAGCGGTGTGCCCGGACGATGTGGATGTGCGGGTAGAGTTTGACCAATCGCGATTTGTAACGGCGGCACTGCGGTCTTTGGTGAACGAAGCGGCGCTGGGCGCGCTGCTGACGGCGCTGATGGTGCTGCTGTTTCTGCGGGATTGGCGGAGCAGCCTGATTGTGGTGGCGACGATTCCGGTGTCGCTATTGGCGGCGGTGATCGGGCTGTGGGCCTTTGGACAGACGCTGAACATCATGACGCTGGGCGGGCTGGCGCTAGCGGTGGGTGTGCTGGTGGATGAGGCGACGGTGGAGATTGAGAATATCCATTCGCACATGGCGGAGGGGCTGAGCCGGGCGCGGGCGGTGGTGGACGCGGCGAGCAAGACGGCGCTGGCGCGGTGGGTTTCGATGTTGACGATTTTGGCGGTGTTCCTGCCATCGTTCTTCATGACGGGCGTGGCGCGGCAGTTGTTTGTGCCGCTGGCGCTGTCGGTTGGGCTGGCGATGATTGCGTCGTATGTGTTGTCGTCGACGCTGGTGCCGGTGCTGTCGACCTGGCTGATGCGGACGGCGGCGGAGGACGAAGGATCGTCGTTGAAGGCGGCATATACGGGGTATTTGAAAGCAGTGATCGGGGCGCGGTGGGCGGTGGCCGGAGTGTTTCTGCTGGTGACGGGCGGGCTGGTGTACTGGCTGTTGCCGGCGATGGGGAAAGAGATCTTTCCGACGGTTGACACCGGGCAGTTCAAGCTGCGGCTGCGAGCGGCGACGGGGACGCGGATAGAACGGACGGAAGTGGTGGCGCTGCGGGCGCTGCAGGTGATTGAACGGCTGGTGGGCAAAGAGCACGTGGCGATCAGTTCCGGCTTCATTGGCGTGCAGCCGGCGAGCTATCCGATCAACACGTTGTATCTGTGGACTTCAGGACCGCATGAGGCCGTGCTGCAGGTGCAGTTGAAGCCATCGGCCACGCTGCGCGGGGAAGAACTGAAAGAGAAGCTGCGCGAGTATCTGGGGCGCGAATTGCAGGGCACGACGATTTCGTTCGAGGCCGGGGATATCGTTTCGGAGGTGTTTTCGTTCGGCTCGCCGACGCCGATTGATGTGGCGATGCAAGGGCCGTCGTTACCGGCGAATCTGGAACATGCGCGGAAGGTGATGAAGGAGCTGCAGACGATTCCATCGCTGCGGGATTTGCAGTTTGCAACGCCGCTGGACTATCCGACGATTGACGTGAAGATCGATAGGGAACGGGCGGGGCAATATGGGCTGACGATGCAGGACGTGGCGCGGTCCCTGGTGGCGGCGACGTCATCGAGCCGGTTCACCGAGCCGAACTACTGGCGCGACCCAGTGAGCGGGAATGCGTTTCAGATACAGGTGGAGATTCCGCAGCACCGGATGGCGTCGACGGACGACCTATCGAACCTGCCGGTGATGAACAATCGCCAGGCGCGGCCGGTGCTGGGCGACGTGGCGAGCATTGAGCGGGGGAAGACGTTTGGGCAAGTGGAACGCTATAACATGCAGCGGGTGATTTCGATAACCGCGAATATTCACGGAAAGCCGCTGGGTGATGTGGAGCGCGAGGTGCGCGCGGCGGTGGCGAAGGCGGGAGCACCACCGAAAGGCGTGACGGTGAACGTGCGCGGGCAGATACCGCCGCTGCGTGACACGCTGGGAGGATTGCAGACGGGATTGCTGATTGCGATAGGCGCGATTTTCCTGCTGTTGACGGCGAATTTTCAGAGTTTCCGGTTGGCGCTGGCGGTGGTGTTGACCATGCCCGCGGTGGTGGCGGGTGCGTTGGCGGCGCTGAAACTGACAGGCACGACGTTGAACGTGCAGAGCTTTATTGGAATCATTATGGCCACGGGCATTGCGACGGCCAACTCCATTCTGCTGGTGACGTTTGCCAACATGGCGTTCCGGCATGGGCGCACACCGGCGGACGCGGCGCTGGAAGGCGCGCGGGGACGGCTGCGCGCGGTGCTGATGACGGCGGCGGCAATGATTGCCGGCATGATACCCATTGCGCTAGGGATGGGCGAAGGCAGTGAACAGACAGTACCGCTGGGCCGGGCCGTGATTGGCGGGCTGGCGGTGGCGACGTTCACAACGCTGACGCTGCTGCCGGCGCTGTACGCCATACTGCAAGGCCGAGGAACGGCCACATCGAAATCATTGGATCCGAACGACCCCATGAGTAGCTACTATGAACGCTCGTAACCTTATCTGCTCGATAATGCTGGGCTGCGCCGCCATGGCGCAGGAGACAGCGCCGGTGATTGTGAAAGTGCTGGACCGGAAGCTGAAACTGCCGGCGGAAGTGGCGGCGTATCAGTCCGTGGACCTGGTGGCGCGAGTGCCCGGATTCGTGGAGAAGGTGCTGGTGGACCGCGGCTCTGTGGTGAAGAAGGGCGAACTGCTGGTGGAGTTGTCAGCGCCGGAAATGAAGGCGCAACTGAGCGAGTTCGAAGCCAAGGCGCTGGCGATAGAAAGCCAGAAGGCGGAGGCGGAGGCGCGGCTGGCGGCGCTGGACAGCACGATGCAGCGGCTGCGCGACGCGGCGAAGACGCCGGGCGCGATTGCGGCGAACGAAGTGGTGCAGGCGGAGAAGGCCGTGGAGGCGCAGAAGGCGCTGATCCGGAGCATACAGACACAGGCGACGGCGGCGAGAGCGTCGGCGGCGGGGCTGAAAGAGATGTTGCAGTATTTGGAGGTGACGGCGCCATTTGATGGAGTGATCACCGAGCGAAAGGTGCATCCGGGCGCGCTTGCCGGGCCGACGGCGCCGGCGCTGCTGCGGCTGGAACAGATCTCGCGATTGCGGGTGGTGGTGGCGGTGCCGGAAGGGGAAGTCTCCGGTATTGTGCGCGGTGTGGCAGTGCCGTTTTCGATTCAGGGCGGGCTATCGGGGACGGGGACGGTGGCGCGGCTGGCGCGCAGTCTGGATCCGCGGACGCGGACGATGTCGGTTGAACTGGACGTGAATAACGCGGGCGGCGCGCTGGCGCCGGGGATGTACGCGGAGGTGACGTGGCCCGTGCGGAAGGCGAAGGGGTCGATATTGGTGCCGCCAGGAGCAGTGGTGACGACGACGGAAAAGATGTTCGTGATTCGGAACAACGGCGGGGTGGCGGAGTATGTGCAGGTGTCGAAAGGGGCGGCGGCGGGCGACCTGATGGAAGTGTTTGGGAATTTGCGGGATGGGGACCTGGTAGTGAAGCGCGGGTCCGACGAGATTCGCGCGGGGCAGGCGATAAAGTAGGGGAATGGGGCGATCTGCCCCAATGGCCGGGTGAATTCACGCAGACGGTGGGAGCCGCACGTTGCAGATAATAGGGTTAGCGTATGGCAGTGAACGTGCAAGTGGATAGAGCAGATGCTTCGGGTTGTCCAATTCGGTATCAGCGGCTTGCTGGCGCTGATGCTGTTGTTAACGCCGATCGGCTATTGCGCCGATTCGAGCAGGGGTAGTGCCGAGCCGGCGCACCCCTGCTGTCCGGCGAAGCCAGCCCCGCTGCCTGACGATTGCGCGCGGCCGGGCTGCATTTACATGGACACGAGCGCGTCGCCAGCGGCGGTTGCCGCTGGAAATGAAGCGGCGCCGATTGCCACGCCCGTTTCCACGGCCAATGCGGTGGAGCAGGCTGCGACGCCATTTGGGCCGATCGACCGGGCACTGGAACCGCCACCGCCGTTTCAGCGCTTTGTCGTCTTCCATCAGTTCCGGAATTAGATAGATATCTCCCGCCTGTACGGCATTTACTGCTTTCGAGCCTGATCGAAGGCGGTTTCCGGACGCGCCCGGAATTCTGGCGCCGAGACACTTCGCGCGAAGGTGTCCCGCGAATGCCCATGAGGAGATGTCTTATGAGAACCATATTGGTTTTGATTGCGGTGACGTTGTGCACCTCCATAACAGCAGCGGCGGCAGGTGTGCCGTTGCGAGAAGAACAATACCGCGCCAAGTACGGGCGCTATACCCCTGCCTTTGAGGCGCGGAGGGACTACGAAGCTCGCGCTGCTTCAAAGCACGGACGCGCATTGTCCGCCGGCTCCGGAACGGCGCAGGATGCCAGCCGCCCCAATGGCTGCTGCAGAAACTGCTGCGCGACGCCAGAATGATCCATCCGGCAATGGAAGGGCAGAGGGCGGCCATCGTGGCGAGGATGCGCAAATTCGCATTAGGAGTGCTGCTGTGCTGGAACACTGTTTTGGCGCAGCAGCCACCTGAGCCAAAGACGGCGGGCGACGACCCGTTCGCCGGTGTACAGGCTAAGCCGGTGGAAGCGGGGCCGCTGGGAAAGCCTTGGTATCGCACGCTATTCACCGAGAATTTTGGATTCAGAAAGGAAGTCATGTCGCAGTTCACCACAGACGAAGACGGCAACGGCGCCAGCCGGCAGTCGGTTGGCTTCGAGGTGCTGAAGAAGTTTTCGACGGGCACGGCGACGGTGGCGAGTTTCAACATGCAGGGCCGGCTGGTGCGGCGGGACGGGTTCAATCCGGTGCAGAACGACATGGAAGGGGAACGCCGCATGGGTTGGGCGGCCGAGTATCACAACCTGTATCTGGACCTCTACAATGTTCTGAATCCAGTGTTGGGGCAGAAACAGCGCGGCCGGCAGGCGGGGCGGTTCAACATCCGGGCGGGGCGGTTCTATGTGCCGTTCGGGTTGAACCTGCAGACCGATACACACGGCACGGTGCTGCAGCTTTCCAACGACCGCAACTTCGGATTCGAACGGGACTGGTATGCGGGGATGTGGGGTTCGGTGAACAAGCATCTGAACTACGACGCCTACTATATGGCAGGTTCCGGTTACGATGTCGCGTTTAAAGGACAGCAGGGCCTAAGGGCGCTGCGTCTGAGTCTTGGCAATTTGTATAGTTCGCGATATGGGCTGGAGGGCGGAGCGTCGGTAGTTGGAGGAGAGCGGCTATCGATGCACGGGCACAAGGTGGAGACACGGCGCGGCGGGGCCGATGGCCGGTACCGGCGGGCGATCCGGAGCGGGCTGGTGACGTTGACCGCTGAACTGAGCCGGGGCCGCGATGCGAGGAACGACGTGACGACGCAGTTGCACCAGGCCGAATATCTGCACGCGTCGCGACGCTGGGGGGCGGCGACGCAGTACCGGCGATTTCGTGAGGCAGGCGCGGGGACCGATGCCGCATGGATTGGCGAGTTCACCTGGTACTTCCGAAACGACGTGGGGAACTCCAATCTGCATTGGATCAAATTCAATGTGGAGCGCCGGATACAGCGTGCGCGGGCGACGCCGCCGCGCACGGTGTTCACGCTCCAGTACTATTTTTACCGTTAAGGAATCGACTATGACGTTCTTTGTGAGGCTATTAGTTTTCACGCTGCCGCAGGTGGCATTCGGCGCGATTGGCTGCACGCTCAGCAACCCGGCGGAGGATTTGAAATATCTCTATCCGCAAATGACCACCTTCAAAGAAGAGCTGAAAGAGTTCCCACGGCTGCCGAATGGGTCCGCGCAGTACAAGGGGCTGAAGGCGAGGCTGGGGAGCGACTTGGATCCGATTTATGAAGCCTATGAGACGCCGTACACGGTGTACAGCGTGTTCCAGGGATCGACACGCATTGGGGTGGTGCATGGCGTAAATGTGCCGGGCAAGGGTGGCGTGATTCAGGTATTTCTGTCGCTGGACCCAGGGACGGCGGCGATCCAGAAATTCTTCTTTCAACGGCTGGAGAGCCCGGCGGCGCGCGCGCTGCGGGCGAAAGAGTTTCGAGAGCAGTTCCATGGGCTGACGCTGGCCGATTTCTACAAACACGACTACTATGCCGCGGCCGAGCCGGCGGCCAAGACAGATCGGGTGGGGGCGATCAAGCCGCCGGTGATGGATGGAGCGGCGCGGCCTGATTACCTGGCATCCTTGCGCGGGATTCGCAAGAACCTGATCCTGCTTGACTACTTTGTGTTCGGCAACCGGTTCGAACCGTTTTTTGAGCGCGCCCGAGAGGCGGCCGCGAAGGGCAAATCGAGAAAGGACTAAGCGATGCGAACGATTTTTGGGTTGTGCGCCGCGATTCTGGCGGTGGGTGGATTCCTGCTGTGGAAACAGATGCAACTCCCCACGGAGGCTGGGGCGTTTACGGGCGCTCCGAAAGCGGAGGTGGCCGCGCTGATTGAGAGGCCGAAGGATTTTCTGAATAAGACGGTGCTGATTGAAGGGGAGGTGCGGCACCAGTGCAAGGCGATGGGCTGCTTCTTCTTCTTTTCCGTTGGAGATAAGCAACTGCGGGTGGACCTGGAGCAGATTGCGATGAATGCGCCGATGCGGGAGGGCCGGCCGGCGCGAGTGGAGGGGCGAATGATCCCGTACGCTGATGGGTATCAACTGATGGCAAGCGCCGTGGAATTCCAGTGAGGCGATATGACAACCCAAACAAGAACTGATCCGTTTCCGCTGCGGCGATATGTCGTGTTGGCGGTGAAAAATCTGCGGCGGCGCATGGTGCGGACGAGCCTGACGGCGGCCGGGGTGGCGCTAGCCGTGACGGTGGCCGTTTCGCTTGGCGGCTTCATGCTTGGCTATCGAGGGGCCATTGACGAAAGCATCGACATGCTGGGGTTCCAGATCATGATCATGGCCAAGGGCTGTCCGTACGAGGCGGCGACGATGATGTTGAAGGGCGGCACGGGGCTGCTCTATTTGCCGGCCGATGTTTACGAAAAAGTGAAAGAGGACAAAGAGATTGAAAGTATCACGCCGATTTTCGTGGGCGTGGCGCAGAAGCAGGGAAGCGGTATTCGCGACGACGGCGGGGAGAACAATTTCCTGATCGTCAGCGGCATTGACGTGGCGAGTTATCAGGTAATGAAGCCCTGGATCACGTTCAAAAAGGGACAAGGGTTCGACGGCGGGAGATGGTTCACGCCGGAGTCAAGAACCGAGGTGGTGCTGGGGTTCGAGGCGGCCGAGTACGAGCAGCGGAAGGTGGGGGATACGTTTTATGCGTCGATTACTCCGGCAGGCACGCCGAACGCGGTGCTGCATGAACTTAAGGTGGTGGGCATACTGGACCGCACGGGAACGCAGGACGACGGCACAGTGTTTCTGCCGCTGGATGTGACGCGAGAGTACTTTGGGCGGCCGGGGCAGTTGACGATATTGGGGATCAAGCTGAAGCAGTTTAGCGGGGAAAAGATGAGGGAGTTCGAAACGCGGTGGCTGAAGCTGCCGGAGGTGCAGGTGGTGGGCCTGCAACAGGTGAAGAGCACGCTGGTGGGGCTGGTGGCGACGGCGCAGACAATGATCGCGGCGGTGGCGGTGATTGCGATTCTGGTGGCGTTTATCGGCGTGATCAATACGATTCTGATGAGTGTTTACGAACGGACGGCGGAGATTGGAATCATGAAGGCGCTGGGCGCGCGGAGAGATTCCATTTTCCAGTTGATCTGGCTGGAGACGGTGATGATCTGTTTCGCCGGGGCGGTTGCGGGCTCGGGGGTGGCGGTGATCGGGTCGTCCGTTGTGGAGCGGGCGATAAAGGCGGTGGCCGATTTGGGTGTGTCGGGATCCATTGTGCGGATTACGCCGGCGGTGATTGGATACGCGGTGCTGGGGGCGGTGGTACTGGGGTTCTTCGCGGGGCTGTATCCGGCGTGGCGCGCGTCATCGATGCGACCGGTGGAAGCGATCGGGAAGGGGAATTGACATGAACGAAATCATGATTGAAGGCCGGGGCCTGAAGCGGTATTACCAGCGGGGCAGCGAGACGGTGAAGGCGCTTGATGGGGTGGACATCGCCATTCGTGCGGGGGAGATTGTTTCCATACTGGGTCCGTCGGGATCCGGGAAGACGACGTTGATCAACCTGCTGTCGGGGCTGGACGCGCCGACGGAGGGCAAGCTGGTGATCGGGGGGAAGCCGGTGGCGGGGCTGTCGGAAGACCAACTGGTGGAGGTGCGGCGGGGAATGCTGGGCTTTGTGTTTCAGCAGTTCTCTCTGTTGCCGACACTGACGGTGGCGGAGAACGTGGAGCTGCCGCTGCTATTTCTGGGCTTGCGGGCGGACCCGGCGCGGACGCGGGAGATACTGGCCGCGGTGGGGCTGTCGGAACGGGCGGAACATTTGCCGCGTGAATTGTCGGGAGGGCAGATGCAGCGGGTGGCGATCGCGCGTGCTTTGATCGCGGGGCCGAAGATTCTGGTGGCCGATGAGCCGACGGGGAACCTGGACAAGGCGACGGGGGAATCGATCATTGCGCTGTTTAAGAAGCTGGCGGCGGAGGAGGGGTTGGCGATTCTGCTGACGACGCACAATACGGTGTTCGGCGCGGAGGCGGACCGGGCGATCACGCTGGAGGACGGGCGCATAGTGAAGGAAGAGATGGCCACGATGTAATAAACTGCGGGTGATGAAGCCACTTATTGCGCTATTCTTCGGCGCCGCGTTATTCGCGGCCGACGCCAACCCGTTTGTTGGCCGCTGGAATTTCAACATCGGTTCGCGCGCGTCGTGGCTGGGCATTTCCGAGACGGGCGGGGCGCTTGTGGTTTGGTATCAGCCCACGGGCGGCAACGTTTACCAGTTAAAGGAAGTGAAGCAGAGCGGCGGGCATCTGTCGCTGACCGTGGTACCGGCGAACGAGAAGCGGCCGGGCGTGACATGGGAACTGAACGCTCAGGATGGAAAGTTGATTGGGCAGCAGTTCCGCGCGGGAAACTCGACGCCGCTGGAGGGCATGCGTGCGCCGAGGCTTGACCGGCCGGTGCCGAAGAGATGGGCGAAGGCCGAACCGTTGTTCAATGGCCGGGACCTGAGCGGATGGGAACCCATGGGCGACCCGGCAAAGAGCCACTGGGTGGTGAAAGACGGGCTGTTGGTGAATGCAGATCATGGGGCGAATCTGCGTTCGACCCGCAAGTTCGACGACTTCAAATTGCATTTCGAAGTTTTGTGCCCGGACCACGCCAATAGCGGTTTCTACTTGCGGGGCCGCTATGAGGTGCAGCTTGAGTACGAGCCGCTGTCGGCCAATCCGCCGGAGCGGCGGATTGGTTCGGTGTATGGCCGCATTGCGCCGGAAGGGGAGCTGAAACGGCAGCCTGGGGAATGGGAGACGTTCGACATTACCCTAGTTGGCCGCCGGGTGACGGTGGTGCGCAATGGTGTGACCACGATCAACAACAGAGAGATAGAGGGCATAACGGGCGGGGCGCTGGACGCGAACGAGGCGGAGCCGGGACCGTTCTACATTCAGGGTGACCACACGGGCGGGCTGAAGTTTCGCAACATCACGATTGCGGTGCCGGCCAAGTAGCGGCTGCGCGGTTAGTGTACATTGGGGGTCTGGTGAAGCCACCGGACATGGAGACGCAGAGTGACCTTTGAGCAGGGATTCGCCGAGGCGGAACGGGCGGCGGGCGCCGCGACGAAAGTTGCCGCCGCACTGGCGGGCGCGGCGAAACAGATGGAAAAGGCCGCGGCCGAAGGCGACCTTTTCAAGATGAGAAAATCGGCCGACCGGCTGGCGGCGCTGGTGGAATCGATGCGGCAGGAAGCGGTGAACGCCAAAGCGGCGTGGCCATTCGCGCCGGACGAGGAGGAAAGCTACCTGCGCGAGTCCTACGCGACGGAACTGGTGGCGGCGGCGGAAGCGGCGAACCTGGCGATTCAACGGCGCGACGAGGGACTGATCGCCTTTCCTTCGGTGGTGCGGGTTCTGCCATCGGAGCGGGCCGTCAAGCTGAATCGAAAGAAACTGGCGGCGCTGCGCCCTTCGCGGGTGGTGAAAACGCTGCGGGACATACAGGCGCGCAAGCAGCGTGGCACACCGGAGAGTCTGCTGGAAGTGCTGCACCGGGCGTACCGGCTGGTGGCGGGCAAGGAGTACGGGAAGACGGTGATGCTGGTGAGCCTTTACGAGGCGCTGACACTGTTGCCGGGCGTGAGCGCGAATTACGACCAGACGGACTATGTGCGGGATCTGTTTTTGCTGGATCGCAGCGGCGTGACGCACACGAAATCCGGCGCGGCGTTCAGCCTGCCGGCGAGCACGGGAACCAAGGGGGGGAAGGGGACGTACTCGTTCGTCGCGCCCGATGGGGAGACGGTCAGCTATTATGGCATTCGATTTGTGGAGGCGTCATGACCGCGTCGATAAAGCCGGGAGACTGGCTGCGCCTGGTGGAACGGGAGTACCTGGAAACGTTTGTGCGGGACGGGGGCTCGACGGTAAAGTTCGCGGTGCCATTGGACGCGGCGAGCCGGACGGGTTTTCTTGACGGACTGGCCAGCGCGGCGAGCCGTGCGGGGTACCTGACGATCCGGATACAGGCCGCCGAGACCAAGGCGCACATGGTGCATGAGCTGTTTTTCCGGACAGCGCAACAGGTTCCGTGGGCGAAGCTGGCGCGGCGGGCGATTGAGCGGATTGCAACGGATGCGGGTTACACCTGGGTGGACAAGGAACAGGGGCCGCTCTACCGGCACCTGGCCGATGTGAACGGTGTGGAACCGCAGATGCTGCTGATGGATTTGAAACAGGCTATATGGAAGAAGGTGTTCAAACAGAGCAGCCTTTCGAAGGACTTTCGCATGGCAATGACGCATCTTTGCTACGCCGAACTGGCCGGCGGACAGGACGGCGCCACGACGACGCGGATATTGACAGAGTGGCTGACTGGGCGGAATAAGGCGATCGGGGCAGTGAAGCCGTTTCAGATTTTTTGCGGCATCCATCGGGCGAACGCGCGGCATTTCTATGAATCGCTGACCAATTGGGTACGCTTCGCGGGGCTGCCGGGATTGGCCGTTTTGCTGGACGCCGACCGGCTGACGGTGGCGCGGAACCCGCACGATAATGGGCTGTTTTATAGCAAAGCAGCGGTGCTGGACGCCTACGAAGTTCTGCGGCAGTTTATCGATTCCGGCGGACGATGGAGCGGTTTCTTTCTGGCGGTGGTTCCGGGGCCCGCGTTTCTGGAAGATCCGGCGCGCGGCATTGGCGCGTATGAGGCGTTGAAGTTCCGGGTGTTCGATGAGGTTCGTGACAAGCATGTGGTGAATCCGCTGGCGTCATTGGTTCGAGTGGCGGCCGCGGGAGCGGGGAGATAACGAGCATGGGAACCGGTACGGAAGTTGTCATCAGCCAGCACGCCATGGACTGCCGCCGCGCGCTGGAAGCGCTGCGCAGCGGGGTGCCGAACCGGGAGGCGGTGGAGATGCTTGGGTCCAACCAGGCGGCCGCGGAGCAGGTGTTTCTAAAGCGGCTGGCGTTGGTGGCGAGCTCCGCGCACGAGGGGAAACAGACGCCGGGATTGCTGATAGCGGGAGGTTTCGGCGCAGGAAAATCGCATCTGCTGGACTATCTTGCGCACATTTCGACCGCGCGCAATTTCGTGTGCAGCCGGGTGGTAATCAGCAAGGAGACACAGTTCTTCGATCCCGCGAAGATGTACGTGGCGGCGATGGAGGGCGCGCTGGTTCCCAGCTTGAGCGGTGAGGCCGTTCGGGAAATCGCGCTGCGATTGCAGCCGAACAGCCCGCAGTATGCGCGGTTTATTGCGTGGGCGAACGGCGAGGAGAGCGGACTGAGCGACCTGTTCCGCGCGACCATTTTCCTGTATGACCGGCTGGGGAACGATCCGGAACTGGTGGACGCGATCACGAATTTCTGGGCGGGGGAACGAATTGCGATTAGCCGGGTACGGCAGGGGCTGAAGCAGGTTGGAGCGGCCGGCCTGTACACGCCGCAGACGGTGAAGGCTAAGGACCTGGCGATGGAGCGCTTCGTGTTCGCGTCACGATTGATCGTGGCGGCGGGCTTTAGCGGCTGGGTGCTGCTGGTAGACGAGTTGGAACTGGCGGGGCGGTATAGCCTGCTGCAGCGAGGCCGCTCGTATGCGGAACTAGCCCGCTGGATGGGGCGCGTGGAGGGACTGGCGTGTCCGGGATTGTTGACGGTGGGGGCGATCACCGATGACTTCGCGCTGGCTGTGCTGCAGGAAAAAGGGGACAAGGAATCGCTTGGGGCGCGGCTGCGAGAGAAGGCGACCGATGAGTTCATGGCGATGGCGAGCCGGGCAGAGACCGGAATGCGAATCATTGAACGCGAGGCATTGCCGCTGGAATCGCCGGGCGACAACGTGCTGCGAGAGACTTACAAAAAGCTGAAAGCGATGCACGGGGACGCTTACGGATGGACGCCGCCGGAACTGCCGGCCATTGGTGCTTCGCGCACGCGGAGGCTGCGCTCCTACGTGCGGCGGTGGGTGAACCAGTGGGATCTGCTGCGGCTGTATCCTGGCACCGCGCTTTCGGTTGAAACAGAAGAGGAGAGCGGGCCGGGATATGCCGAGGATACGGCACTGGAGCATTCCGGGGAACCGGCGCTGTGCGAATAAGCGGACTCGGACTTCCCGATTGTCGATGTCTCGGATATACTAAGACAATCCCCGTGGTAGTCCCAGGCTTCGCTGCCTGAAGTAGGGTCCCTGTTCCACCCTTGCAACCTAATTAACCGCGTCGAGGCGACGCGGTTCGTACTTCCATTTGCGTGCGAAGAGGAACTGTATGGATTGGATTTCTGGACGTAGTCTTGTCCTAGTGGCTCTCATTGGCGCGCCGCTGCAGGCGCAGGGGATTGCGCCGGGCACAGCGGAGTTCTTTGAGACAAAGGTGCGCCCCGTGCTGGCGACCAGTTGCTTCGGCTGCCATACGGAGAGCGCAATGGGCGGGCTGCGGCTCGATAGCGCCGAGGCGCTGGGGAAAGGCGGGAAGCGCGGCGCAGCGCTTGTGCCCGGCGACCCATCGAAGAGTTTGCTGATTACGGCGATCAAGCATGCGGACCCCAATCTGAAGATGCCGATGGGGAACAAGCTGAAAGATGGGCAAATCGCGGATATTGAAGCCTGGGTGAAGGCGGGCGCGGTGTGGCCGAAGAGCGCCGTCGCGGCGAATGCGAAGAACGCAGAGGGCAAGTTTGTCATCCGTCCAGAGGCGCGTAATTTTTGGTCCTTCGCCCCGATTAAAGAACCGGCCGCTCCTGCTGTGAAAGACAGCAAATGGGCGCGCACCGCGATTGACAAGTTTGTGCTGGCGAAGCTGGAATCCGAGGGTTTGCGACCAGTGCGCCAAGCGTCGAAACGCGACCTGATCCGGCGCGCGGCGCTGGACCTGACGGGACTGCCGCCGACATTTGAAGAAATAGAGGCGTTTGAAAAGGACACTTCGCCGGACGCGTTTGCCAAGGTTGTGGACCGGTTGATGGGCACGCCACAGTACGGGGAACGCTGGGGGCGGGTGTGGCTAGACGTTGCCCGGTATGGGGAAGACGACTACCGTAGCTTGAACCCATTTCCGCGTGGCTATCGGCCTTATCCAAATGCGTTCGCCTATCGGGACTGGGTGATCAACGCGATGAATGATGATTTGCCGTATGACCAGTTCGTGAAGGCGCAACTGGCGGGGGACTTGATGGACCCCAAGGTTCGGCACAAGACGATTCCCGCGACGGGATTTCTGGGTCTGGGGCCCTGGTATTACGATAACGGCGCTTTTGAAATTACCCGGGCCGATGAGCGGCACGACCGGGTGGATGTGATCACGCGTGGCTTTATGGGACTGACTGCTGGATGCGCGCGCTGCCACGACCACAAATACGATCCGATTCCGCAAACCGATTATTACGCGCTTGCCGGGGTGTTCTACAACACGATTTATGAAGAGTACCCGCTGGCGCCGAAATCGGTTGTGGCCGAATACGAGAAGCTGGAAGAAGACCTGGAACGTGAGCAGAAGATTCTGCAGGAAGCCAATCAAGGACTGACGAACGACTTGTCCCGATCGTTAGCCTTCCAGGCGTCGAACTACCTGCAGGCGGTGTGGGAGATCAGCGGGCCGCAGAAAAAGAAGATCGAGGCCGTTGTAGAGGCGCGGAGGCTGGACTATGAGTTGACTGACCGTTGGATCAAGTACATGGCCAAGCCCACGAAGAAGTACAAGAACAAAGAGGAGTGGCAGGCCCTGTTGGCAAAGCCGGGGAGCACGATGGCGGAGGCAAAGAAACTGGCCGACAAGTTTCAGGAACAGATTATTGCCGTGATGCTGGAGCGCAATGAACTGGAAGCCGAGAACAAAGTGATCGCGGCGAAAGACCTGGAGGGAACGAAACCGAAGAAGCGAACCGACAAGCCGAGTAACTTCACGTCGTTCAAAGATTTCAATCCGGGCTCGTGGCTGCGGCTGAAGAGTCTGCCAGAGGAGGACAATAACTTCTGGACGGAGATCTTCCAGCGCGAACTGCCGGAAGCGGACGACCCGAATGCGATGATGGCGATGGGAATGAGGCAGGGCACTCCTGGGGTGTTGCTGTTCCGCGGCTGGGGACTGGAGTCGCGGCTTGGCCATGAGGCGCAGGCGCGGCTGAAGGCGATGCAGGGCGGCGTTGACGCGTTGCGAAAGAAAATCGAAACGAAGTTCCCGTTTGTACATGGCGTGCGGGACGCCGAGACGCTTTCGGAGATCAAACTCCACTTTCGGGGCGATCCCACGAATCTGGTTGGGCCGGATATTCCGCGTCACTTCTTGAGCGTGTTTTCCGGTGGGGAACCGAAACCGTTCACGAAAGGAAGCGGGCGACTGGAACTCGCCGAGGCCGTTGTGAAACAACCCATCACGACACGTGTGATGGTGA
Source organism: Bryobacterales bacterium (assembly GCA_016789905.1). Taxonomy (GTDB): domain Bacteria; phylum Acidobacteriota; class Terriglobia; order Bryobacterales; family Bryobacteraceae. The sequence goes on along the minus strand of JAEUQC010000163.1, from coordinate 53,919 downwards.
ATCGCATCTGGAAAGCGCACTTCGGCACCGGGATTGTCGACACGCCAAGCAATTTTGGAATGTCCGGCGAGCGGCCGACCAATCCGGAACTACTCGAGTATCTTTCGGCGTCGTTCACAAAGAATGGGATGTCGCTCAAGAAGCTTCATCGGGAGATCATGCTGAGCGCGGTCTATCAACTTTCGGCGGACAACGACACGGCGGCGGCGGCGAAGGATTCGGGTAACCGTCTTTATTGGCGAGCCAATCGCAAGCGTATGGATGCTGAGCAGATTCGCGATTCGATTATGTATGTTTCGGGGAATCTGGATACGGCAGTGGGCGGGCCTTCGGCTGAGTTGAACCCCGCGATGCTGCGCCGCACGGTCTATGCGAAGATCAGCCGTTACAAGCCGGATGAGTACTTGCAGCTCTTTGACATGCCAAGTCCGCTGATCAGCGCGGAGAAGCGATTTGTAACGACGGTGCCCTCGCAACGCCTGTTCCTGATGAACTCCGACTTCATGCAGATTGAAGCGGAGGAGTTGGCCAAACGTGTCGCCGGAGAAGCGAACAACCGGGAGCGCATTCGCAAGGCGTACCGAATGGTTTTCGGACGGGATGCGACGGAAGAAGAGATCGCATTGGGCACCGAGTATTTGAAGGCGGAGCCGCTGCTTGAGTACGAGGAGCGAAAGAAGAAGGCGCCAGAACGCGGACCGGGCATGCGCCGGGGCCGTCCGGGCGCGGAAGGAGAACAGGTGATCAGTTCGGCGGGCGCGGCGAGCGGCGTTGCGTCGAAACCGGAGGCGGCCGAGGTGCCCGCGACGGCCGCGGCAGAGGGCGGCGCCGCTGGGAATGCCGGCGCGATGGGCGCTGGCATGATGGGCGGAATGGGCGGATTCGGCGGCCGCCGGGGAGGGCCTCCTCCTCCGCCGGAAGTGAAGTACGAAGCGACGGCGTGGGGCCGCTATGCCAAAGTGCTGCTTAGCTCCACTGAGTTCCTGTTCATTAACTAAGAGGACTGACCCGATGAAACACAAAATGACCAACCCCACCACTCGACGTGACGCGCTGCGACGCGTGGGCAATGGCTTCGGCATGATGGCGTTCGCCAGCATGGTGAGTGAATCGATTGCAAAGGCAGGCGGGATTGTCACACCCGACGGGCAGCCCGTAATGTCGAAGCTGGATCACCCGCAAAAGGTGAAGCGAGTGATTTTCCTGTTCATGAATGGCGGATGCTCTTCCATAGATAGCTTTGACCCGAAACCTTCGCTGGAGAAATACGACGGGCAGCCAATGCCTGGCGGCGGCATTAAGACCGAGCGCCGAACCGGCGAGTTGATGAGGTCACCCTTTACGTTCAAGAAATATGGCCAGTGCGGGATGGAGTTAAGCGAGCTGTGGCCGAACCTGGGCGGCGTGGCCGACGATATTTGCTGGATCCGCTCGGTATATACGGAAATTCCTAACCATGAACCCGCGTGCCTAATGATGAACACAGGCGCCAATCAGGCGGGGCGTCCGGCGATAGGGTCCTGGCTAACGTATGGGCTCGGCAGCGAGAACAAGAGTCTTCCTGGCTTTGTGGTTCTGTGCCCGACGGTGCCGACGACGGTGGGTTCGCCGCTGTGGAGCAACGGGTTTTTGCCCGCGATTCATCAGGGGACGTATATTTCTTCGCGCATTCAGACGCGCACAAATCCAGATGGTTCGCCGATGGAGGACGAGGCGCCGGCGGCAGCGATGGACGAGAAAGATAAGGACAAGAAGAAGCCGGTGAAGGTGGAAACGGCATTCGATCCGAAAAAGCTTGTCAGCTATGTGAATAACCCGAAATTTGAGCTTGCGGAGCAGAAACGGGAGATGGACCTGCTGCAGAAGCTCGAAGGAATCCGGAAGCGTTCGGCTGGTGACGATCAGCAAGTGGATGCGGTGGTGAACTCGATGGAAACTGCGTATCGCATGCAGACAGAAGCGCCCGAGGTTTTTGACGTGCGCAAGGAATCGCAGGCGACGCTGGATATGTATGGAGAGGGAACCACGGCGCGCGGAGCGCTGCAGGCAGTCCGGCTTGTGGAAAAGGGTGTGCGGATGGTGCAGGTTTACTATTCGAGCGGGGACCCATGGGACGCCCATGGCGACATTATGGCGCACAAGACGAATGCCAAGAATTCAGACCAGGCGTTTGCGGCGGTGATCAAAGATTTGAAGCAGCGAGGGATGTGGAAGGACACGCTGGTGGTGTGCGGGTCGGAGTTCGGGCGCACGCCGGTGCGCGAGGTGGGCGGCGGCGGCGGGGCGGCGAAGAAGGGCCGGGATCACAATCCGTTTGGGTTCACGATGTGGCTGTCGGGCGGGGCTGTCAAGGGCGGCACGATTTACGGAGCGACGGATGAGTTCGGGTTCAAGGCCGTCGAAAAGCCGGTGCATGTGCATGACATCCACGCGACGATTCTGCACCTGCTCGGCATTGATCATCTGAAGCTGACATATCGGTATAGCGGGCGTGATTTCCGGTTGACCGATGTGCATGGGAACGTGCTGCACGACATTATTGCTTAGAAGTGAAATCCCATTCCGTAGCTGACAGCGTTTCCACCAACGGGAGATCGCGCTCCAGCAGGTAGCGGTTCGCTATCATCTTACGCGCCTCGGCGCGAATTTTCTCAAGGTATGCCGCGCGAGTACGGTACCTCGCGCTGCGTTTCTCCGTTGAAAACGGGAAATAAGACCCCACCATGCTGAACAACTCCTCTGGCGAGCCAATCGCAGGGTGGCGAAGATTCCAGCCAGTGTGCGCGGCAAGCGGCACTGCCACTTGCGGAGTCTTCAACCCGCCGATGTCGTTTCCGTCGGCATCCACCTGCGGCACAAGGACGCGGAATGGGGCGCCCATTTTTGGCGGTTCAAAGGCAACAATGCCGCGGGTGCGGAAATCCGGCCCGAAGTCCAAGCGATACACGTCGTGGATGCGGGCGGGCAGGGGTGCAATCGACTTCGGAAATCGCACTCGATCGATGGGAGCCAGTTCGCCGCGGTCTACGCGCGGATACACCGATGGCGGGGGCGCGGTGTCATTGGCAACCCACTGCTGCATGGCCACGAGCAGCCCTCGCAGGATCCATTGATAGTCATTCCCGCTATTTCGATTGCGCGTGTTCGGACTGATGGCAGGCGGAATCGAACCGGGGCCGTGATTGGCACCGGCGATCACATATAAGCGCGTGTTGGGGGCAAGCGGCACCTCGCGCGCTCCGTCCGGCGAGGTGTGCATGAGTGACGCCGCGCGGCCGTAGTATTCGTAGGCCGAGTTTGTATAGAAGATCTTCGGCACCACTCTGTCGCGCTCGGCCCGGAGTAGCAAGCCGTCGTCGAGGCCGGTGATGGGGTCGGCCTGGCGAAGGTCGGTGAAGGGAAAGATATCGGTCGCGTAGTAAAAGTTGAAAAATGGCCGGGCGTCCCGTGAGGGCTGGGCGAATTGGTGGTTGAAATTCCCGCGTCCGGCGCCGGCGACGTGCGCCCACACGCCGTCGAAAACGCGGCGTCCGTGTTCGTCTCGGTTGAAGCCCTGGTACAAAAAGGTACGCAGGAATCGCCCGCTTTGGGAACTGCCAAAGGCGATGGACCGCCGCACCGCCGGGGCGAGGGCGGCCAAAGGGGCCGGGGCCGCGCCCGCTTTCAGCGCGGCGATGAAGTCGCGAACGCCGGCCATGCCTAACCCAACGACGGATGGATCCTGCGAGGTGTACACGACCTCATAGATTTTTCCCGCTTCAAAGCCGGAGGCTTTTCGCACCGCACCGCGATCCTCAGAAAAGCTCCAATCGGCGGGCGGGATGACGCGTCTTGGTCCGTTTGCCAGGCTGCGTTCGGTTAAGGTCGCCGGGCCATCGATGGCCTTGTATGGAAAGAATAGACGATCGCCGAGAGAGAACGACGTGGCACTCCGATCCGGTACGAAGTCGGAGCGCACGACGCCTTGAATCGGAGAGCCATCGGCCTTGCGTGCCACTGGAACAGTGACACTCATCAGCGGCGGTTCACGGGGTACATCGAACTGCCAGCCGAGCCAGGCCAGCGTGAAGCCCTCCTGCAAGAGAAGCGCATCGCCAAACTCCGCGGCGGTGCGCGGATCGTTTGAGGCCTGCGCCCGGCTGAAGGTTGCGAGCAGGCCCTTGCGGCCTCGATTCGATACCTCAAAGAGCAGCGTGCCGTTACTCTTTGCGGGGTTGACGGGCGCGAAGATAACGAAGTCCGCATAGAATTCTACGAGTCCCATTACGTTGCGCGGGGCGAGTGACAGGTTCACTACATCCTTGTTCGCTGGCGCCACGGGGTCTACGGCAAAGTAGGCTTTGCCAACCAGGCGTTCATAGGCGCCGACGGTGCCGAACGCCCTGCCATCGAGGATGGCGGAGCGTTCCGTCACTTCCACACGGACCAGGGCCGCCTGCGCGACAACGGAGCAAATTAGAAATAGGGCGCGAGGATTCACGCAGCCATTGTAGTGAACTATTGCGGCAACGCGAAGGTAAAGATGTTCGATCCGGCGGCGAGGGTAAGATATTGGCGCCCGTCCACGGAATACGTCATCGGCGACGTTTTGATGGTTGCGTTCAGAGGGAAACGCCAAAGCGTCTTGCCGTCCTTTTCGCTGGCCGCCACCAGGTAGCCGCTTGGGTCACCGTAGAACAACACGCCACCGGCAGTGCCGAGTATGCCCGCTACACGTTTGCCGTCGACGGGCCCGGTTAATGGGACTTCCCATGCTGTCTGCCCTGTCTCGATGTTGAGCGCGCGCAGGTATTTTTTTCCAGGATCTTCCGGCGGGCGTTTGGTTTTCCAACTCCCTGGAAGCATATTCACCACGCACTTTTCAATGGCGATGACGTAGTAGAGTTTTGTGGCCGGGCTGAAGGCCGTGCCGTTCCAGTTCGTCGCATGATCCGGACAACTGAGTTCGCCCGGGGGAGCGGGAATGGGCCGGCCATCGGCGCCGATGCCGCTTGCCCAAGTCAGTTTATGCATGAACGATTTGGCCAGCAGGAGCTTTCCATCGGTACGGTCGAATACATAGAAAAAACCATTGCGATCTGCATGAAGCAACAGCTTCCGCGTCTTTCCGTGGTAGGTGGTGTCGACGAGCACATTCGGTTCGGTGGCGTCCCAGTCATGCGTGTCGTGCGGTGTGAACTGGTAGTACCATTTCATCTTCCCGGTGGCTGGATCCAGCGCGAGCACGCTATCGGTGAAAAGGTTGTCACCGCCGCGGTCGCGGTCGTCGGAGTTTGGCCAAGGGTTGCCGGTGGCCCAGTACAGCATGTCCGCTGACGAATCGTAGGAGCCGGTAAGCCACGTGGACCCGCCGCCGAGTTTGTACCCGTTTCCTTTCCAGGTCTCAATGCCGGGTTCGCCTGCGGCGGGCACGGTCCAGGTGCGCCAGGCGCGTTCCCCGGTGGCGGCTTTGTATGCGGCGATAAATCCGCGGATGCCCCAGTCCCCGCCGGCAACGCCGGCCACCACCATATCCTTCACGATCAATGGCGCTACGGTGCCGCCGTATTTTTGCGGTTCGTCCCACATCACGACTTCCCAAACCAGCCGGCCGGTGATGCGATTCAGCGCGATGAGATGGGCATTGTCTGTGACGAAGAACAAGTTATCGTCGAGTATTGCGACGCCGCGATTGGTGCCCAGCGAGGGGTCGGACACGAGGCCGGGAGTGCGGGGCCGTGCGTATTGCCAGATCTGCTGGCCGGTGCGCGCGTCGAGCGCGTATACCTGGTTGGGGCCGGTGGCGTACATGATGCCATCGGCAACAAGCGGCACAGTTTCGAGCCCGAAGTAGCGCATGTTCTCGTGGTAGTACGGTGTGTCGGGCAAGAACTGCGTCCAAAGCGGAATGGAAAAAGTCCATTTGAGCGCCAGCTTGCCAACGTTCGATGTGTTGACTTGCGCCAATGGGCTGTAACGGTTTCCACTGAGATTGCCATTGTAGGAAACCCAGTCCCCAGGGTTTGGATTCTGTATTCGCGCAAAGGACACGCCGCCTGGGGCAGTCGCACGTGAGGGCGGAGTCTTCACGCCGGCGCCGGTTTGCACGCCTTTCCGCTGGCTCAAAAACGCAAGGAGATTTTGCAGTTCTTCCGGAGATGTCTTTGCGGCCGGCATGAGTGAGCGCTTTTCTTCGGTTAGCTGTGCCACCTGTTCGATGGACAGAGGGTGAAATCCACCTTGCAAATCCTGGACGATGATGCCATACGCCGTCCGGTTGCGCGCGAATCCGCGGAGCTTTTCGCCATTTCTCAACGTAGCGTTTACCAATTCGTAGCCTGGAACAATGCGAGTCTCCGGCTTTAGAAGCGCGTCCCGCAGTTGGTCCACTGTCAGCTCCCGTGCGACGCCTGAAAGATCCGGACCCACGGGCGATCCTTGTCCGTTGACCATGTGGCAGGTGGCACATTGCCCTTTACCGAAGAAGTATTCGCTTCCGGCCTGCTGGTCCCCTTCTACCTTTGACTCCGCCGCGGACGCGTTCAATGACACGACGAGTTGCACGAGTTCATCCACTTCGGCGGCGGGCAGAGCGAACCCAGGCATGCCCGCGGCGGGAATGCCGCGCACGATCACATTTCGCAGGCTTTGCACGGAGCGGCGGCGCAAGCGGAGATTCCCGGAGAGCCCTGGCCCTTGCTGCGATCCGCGCGCATCCGCTCCATGGCAGCCCGCGCAGAGCTTTGCGTAGTTTTCCCGTACTTCCGCGCCCGCCGATATTTCCGCCGTTGTGAGCGCAAACAGAAGAGCCCATCCCAATGCCGTCATCCTGCGATTACACCACACAAGATAATCTATCTTTCATGATCTCGCGCAGAACGTTTCTGGCCGCCGCGTCTCCGCTTGCCCTTTGCCAGGGAGCGAAGGAGGCGCCGCTCATCCTTCCCCTGCTGCCCCCCGCGCCCGGCAACCCCCGCAATACGGAGGGTGACTTTCTTCCTCTCCGCGATGGCCGGATACTCTTCGCGTATACGAAGTTCACTGGAGGCGGCGGTGACCACGCCACGGCCCACATAGCCGCTCGCTACTCATCCGATTTCGGCACAACGTGGAGTTCCAACGATGTCACGCTGCTGGAAAACGAAGGCGGGATGAACGTGATGAGTGTCAGTTTGTTGCGGCTAAAGAAGAGCGGACGCATTGCGTTTTTCTATCTGCGCAAGGACTCGGAGACGAAGTGCGCCCCATTTCTGCGCTATTCGAGCGACGAAGGCAAAACCTGGACACGCGAGCCGATGGCGGTGATTCAGGACAACCCTGGCTACCACGTTCTGAACAATGATCGCGTGATTCAAACCAGCCGCGGGCTGCTTGTCGCGCCGGTGGCCCTGCACACTTCAGCAGAAGGCAAGTGGACGGGCCGCGGCAGTGTGCGCGTGTATGTGTCCGACGACGAAGGGCAACGATGGCGCCGCACTCCGCAGGTCATCGAGTGTCCGGACGCCGCCAATGCAACCGGCCTGCAGGAGCCGGGCGTTGTGGAACTGAAGGACGGCCGGTTGATGCTCTTCTGCCGTACAGCGCTGGGTTCGCAATATGTGTGTTATTCGAAGGACGCCGGTGAAAGCTGGACCGAGCCCGGGCCGAGCGCGCTTGTGTCGCCGGTTTCGCCAGCCTCCATTGAACGCATTCCGAAGACCGGGCATTTGTTGGCTGTTTGGAACGATCACACGCGAATCGCCCCGGAGTTGGAACGGCGGCGGACGCCGTTGACGCTTGCCGTTTCCCGCGATGAAGGCAAGACCTGGGAACGCAAGCGAAACCTGTTGGAGGACCCGAAGGGGTGGTATTGCTACACCGCGATTGAGTTCGTAAAAGACCGCATTCTGCTGGGCTTTGCGTCCGGTGGCAGCGATGGGCTGAAGAACCTTAGCCGGACGCAGATCGCCTCCATTCCGCTCCGGTGGTTGTACCAATGAGCATCGCTCGCCGCGCAGTTTTGCTGAATGCGGCCGCGGCGTGCGCGGCGGACTGGCCGCGCTGGCGAGGTCCGGGGGCTGACGGTGTTGGCGACGGGGCCAACCCTCCTGTCGCATGGAGCCGATCGGAGAACATCCGGTGGTCTGTTCAACTGCCAGGGTGGGGAACGAGTTCTCCTGTTGTCTACCGGGACCGGGTGTTCGTCACCACGCAGGCACAGGCAGAGAGCGGGAAGTCTCTCCTTGCACTTTGCTTCGACCGCAGGAATGGCCGGGAGATGTGGCGGCATGATTTCGGGCTCGGCGTGGATCAACGCGCCCACGAGAAATCGAACCTGGCCGTCAACACGCCGGCTGTCAGCGCTGATGCCGTTTATGTGGCGTTTGGGAATTCAGATATCGCCCGGTACACCCACACTGGAAAGCTCGTCTGGGTGACGCGCTACATGTCTCTATTTGGCGACCCGAAGATGGCCTGGGGGTATGGCGCCAGCCCGTTGATCACGGACGATGCGGTTGTCCTTCCCTGGGATCACCATAAGGGCCCCTGCTATCTGATTGGTCTCGACAAGGCGACGGGAAAGATCGTCTGGAAGAAAGACCGCCCCATTGGCACCTCGCACGCAACGCCGCTGCTGGCGCAGTCCCTGATCCTTGTTTCCGGAAAGAACCGCCTGACCGCCTTTGATGCAAGAACACACGACGAACTGTGGCAATACGGCGAAGGCGTGGGACCGTTCAATGGGGAGATCATTGTCAGTCCGGTGTACGGCGACGGAATGGTGTTCCTGCAGCTATGGCGGCAAAGCCCCATCCATGCTATTCGATTGATGCCGGACGGACGGCCTCCGGAGCGGGTATGGGTGAGTGAAAAACCCGGACCGCAGGAACCTTCCCCGGTCTACTATCGCGGCCTGCTGTATGCGTTGAACGATAACGGCGTATTGGTCTGCCTTGATGGCAAGACGGGGAGAGAACTGTACCGGCAACGTGTGGGCGGCGCGTGCAACTCGTCGCCGGTTGCCGCCAATGGCCGCCTGTACTGCAGCAACAACGACGGAGAGACTTTCGTCGTAAGTGCCGGTCCAAAATTCGAATTGATTTCGACCAACCATTTGGGTGAACGCATCACGGCGTCCCCAGCCATCGCCGGCGATGAGCTAATCTACCGCACCGATTCGCAAATCTATTGCATTGGGCTGCGGCCAGGTTCGCGCAAGCCGTAAAATGGACTATGCGCATCGCCCTCGGCCAGATCAACACCACGGTTGGTGATCTTTCCGGTAACGCCGCCCTCATGCTCCGCACCGCTCGCCGCGCCGCGGAAGCGGGAGCGGATGTTGTTGTGTTTCCTGAGCTTTCATTGCTCGGCTATCCCCCGCAGGATTTGCTGGATCGTCCGGCCCTGCTGGAGCAGGCCGAAGATGCTATTCAGCAACTTGCCATCGACGCGGGCCCGCTGCGCATATCCATTGTCTGCGGCACAGTGGAACCGGTGGATTCGCCAGAAGGCAAACGAATCTGGAATACCGCAGCCGTTCTTCAGCGCGGCCATGTCCACTTCCGGCAGCGCAAAATGCTGCTGCCGAACTACGACGTGTTTGATGAGCAGCGCTACTTTCGCTCCGCTGACAAACAGGAATTGCTGCATCTGGGTGCCAGTCCGGTGGCGCTCACCATTTGCGAAGACGCCTGGAACGATAAGAATTTCTGGGAAAAGCGGTTGTATGATCGCGACCCGGTTGACGAGTTGGCGCAACAAGGCGCCAAGGTTCTCATCAGCATTAATGCGTCGCCCTACAGCCAGGGCAAGCGTGAACAGCGCCGTCAGATTTTCGCCGCCACCGCCCGGCGCCATGGCATTCCGGTTGTGTATGTCAATCAGGTTGGCGGCAACGATCAACTGGTTTTCGATGGCTCCAGCTTTGCCATGGACCCCACCGGCAAGATCATCGCCCAGGCCGCGAGCTTTGCCGAAGACCTTGTGATCGCCGATATCAACACGAGCAAAGGCGATGTCCATTCCACTCATCCCGATGAGCACGAGGCAACGTATGAAGCGCTTGTGCTTGGCACGCGCGACTATATTCGCAAGTGCGGATTTTCGAAGGTTGTGATCGGTCTCAGCGGCGGGATCGACAGTTCGCTTGTGGCCTGCATTGCGGTTGATGCGCTGGGCCGGGAGAACGTGACCGGGATTGGCATGCCCGGCCCGTACTCATCGGACCATAGCGTGACCGATGCGCGCGTGATGGCCGAGAAGCTGAACATTCGATTCGAAATCGTCTCCATCAATCCGGGTTATCAAGCGGCGATTCAGTCGCTTGAACCGCTGTTTGCCGGCACCAAGCACGGCGTAGCCGAGGAGAACATTCAGTCCCGCCTGCGTGGACTGACGTTGATGTCGTTTTCCAACAAGTTCGGCGCGCTTGTGCTCACCACGGGCAACAAGAGCGAGATCGCTGTTGGCTACTGCACACTTTATGGGGACATGTGCGGAGGCCTGGCTGTAATTTCCGACGTGCCGAAAACGCTAGTCTATGCGCTTTGCCGCGTGGCTAATAAACGGCTGGGCAATGCCATCCCCGAATCGGTATTCACCAAGCCGCCCAGCGCCGAACTCCGCCCGGATCAGAAAGACTCCGACTCGCTTCCCGAGTACGACATACTCGATCCGCTTCTGAAGGCCTACGTTGAAGATTTTGTGCCGCCAGCGATCATTGCGGAGCGCCAGAATTTGCCCATCGAACTTGTTCGGGACGTGGTCAACAAGGTCGACCGCAACGAATATAAACGCCAACAAGCCGCGCCCGGAATCAAGGTCACTTCGAAGGCCTTCGGCATGGGCCGGCGTTATCCCATTGCACAACGGTACCGCGAATGAAAAAACTCGTATTTGCCGCCGGCCTCGTACTCATCGCGGCCGCCGCGCTTCTCTCCCAGCCCGAAGTTCGCGAACGCGTTGGGGCGCTTTCCAAGGGGCGATTCCTTGTGCCCACGGGGCAAGTGGTTGAGCCCGCGGGCCGCCAGCTTCCGCTTGACACCTTTCCGATGACCGCCGCTTTCACGCCGAACAAGCGGCATCTGCTGATACTCCATGGCGGATTCCACAAGCCTTCGGTGGCCGTCTTCGATCCCGTGACGATGACCGAACTCTCTCGTGTGTCTTTCGATGATGCATGGCTCGGTCTTGCTGTTTCGCCCGATAGTCACACGGTCTACGTAGGCGGCGCTTCCCGCCACAACGTCCACGAACTCACGCTCAGCGAGGAAGGGAAATTGGCGCCTTCCCGTGTGTTTGAGGTCACTCCCGCCGCGCAGAGAAAGGCGACTGATTTTCTCGGTGACTTGCAGCTTTCTCCCGATGGCCGCCTTGTCTTTGCAACTGACCTCTATAACAACGCGATCCGAGTGATCAATCCCCAATCCGGCCGCGTCATTGAGACCTGGAAAACCGCCCGGCGCCCGTATAAAATTCTCTTCCACCCCGATGGAAAGTCCTTCTTCGTTTCCAGTTGGGCCGATGGCATTATTACGCAACATGACACCCAGAATGGCAACGTGTTGAATCGAGTGATCGCAGGGCCGCATTCGACGGACATGCTTTGGCGCGAGAAGAAGACCGCTGACGAAGAGGGCGAATCGAACGAGTTCAAAGGCCGCATATTCGTCACGCTGGGCAACACGAATACCGTTCGCGTGATTGGGGTGAGCGAGTCGAAAGAGCTCCGCGCCATCGAGACCATCAATGTCGCGCTCTATCCCGATTCACCCGCCGGCATGACCCCCAGCGCCGTCGCGCTCAGCCCCGACGAGAACTCGCTCTACGTCGTTTGTTCCGATGCCAACGCTGTTGCCGCTGTTAATATTGCGGGCGGGCGCTCGCGCGTTCTCGGCTTCATTCCCACCGGTTGGTATCCCACCGCCGCGCGCGCCCTTGATGACAAACGCCTCCTGGTCCTGAACGGACGCGGCAACCGCAGCTTCGCCAATCCGCAAGGACCCAGCCCCGTGCGGCTCCCCGCCAATCAGCACCTAGGCAACACCAGCCCGCAATACGTTGGCCGCCTGCAGCAGGGCTCGGCGTCGATCATCGATACCGTTGACCCCGCCGATCTCATTGCGTGGACCGATCAGGTTCGTCGCAATACTCCCTACGCGCCAGAGAAGCTCTACCTCGGCCACCGTGGTGATCCGGCCGTCATTCCCGCTCACCGTACGGAACGATCGCCCATTGAACACATTGTCTACATCATCAAGGAAAACCGTACTTACGATCAGATCCTCGGCGATATCGGCAAGGGCAATAGCGATCCTTCGCTAACGGTCTTCGGCCAGAAGGTTACGCCCAATCATCATAAGCTCGCGAATGAATTCGTGCTGCTGGACAACTTTTATGTAAATGCCGACGTGAGCGCCGACGGTCACAACTGGTCCATGGCCGCCATCGCGCCCGACTACGTCCAGCGCATGTGGCCCAATAGCTATGCCGGGCGCCGCAAGACCTACGATTATGAGGGCGGCGAACCAGCCGCGACGCCGCCGGCGGGCTACCTGTGGAACAGCGCCATTTCCAAAGGACTGCGCATTCGTAACTACGGTTATCACGCCGCCGTTCGCCCCCTCAATGAGGTCACGGATAACAATCACGTCGCGCGAGTCAAGGACGAGAGCCTGGCTCTTTATACCCACACGGCGTACCGGCCCTACGACCTTGAGTATTTGGACGTCGATCGAGCCAAAGCCTTCATTGCGGACCTGGGCCGCATGGAGGGCGAAAAGCGCTTCCCGCACTTCACCATTATTCGCCTCGGTAACGATCACACCTCCGGCGCCAGTGCCGGCAAGCGCACGCCCATTGCGCAGGTGGCAGATAACGACGCCGCTCTTGGCATGATCGTCGAGTCTCTTTCCCGCTCCAGTTTCTGGAGCAAAATGGCCATTTTCGTGTTAGAAGACGACGCCCAGAACGGCCCAGATCACGTCGACTCCCACCGTTCGCCGGCCTTCGTGATCTCTCCCTACGTCAAGCGGGGCGCCATCGATTCCACGTTCTACAACACCACCTCGATGCTTCGCACGATGGAACTGATTCTAGGCTTGAATCCACTCACAATGCACGACGCCGGCGCGCGTCCCATGCTCGGTGCTTTCACGCCATTCCCCGATAACAAGGCATACACCGCCGAAAAGCCCAACGTTTCGCTTGAGGACCGCAACCCCGCCAACACCGCCCTCGCCCGTCGCTCCGCACGCTTCAATTTCACGGAAGCCGACGAGATTGACGACGACGAAATGAACGAGATCATCTGGCTTGCCGTTCGCGGCACGCCAGCCCCAACACCGGTCAGGAGCCTATTCGGAAAATAATGCCGCAAATCGACGTCTGTTTTGTTTGGCACATGCATCAGCCCTTCTATAAGGATCTGGTGCGCGGGGAGTATAAGCTTCCGTGGACGCGGCTCCACGGGCTGAAAGACTACTACGGCATGGTGGAGATTCTCGGCGCGTTTCCGAAGGTTCACCAGACATTTAACCTTGTGCCTTCGCTTGTGGTCCAAGTGGAAGAGTACGCCAACGGCAAGGCCGACGATCCGTTCCTGCGGCTTGCATTGAAGCCTGCGGAAAAACTGACAGATAGCGAGAAGCAGTTCCTGCTGCAGTACTATTTTCAAGCCAATGTCGAGCGCCTCATCTACCGCTATCCGCGCTACGCCGAACTCTACAGCGGCCGCACACGACCCTATAGCGCACAGGATTTCCGCGATCTTCAGGTTCTCTCTCAACTCGCCTGGTTCGACGAGTTCTTCCTGACGCACGACGCCGAGATCATTTCTCTGGTCTCCAAAGGCCGGGACTACTCCGTTGAAGATCAGACCCTCCTTGGCCGCAAGCAAACGGAAGCGCTCGGCCACGTAATCCCTGTCTATCGCAAGTACGCCGCCACAGGCCAGATCGAACTTTCCACAACGCCGTTCTATCATCCCATCCTGCCGCTCGTTTGCGATTCCAACATCGCCGGCATTTCCAATCCCGGGGTCCCGCTGCCGTCTCGATTTCATTATCCGGAGGACGCCCGCGAGCAATTGCGGCGTGCGCGCGCCTACATGGAGCAGCAGACCGGCGTCGCCCCTGTCGGGCTGTGGCCCTCGGAAGGTTCGGTCTCCGACGAAGCGCTTCGCCTTGCCGCCGAATGTGGCTTCAAGTGGTTTGCCACCGATAACGGCGTGCTTAGCCGCACGCTTGGCCGCAGCGCCGGAGTGGTTGAGACCTATCGCCCGTACTTGTGGCATCAGGATGGCCACGAACTTCGCGGGCTCTTTCGCGATCACTATTTGAGCGATCTGGTCGGCTTCACCTATTCAAAAATGGGTCCGGATGAAGCCGCCGATCACCTCATCTCCCGCGTGGTCGAGAATGCCGGCGGCCGCGATTCGCTTGTCCCCGTCATCCTGGATGGCGAAAACGCATGGGAGTATTTCCCCGAAAGCGGCCGCGAATTCCTTCGTCAACTCTATCAACGCTTGGAATCCACGCCAAATCTCAGGGCGCTCACCGTTAGTGAGGCCCTCGAACGCCATACTGCGCAGCCGCTCTCCACCATCTTTCCCGGATCCTGGATCAGCGCCAACTTCGATGTGTGGATTGGTTTTGACGAAGACAATCGCGCATGGGAATATCTGCTTCGCGCCCGCGAGGCCTACGACAAGTTCGCGCACACTGTCCCCGCCGCGGATCGCGAACTAGCTTATGAAGAGATACTGATCGCTGAAGGGTCCGACTGGTGCTGGTGGTATGGACCGCATCACGAATCGGCGAATCGCGCGGAGTTCGATCAGTTATTTCGCGATCATCTGTCGAACGTTTATCGCCTTCTTGGACAGCCCGCGCCAGAAGAACTCGGCCGGCCGATTCTCAAGATTTCCGCCGTTGAACACAATATCCGCCCCGCGTCGCGTATCCACCCGGTCATAGATGGAGCCGTAACTTCGTACTTCGAGTGGATGGGCGCCGGTGAGTACAAAGTGGACCATCGCCAGGGAGCGATGCATGGCGGCCGCAGCGGCATGGACATGCTCTACTACGGCACGAGCGGGGAGGCATTTTGCTTGCGGCTGGATTTCGATCCCATGCCACAGCCGTCGCAACTCGAGATTCGCATCCAAACACGCCGTGGCGAGCATGCGTTGCGGCAAGGCGACTTTGTCGCCGCGCGCAATGTGGAAGCCGCGGTTCCACTCTCCGTTCTGGGCTACCTGCCTGGAGAGACGGTAGCCTTCCAGATTTCACTGTGGGTCGGCGGTTTGCCCGTCGAGGCCCTCCCGCATGATGGCTGGCTAGAACTTGAAACGGGCGAACCCTCCCACTGGCCGTAGCGGCGCCGACGCCGGCCTACCAGTACAGCCGCCCGGCGATCTGCAGAATGCGTGGATCGAACGTAGAGGTCACCAATCCGAAGGTCGGTGTGTTGAAGGTTGCGTTCGGGTTGACAAATTGAGTGTGGTTGAAGAAATTGAACCACTCAAATCGTAACTGCAATCGGCCCGCCTCGCCCAGGAACGGCATGGCGAAGTTCTTCGCCATGGATACGTCCCAGTTGTTGATCCCAAACCCCGGTTGTGTATTGCGCGAGAGTGTGCCGAACGTGCCGCGCGGCGGCAGTGCATACGCCGCCCGGTCGAGGCCCAGCAATCCGCTCGTGCGCGGGTCCAGTTTCGATGGCGCAATCCCGGTTGTGTTCGCACGTTGGCCGCCGGTCGCGACATTGGCGATGTCGCCCACCGTGGCGATGGAAAACGGCAGACCTGTGCGCATATTGGCGATGCCGTTCAACTGCCATCCGCCAATCACCGCGTCCATTACCGGGTTCGTGATGTTCCAGCCGCGCCCCTTGCCCGCAGGCAGGTCGTACACAAAGCCCGCAATGAAATTGTGCCGAACGTCCGTATCGGAGAGCCCTCGTTCGGCGCGCCGGTTATACATGCTCTGTCCGGGCCCGGCGACGTCGATCATTTTCGCCCAGGTGTAGTGCGTCGTCAGGCTCAGCCCGTGCCACATGCGCTGTTCGGCTTTGATGAACCAGGCGTTGTAGTTGGACCACTGGTAGTTCGTCGTCTCACTGAAAGTGGGCAGCGCCAACGGGAACGGCACGCGCGCCGCGAACGGTTCCGGCGCCAGTGGATTCGTTGGCAGTCGCGGTTGGTTCACATAGACCGCACCCACCTGCTTGTGCCCGGTATTACCCATGTAGCCCGTCTCCAGCAACAGGGTTGGCGTTAGTTGATGCTGGACGTTGAAGTTGTACGAGTACATGTAGCCGTCGCGCCGTTTCAGGTCGTTGTGAGAACCGACTGACCCGGCCGCCTGCGCGGCCGTTGGGAAAAGGTTCGAAGCGACAAGCGTGGGTGTTGTCGAACTTGAAATCAGGTTCGCCTGCACGAAGAACGGCAGCGTACTCATGATGCCGTTCAGTGTGGCGCCGCCCGTATTCAATAAACTGAAAATCCCGACGCCCGACCGAATCACCGTCTTCTGCCCCATTCGATATGCCAAGCCAACGCGCGGCATGAAGTTATTCTTGTCGGTGACAATCGGCCGCTGGGGCAGCGCGGGCGCCGAGGTCTGCACCAGGCCCGTGCCCGGCTGATAGTAGAAGTTCTGCCCTGCCAGCAACTGCCGGTTCGTTGCCAAGTCAAAATTCGCCAGCCGTCCTCGCCAGTTCTGGAACACTTCGTAGCGTATGCCCAGGTTCAAGGTCAGCCGGTCCGTCAACTTGTAGTCATCCTGCACGAACGCCTGATACCGGGTGCCAATCGCATACTTCGCTACCCCGCCGAAATCACCGATCGAACCCAATCCGCCTTGCGCGCTCAGCGGGAATCCGAGCAGAAAATCGCCGAAGGAATCGCCGGAAAAGTTGTTCGCAAAGTTGAGAATTCCGTTCTGGTTCGACCCCTGGTCGTACCCCACCATTAAGCGGTTTACATCCCCGCCAAACTTCAGGCTGTGCTTCCCGCGAATGTAGGTTATCGTCTCCGCCAGGCGATAGTAGATGTTGTTCTGCACAATGCGCAGGCCGTAGCCGACGAAGCCGGCTGATCCAGTTGGGGTGCCTGGCGCATATTCCGACAAAGTTACCGACGGTTCCGTGAAATCGCCGGGCACGCCGGCGAGATTTCTCAAGCCGAGTTCCGCGGCGTAGTTCTTGCTGAACCGGTCACCGTCACTCGTGCGGGCCAGGTACGCCTTCGTGAAACCCAGGCGCGTCTCGCTGATGAGGTTGGCGCCGAATGTGTGTGTGTATCCGACGGCCATGTTCTGCGTCCGGTCAGGCCGGATGAGTCCCTTACCCACGCGGTAGGCCGCGTCGCCCAATGAGTTATCCGCAAAGCTATAGCGGCCGAAGAGCGATCCGCGCGGCGAAACCAGATAGTCCACGCGTCCGGTAAGCTGATCCCGGCGCTCCACATTGCTCGGGGTGGCCAGGAAGTTGATGCCGGGCCGGCCGCTGAAATTCGCCGTCGGGAAATAGGAAATCAGCGAACCTGTCAGCCGGTCAAACCGCGCCGCCGGAATCACATTGCCTGCAAACGGCGTGCCCCCCGCCATCGGGTCGCGCACGACCTTCGCCAATCCGGAAAAGTCTCCCCGCTTCATCGCCTCCGTCGGCACCAGGCCCTGCAGAATATTTCCCGTGCTCCTGCGACGGCCCTCGTAGTTGCCGAACGCGAACAACTTGTCCTTGATGATCTTTCCGCCTGCGTTTCCGCCAAACTGATTGTAGGTGAATCGCGGCGCGCCCGAAGGCGGCCGGAAGAACTGTCCAGCCTGGAAGGCCCTGTTCCGCACAAAGTCGTAGACCACGCCGTGGAACGTGTTCGTCCCGCGCTTGGTCACCATGTCGATGCCAGCGGCGCCGTAGCCATAGGAGGCGTCCATAAAATTGGTTTGTACTTTGAACTCCTGCACGGCATCGAGGGACAGCGCAATCGCCGGATTGTTGACGTTCGCAATGGAAAAGTCGACGCCGTCCAGCGTCGCGTTTGTCGACGTATTTCGCACGCCGCCAATCTCCACAGACCTCTGGTCCATCACGCTCGACCCGCTTGCCACGCGAATGCTGCCCGGCGTCAGCGCCGCCAGGTCGAAGAAGTTGCGCGAGTTCAGGGGCAGTTCGATCATCGTCCGCGCATCGATCACCGTGCCCATCACCGCGGTGTTCGTCTGCAGTTGTGGCGCCGTTGCCTCCACATCCACTTTCTCCGTCACCCCGCCCACCTGCATTACGATATCCACGCGCAGTTGCGAATTCACGCGCAGTTCCAGGTTCGACGCTGTTGAGGTTTTGAATGACGCGCCCGAAGCGGTCACCGTATAGAAGCCGCTTGGCATGGCATTGAACTGAAAGTTGCCGTCGGCGTCGGTCGTAAACTCGCGAGCCTCATTGGTCGCCTTGTTCGTCGCCGAGATCTTCATTCCCGGCACCACGGCGCCGCTCGCGTCCGTTACCGTGCCGAGGATGACACCCCGGCCGTATTGCGCCCATAGAGCGCAGGCCGCAAATACGCTAATCGACAGCCAATTTCTGGAAATGCTCCACATGGGTTGTGTGCCTCCCCACCCTGTCCGGGCGACAGAAAGATGGTCAATTTGAGCGCTCAAGCGCTTGAATGCTTAGGGAATCATATGGGCCGCCGGGGCCTATGTCAAGATGAAGGATCGGCCCATGATCAACGAAGTAACAAATTCGCTTCTCAAGGACAGCATTGCCGCCCAGATCCGTCAGGAGATTATCGGCGGCGGTCTAGCCCCGGGTGACGCGTTAGTGGAAGGCAAGTGGGCGGCGCGTCTCGGCGTAGCGCAGGCCTCCATTCGCGCCGCGCTTAACATTCTGGAGGCTGAGGGATTTGTGGAACGCGGGAACGGCCGAAGCGCCCGCGTCACGAAGATCGCGGTTGAAAATATTCGTCACAACTTCGAAGTTCGCGTCGCCCTCGAATCCCTCGCCGCCCGGCTTGTCACCGAGCGACAGCCGGATCTCGCCGATCTCGATCAGATAACCGAAGATATGCGTTCCGCCGTGAAGACCCGCAACCTGCAGGCGTTCTATTCGCGAGACCTCCGCTTCCATTTGGCACTTTGCGAAAAGGCCGGCAACCCAGTCCTGACGCAAATGCTCCGCCGGCTCCTCGTTCCGCTGTTTGCCTTCGTCATCATCCGTACTCACGAACAGATGGGAGGCCGCGACCGCTGGACGCGCAGCATCGCCCAGCACGAACAGATTCTTGCCGCCATCCGCAGCGGGGATCCCGAACGCGCGGCGGCGGAAGTAGCCGCCATCATCGGCTACTTCTCAACGGACATTAGCGAGCTCACCCGTAAGAAGCGGCGAAAATAAGGGAGCTGATCGTTCAAGGCAGCGGCTGCCAGAGCTCAATCTTGTTCCCATCGGCGTCGTAGATCCAGGCAAAACGGCCGTAGGATTCATCCATTCGCTTCGGATCGATGTTCACGCCTTCCCGCTCCAAACGGTCCAGCAAGGCATCCATGTCGTCCACGATGTAGTTGATCATGAACGGCGCCGGGCTCGGGTTGAAATACTCCGTTGTCGCGGGGAACAGGCTCCACACCGTGATGTGTTCCTTTTCCGGGTTGTCGTGTTGGCGCCAAGGCAGCATCGCGCCCTCACCCTTGTCGGATATTCCAAGGTGCTTGGAATACCACTCCCGCATTTGATCGCGATTGGCGGTTTTGAAAAATACCCCACCGATGCCAAGTATGCGCCCGCGCTGATTTTGTTCGGCCATTTCCGGTCCTCCCGAATGGATGACCCGGGAAACAGCAGTGGCATAGCGTTGCCTCGCCGCTGCCATTCCGCGCGTCCCAGAGATTATACACAAACGCGCGGAATGGCAATGCTACGGGATGCTTACAACCCTACCGACCCGCAGATGTGCACGGTCAGGCCAAGTTCTGCCATCGCCGCAGCCTTGATCCGGCACGCCCGCTGCGCTTCGGCCGCGTCCGGCGCGTAGACCACCTGGATGTGGTTCGCCTTGTGGCGCGCCATCATTTGGTCCCGGCTCACACCCTGCAGCACCGCGTGCATAATGGGCCATTGCGGCGTCGTTTCCTGCCACCGCCGTTCGGTCTCCTTCTTCGGCAGCGCCACCACTTCGCCCACACCCAGATCGCAGTGCAGCTTGCCGTCCATCACAAACACACGGCTCCATACAATCCAACCCGGCTTGCTGACGCCTTTGACGGAACCCCCTCCCAGCGCGAAGTACATGGGCGGTTGGCGTTCGCTGGTTGCGCCCGCGTAGCCGCCTTCAAAATGCGCCGGCGGCGCCGCGCCGGAAATCAGGAATACCCAAACATATTTGCCCTTGTAGGCCTCGCCCCAACGCAAATCGTGCAGAGTGTTCTCCGGTGCGAAGCCCAACTCTCGCCACAACTTGTATGTCACCAGTCCGTCCAAACCGGCGCACTCGTCCACTTCATTGAAATGCGGCAACGCTTCTCCCGGGTACAACTCGCGCTTGCCGTCCGCGCTCCACACCGGCGGGCGGTCCATGTTGTTCAATAGGCCTTCCACCAGATCGCTTGCCGCCGCAAGGTCTTTCAAGCCCAACTGGTATTGAATGCCGATTGTGGCGCAGCCGAACTCATCGGCCAGCCGCAACGCCGCCACATACATCTTGCACTGCTCGAGCGTCTGCCGTTCGGTCAACTCGGTTGCCTCGTCGGTTCCCCAGTTGAACTTCATGCCTTTGGCCAGCAACCAGTCCAGCACGCCACGCGCCTCCGCGTCGCTCACTTTCTGCATGGCCGCGTACAGAGCCGACTGGCTCAACCGCTCCTTAAACAGGCCTGTCGGATGCAGCAGTTCATCCGGGATGATCGCGTTGAACATTCCCATGCACCCTTCGTCGAAGACGCCCATTATGGCCTTCTCTTCGCGGATCCGCCGGCCCGCTGCCCGGCCCAGCGCTTCGTCCGCGGCCGGCAACTTCAACAGGGCCAAGTCCTTCACATGGCTCTGGTCGTGTGTCACCACGCCTGTTTCCAGGAACTCCGCCAGCCCTGCGCGAAATTTCGCCTCGCCGAAGTCCTCGCTCCACAGCGTCGAATACCGGATGCCCGCTTTGGTCATCGAACCGTTCAGGTTCAACATGCCCACCAACCCTGGCCACATCCCGCTCCAATTGGCCACCGTCAATATCGGCCCCTGATGTGTGAACAGCCCGGCCAGTACATGGTGGCTGTACTGCCAAACGCACTCGGCCACAATCACTGGCGCCGCAGGGTCCATTTTTTTGAACGTCTCAATCCCGGCGCGTTGCGAATCCAAAAACCCGTGCTTCTTCTTCGCGTCCACCGGGTGTGCCCGCACCACCGTCCAACCGGCGGCATTCAGCGCATCGCCCAGCGCCGCCTCCATCTTGGCCTGTTCCGGCCAGCACTTCTGGTTGGCCGCCAGCCGCGAATCGCCGCTGGCCACCAAGTAAACCTGTTTTGCTTTCAGCTTGCTTGTCTTCATGTCCTGTTACGCCGGCCTACGCCTGCGCCCCGTTTCGAATTTCAATCAACTTCTTCATCACGCCAAATAAATTGCCCTGCCACGCGCGCGTTCCGAACGCATCGTGCAACTGCATGTAGAGTGCATATAGCTCCCGGTACACCGCATGGGCCTTCGCATTAGGCTTGTAGATTTTTGCCTTCATGCCCGTCATCTTTTTCTGAGCGGAAAGGAAATCCGGATATGCCCCCGCCACCACCGCCGCCGCTACCGCCGAACCCAAAGCACACGTCTGCCCCGAACGGCTCACCTTCATCGGCCGCCCCGTCACATCGGCGTAGATCTGCATCACCAGCGGACTCTTCTCCGCAATCCCCCCGCAGTTCACCACCTCTTCAATCTTTACTCCGTATTCTTCATGCCGGTTGATGATCGTCAACGCACCGAACGCCGTCGCTTCAATCAGCGCCCGGTAGATTTCCGCCGGCTTCGTATAGAGCGTCTGCCCCACCAGCAGACCCGTCAGCAACTGGTCCACCAGCACCGTCCGGTTCCCGTTGTTCCAGTCGAGCGCCAGCAGCCCGCTTTCGCCCGGTTTCAACTTCGCTGCTCCAGCCGTCAACTCTTCATGCGAACTGCCAGGCACGGCATAGTTAACCAGCCAATTAAATATGTCGCCCACCGCCGATTGTCCGGCCTCAATACCAAAGTGTCCCGGCAGCACACTGCCGTCGACGATTCCACACACGCCTGGCACATCGGCCAGCGCCGCTGTATTCTCTCGCACGCTGATATCGCACGTAGAAGTGCCGATGATCTTCACCAGTGTTCCGGGCTTCACGCCCGCGCCAATCGCGCCGGTGTGCGCGTCAATTGCGCCCACCGTCACCGGAATGCCCGCCGGCAGGCCGGTTTTCGCCGCCCAGTCCGCCGTCAGTCCGCCCACCGCCGTGTCCACCGCCAACACCCGCGCCGTCAGGCGGTCCCGCAGCGCCCCCATTTCCGGGTCCAGCTTCGTCAGGAATTTCTTGTCCGGATACCCGCCCCAGGTCGCGCTGTACATGCCCTTGTGGCCGGCCGCGCAAACACCTGCGGTGAACTTGCCGGGCGCGAGTGTTCCGGTCAGCATGGCCGGCACGAAATCGCTCTGCTCCATCCATGAATGCGCGGCTTTAAACACCTCCGGCGCCGTTCGCAAACAATGAAAAATCTTGCTGAAGAACCATTCGCTCGAATAGGTGCCGCCGCATTTGGCCAAGTACTGCGGCCGCATCTTCTTCGCCAGCGCTGTGATCTCTCCGGCCTCTTTGATGCTCGTATGGTCCTTCCACAGCCAGGCCATCGCCGCCGGGTTATTCGCGAATTTCTTGTTAAACGCCAACGGCAACCCGCTCGCGTCTACCGGCAGAGGCGTGCTGCCCGTTGTGTCCACGCCAATGCCGATTACGCGTTCCGCCGCGAACTTCGTGTCCGCCTTGGCCGCCAGTATCAGCGCTTCGCGCAGTGATTCTTCCGCCCCGCGCACGTAGTCCGCCGGGTGCTGCCGCGCCAGGTTCGGGTCCCGCGCAAGCATCACGCCTTCCACGCCGTGCTCATAGGCCCATACCGCCGAAGCCACCTCCGCTCCGTTGGCCACATTCACCACCAGGGCCCGCACCGAATTCGTGCCGTAGTCCAGTCCGATCGTATATTTTGCGCTCATGATTTGGGGTTCCCCCCAATCATATAAACTCGCCGCTTCCGTTGCTACGTTTGCCTTAGCTCGGGCGCGATGCGGCGAAGAACCGGCGCCGTCATATAGGTGGTGAAGATGGCCATGAAGACCAGCATGAAGAACACGCTGCGCGGAATAATGCCCAATTCGAACCCAATATTGATCACAATCAGTTCCATCAGCGCCCGCGTATTCATCATCACTCCGATTATTGACGCATCCCGCCAGCTAAAGCCGTTCCACCGCGCCGCCAGCGTGCATCCGCCCAACTTGCCCGCCGTCGCCGCCAGCAATACCAGCCCGCATAGCAGCCACAAGTCCATGCCCGTCATTGTTCCAATATCGGTGCGCAGCCCCGTGTAGGTGAAGAAGATCGGCAGAAAGAACACGGTTACAAAATCGCTCAACCGGTTCCGCACCGCCGCCACGAACTCGGGCTGGTCAGAAAGAATCGCTCCCAGCAGAAACGCCCCAAAGATCGAGAAGATACCAATCAGATTCGTGCAAATGGCGCTGACAAAGATCAGCAACAGTACCACCGCCAACGCGTTCAACGACAACGCTCCCGCCGCCCGCCGCAGCGTCGCCCCAATCCAACGTATCGCCACTGGTCGCACCACGAAGTACATCACCGCTCCAAACAGCAATACGCCCCCCACCATCCGCCCGAACTTCCACGGGTCGAAGGCCGCCTGCGATATCGCTGTCACCAGTGCCAGCAGCACCCACCCCATCGCATCGTCAATCGCCGCCGCTGTAATCGTCAACGACCCGATGAGGCTCCGGTTCATCCGCAGTTCCATCATGATCCGCCCCAAAATCGGAATCGCCGTGATCGACATCGCCGTCGCCATGAACAGGGAAAAAAATAGCCAGTTGCTCCGCAGCCCCAGCGCCGTATGCAGATAGCTCCCCAGCCACATACCCAGCCCAAACGGCAGAAAAATGCCAGCAAAAGACACCGAAAGCGCCGCCCGCCGGTTCTCCCGCAAATGGCCAAACTCAAATTCCAGTCCAATCAAAAACATCAACAAGACAAGCCCAATCTGGCTCATCACGCTGAACACCGGATTCACTGCCGGGTTGAAAACCTCCCGCGAAAGCTCTGGAAAGAATCGCCCAAAAAGCGAAGGTCCCAGGATCAGGCCCGCCGCGATTTCCCCGCACACCTGGGGCTGGCCCATTTTCCGGAACAGCGCGCCGAACAGCCGCGCCGCCGCGATAATCACGCACAACTGCAGCATCACAATCAGCAGGATGTTCTCGATATGCGCGCCCACAGGCGAAGCGTTCATGCCGGAACTCGAACCCACCTTCGGGCCTTCATTTCGAATCGCGGCAACGTCCCGGAAGCCACCATCTCCGCCGGAATGCGTAAACCCAGTGCATCGCGCAGCGCGCTTTCCAGCCGGTGCGCCAACTGTTCATCGGCCGCTTCCGGCTCCACCTGCAGCCGGATCTCATTCATAGCTCGAACGGTCAAAATTTCCACTCGATACTCCGCCACGCCGCCGCACGCGCGGATCACATCTTCAATCGCGCTCGGATATACATTTACACCGCGGACCACCACCATATCGTCCCGCCGGGCTAGAATGCCTCCAACGAGCGCCATCTCATTGGTTCCGCACGCGCAGGGTCCCGCGTTGTCCACGCGCACCATGTCACCCGTGCGGTATCGCACCACTGGCGCCGCGGTTCGCCCCAGGTTCGTCAGCACCAGTTCTCCTTCGCTTGCCGCCGCACCCGACGCCGGGTCAATCACTTCGGCGAAAAACTCGCGTTCCATCACGTGAAGTACGCCCGTCCGCCGCACGCATTCGTAGCTCACCGGCCCGGTCTCCGTCATTCCATGGTGGTCCACAATGCGCGCCCCGGACCAGTGCCGTTCCAGAAGCGCTCGCGTGCCGGGCACGCTGCCGCCCGGTTCACCGGCCACAATCACCGTCCGCACCGCCAGCGAGCGCAGGTCCGTCCCCTCCGCGCGCGCCACCTCCGCCAGCCGGATGGCATACGTCGGCGTACAGCACAATACCTGCGCCTGGGAATCGATCAGTGTTCGCAGCCGTGCCGTGCTCGACATACCGCCCCCGGGGATCGCCAGGCAGCCCATGCGAGTTGCCGCGTCGAAGGCGGTCCAAAACCCCAGGAACGGACCGAACGAGAAGGCGAAGAAGATGCGATCGCGCATTCGCACGCCGGCTTCGGTAAACACGCGCTCCCAGCAATCCAACATCCAGTTCCAACTGGCCGGTGTATCGAGCCACCGCAGCGGATGCCCCGTCGTACTGCTGGTTTGGCAGAACCGGGTGTAACTCTCGAGCGGCTCTGTGTGGTTCGTTCCAAAAGGCGGGTGTTCCGCCTGGTCCGCCACGAAGTCCTGCTTCAGCGTAACGGGCACTCGCGCGCTGAACTCTTCCAGCGTTGCGAACTCCGCCGCCAGTCGCGGCGCGTAGAATGCGTTCCCGGCACGGAGCGCGGCACACAGGGCCTGCAATCGCCGCAGTTGAAGGTCCCGTAACGTCACGCCAATAACTCCGCCGGCGCGGTCTCTATCAGTGCCGCGATCGTGTCCGGTATCGGCACCGCGCGCATCGTTCCGGATGCCGCATCCTTCCGGATACACGCCACCGCCAGGCCGCCGCGTGCCACTTCCTCTCCGGCCGCGTTGCGAAACCGAAACCCGTACACCAGGCTCTTCTCGCGCTTCTCCCGGACTAGCAGTTCCACAGTTACTACCTCTTCAAACCGCAGCGGTTTTCGATAATCGCAATCGGCATGCACCCGCGGCCACCCCACTGCGTCGGCCCCGCTTGGGGCGATGCTCAGCCCGAGCGACCGGAAAAAGGCGTGCTCACAAGCCTCCATATACCGGAAGAAATTGCTGTAGTGAACAATCCCCGCCATATCCGTTTCGGAGAACTCCACCCGTTTTTCGATCTGGTAGCGATACGCCAATCAACGCTCCGTCAATTGCGCCGCCAGCAGCGGCGTCCCATGCGCCAGCGGGGCCGGCAGCGTTGCGAAATCCTTCAGCGCACCGAACAACGGGTCAAAATCGCGGAACAGGTTTCCGATCAGGCAGTCTGTCAAATCGCCTTTCAACGCCGGGTTCGCCATCAGGAAATCGCGGAAGCTGAACTCTTTGTCATAGAACGCATAAACTAATTTGCGCATCGCTTCCAGTCCTGTTCGCAGTTGCTCGCCGTAAGGCGCGAACTGCGCTGCCGTGAAGTCGCCCGCAGCTAGAGCGCGGTCTGCCGCTTCTCCGGCCAGTTCTCCGCTCCGCAACGCCAGGAACACGCCGGACGAAAACACCGGATCCAAGAACGCGAACGCGTCCCCGGCCAGAATCAAGCCATCCGCCGCACAGTGCTGCGACCGGTACGAATACTCCCCCGTCACCCAATACCGCCCAAACTGCTGGCCCGGCGCCAGGTGCTCCTGGATCCACGGGTTCGCCCCAATCTCCCGTTCGAAAATCTCCGCGGGATCACGCGTGTCGCGGTAAAGGTATTCCTTCTCAGCCACAATGCCCACGCTGATAATGTTGTCCGGCAACGGTATGTACCAGAACCAGCCGCGCTCGGGCAAGTAGGCAACCGTCGTTGCGCCTTCGTCCAGCCCCTCGTCGCGCGCCGCGCCGCGGTAGTAGGTCCAAATGGCGATCTTGTTCAAATACGGATCGCGCACCTTCCACCCGTTCCGTGTCACGGCCAGTGCGTCCCTGCCTGTGGCGTCAATCGTAATCGGCGCCCGGAACTCACCCGCGTTTTCCGTGCGCACGCCCGCCACGGCGCCATTCTCCCAAATCAACTCCCGCGCCGTTGTCTCCTCGCGAATCTCCGCCCCGTTCGCTCGCGCCTTGTCCAGAATCATCGCGTCGAACTCGCTGCGCACCACCTGCCACGTTGTTGACGCGTCATGCTGTAAATGCTGAAAGAAGTAGAAAGGCTGCGAGACCTTCCCTGACGTATTCACAAACTGTACGCTGTACTTCTTTGGGAAATGGGAAGACTTCATTGCATCCGCGAGCCCCAGTCGCTCCAGCGGAAAATAGCAGTACGGCATTAGCGATTCGCCAATGTGATAGCGCGGAAACTTTTCCCGCTCCAGCAACACCACGCGCCGGCCTTTCTCCGCCAGCACTGCCGCGGCCGTTGCCCCGGCGGGCCCGCCTCCAATCACAATGGCGTCAAAATTCACTCGTCGGCTCCTTTCAGGCGTAGCGTGCGTTCCGGTGTTCCGGCAGGAAAAAGGAATGCAGAAGCCGGTCCACTTGCAGTAACCCTGCACGGTGCAGCCGGACACTGTCTTCATCGAACTCCAAGTATCCCTGCTCCCGCAACGATGCCAGTTCCTTACCAAAGTATTGATTCGCGTCGATGCCGTATTTATCCAAAAAATAGGCTCTTCGCGCCACGCCCAGCTTAAGCTGCAAAATGAACTCGCGCACAAAGCGTTCCATCGGCGTCGGCGTCAGCGCCCGCAGCAGCGGCAACTCGCCGTGCTCCACGCGCGCAATGTACGTCTCGTACTGATGCTCGTTCTGGTAGTGCGTCCCGCCCACGTGCGAAAAAGACGCTACTCCTAAACCCACCATGTCGGCTCCAGCCCACAACAGGTTTCGATATACAAACGACGCTTTCTCCGGATCCCGCACCGCTGTGTAGGCGCTGGTCACCGTGTATCCCGCCGCCGCGAATTGGTCGAACGCATAGCTCGCCCACGCCCGCTTCACGGGCCACTCCGCCACCGGGGCTACTTCTTCCCCCTTGATCCGCATTTCCTTTGAAATCGTCGTATTGAACGGGATCTCCATCTGGTAGATCGTCACGCTATCCGGTGCCAGTTCAATCCCCCGGCGCACCGTCTCCTGCCAGTTTTCTTCCGTCTCGCCCATCATTCCCGCAATCAAGTCGATGTTGATCTGCGGAAAACCCACCGACCGTGCAAACGAGTACGCCCGGTCAATCTCCTTTGATACGTGCGCCCGCCCGTTCGCGCGCAGAATCTCGTCGTCGAAATTCTCAATGCCCAGACTCAGCCGCGTCACGCCCATCTCCCGCAGAATCGACAGCTTCCCCTCTGTCAACGTGCCCGGTTCGCACTCAAACGTCACCTCTTCCACTTCGTCCCACGGCAGCAGGCGCTTCATCGCGTCCACCAGTCCGCCGAGTTGCTTCGTTGACAGATACGAGGGAGTTCCGCCGCCAAAGTAAATGAACCGCGGCTTCCGCCCGCCGATCACCGGCAGTTCCGCGTACAGTGCCAGTTCCTTGCGGACCGCCGTCAAATACGCTTCAATTTCGTTCGCGTCTTTATCGGTGTGAACTTTGAAGTAGCAGAAGTGGCACCGTTTCCGGCAGAACGGGATATGGACATAGAGACCCAGCGGCGTCCCTGGCGCAGGGGCATGGGCAAGCGCGTGAACCGCCTCCCCCACCCGTTCCGGCCGCCAAAAAGAGAACGGCGGGTAGTTGGAAACGAAATAGTTCCCCTCGCGAGTCGCTTCCTTGGGCGGCTCGTCCGTACGGTTTCCAATAGTCACAACGGGCATCGCCTATTCAGTTTGCCATGTTTTCCGCCGGGTCAACGCCGTTGAACGGACGCCCCCCAAAATCGCTTAGCATGGATTGACCGCATGAAGCGCAGCTACTCCGCTGTCCTACTGGTTTGCCTGTCCGCATGCCTGATGTGCTTCGGCCTGGTTCGTTTGTTTCCGGCACCCGATCTATCCAAAACCTACAGTATCGGTACTGACCGCGTGTACCCCTATCACGATGTGGATGCCAGCGGTGCGCCGCGGGGCTTTGTGGCGGAAGTGCTTTCTGAAGCGGCCCGCCGCAACGGGG
This sequence comes from Bryobacterales bacterium, assembly GCA_016789905.1. Lineage (GTDB taxonomy): Bacteria > Acidobacteriota > Terriglobia > Bryobacterales > Bryobacteraceae. The sequence goes on along the minus strand of JAEUQC010000163.1, from coordinate 24,870 downwards.
TAAAGCTCGAATGGCGTCCGACCGCGAAGACCCTTCTTGGGGCCCTTAATGACGGGGATGTTGACCTCTGGCCGCTGGTCTCTACAGACCTCAAGCAGTCCCATCCGGAGCTTCACACCACGGCTCCCTGGCTGAACAACGACTACGCCTTCGTCGCCATCAACCCCCTCTTCCGCAATCCCGCCAACTTTTCCACGATACAAACGGTTGCCGGCCGCCGCTCGAGCGGGATCGAAAAACTCGCACGGGAGCATTTCCGCCAAGGCCGATTCGCCGCGCACACAGATCGCCGCGCGGCCATTGAAGCAGTATGCAGGGGAGATGCCGACGGTGCGATTGTTGAACTCCGCGTGGCCCACTACTTTCTGGCTGCGCCACCGCCTGCCTGTGCGGGAAAAGTACCCTGTTTTATTGGACTCACCTTTCGGCGGGAACAGATGGTTACCGCGGCCCGTCCTGAGGCTGCCGCCATTGCTGACCTGCTCCGTGCCGAAATTGGACGTATGGCAAAGGACGGCGCGCTCGACCGGATTCTTCTTCCGTGGGCGTACTATTAGACCGAAGAGATACGCGCCATCTTCACGCTCGATGAATCCGAACGGCGCCATCGCTGGGCGATCGCCGCCGCCACTGTTCTTCTGTTGCTTGCGGCCGGCCTGTTGTGGCAGCAGCGGGCCCTTTGTCTGGTTCGAATGCGCCAGGACTCCGCTCAGAAAGAAAGCATGGCCAAGACCCAGGTGCTTCGCTGGGTCAGCCATGAGTTACGCACGCCGCTCAATGGTATTCTCGCCACGTCCAGTGTCTTGCTGCGTAATCCCGACGCGACTCGTGAGGATTCCGCCGAACTCCTTCACACCATCCACTCGTCCGCTAACGTTCTCACTCGGCTGGTTGACGATCTGTTAGACGCGGCGCACCTGCTTGGCCCTGCTCCTGGCCCCGTGTACCTCCGTCCCGTCCCTGCGGATCTTCCCAAATTGCTGGCTGAAACCGCGGCCGAATTCGGCGCACGCGTGGCCTCTCAGGACGCTCTGATTTTCATCACGGATATCGCACAAGATCTGCCCCGCTACGTCACCATTGACGAAGTTCGCGTCCGGCAGGTTCTCAATAATTTGCTGGCGAATGCGCTGGCCCATACCAGCAAAGGCTACATTAGGCTCCATGTCGAATGCGGGGGCCTAAGCCGTCTCCGCGTGGAAGTGTCGGACTCGGGGAGTGGTATCGCGGCGGCGGACCGGGACCTCCTGTTTGAGGCCTTTCACCGGGCCGCCGGGTCCCGGCAGAGTCATCGAGGGCTCGGCCTCGGGCTGGCCATCTCGCGGGAAATCGTTCGCGGCTTAGGCGGCCATATCGGGTTCGACCGTGAGCGGGCCCATGGCTCTCTATTCTGGTTTGAAATCGATCTGCAACCAGCGGAAGCGCCGCCGGTCGCGCCGCCTGAGCCTGCAACGAATCGACTCCGTGTACTTGTCGTCGATGACGATCCCGTCAGCCGCCGTATTCTTTCGCGCCTTATGAACACACTACATTGTGATGTTGCGACCGCGGAAGATGGCCAGCAGGCGGTGTCGCTCGCGCGAGAAGGCCGTTTCGACCTCATACTGATGGACTGCCAGATGCCTAACATGGATGGGTTCGAAGCCACGCGCAGAATCCGGCGGCATTCCCAGCAAGCGATATACATCGCGGGGTGCACAGCCAACTGCTTCGATGCTGATGTGAGGTGCTGTATTGAAGCCGGGATGGATGAAGTGATTGGAAAGCCTGTTGACTACTCCAAGCTTCGCGCTCTGACGGAATCGCTGCGCGCGGCCCGCGCCTGACTTACCATTCCAAGTGCGATCCGCCTTGGCCAGAAAACGAGCAGCGCCAATGCCAACAGTGCCGCCACGCGGGTGCTCCATCCGGGCTCGTATCGCAATTCCAAGCGGCCGTTGCCACCGGGCGCCACCACCATCTGGCCCATCCCGTCGGCGCCGGCCGGTACGCGCCGGCCGTCCAGATATGCGTTCCATTCCTTGTCCCAGTTCATGTGAATCAATACCATGTCGCCCGCCCGCCAGTTGCCTTGCACCAGGGCGAGATTTGCACTGGGCCACTCGACGCTGAGGGCCGGGGCGGCCGGATCCTCAATGGCCTTCACGTAGGGCGCCAGCGGTGGAAGGCTGGAAACGGAATGCGCCATTGTGCGGCGCGCGCGGGGAATTTCGTAGAGCCGCGTATCGCGCTCCTCCCAGACCACCCGGAGGTGCCCGGCCAGCGCGTCAACCGCGAATGGCTTCCAAAACTCCGGACTTTTGCGGCCGGGCATCAGCACACCATCAACGCCGGCCGCCTGCATCCATTGGACGAACTTCCGGCTGTCCTTTTCTACGGTCAATTCCAGCGCCACCCGCTGTTGCACCGTGTTTGGCGTTGTGGTGAACGACCCGCCCGCATACTGCCGCACATCCCGATACGCGTTCATCCAATGCGCCATCGAACCCATGGTGAAAACCGTCCCGCTCACCGCGTGCGCCGCCTGGTATTCAATCGATTTGGATGCGTCGGCCTGCTGAATCGCGTTTCGGCTATAGCGCCGGTGCCTGATCGTCTGCTGCGCGGCGAACACCATACCCGCCATCGCCAACCCTGCCAGCACCCAACGCGGCCGCCCCGCCAGTATCCGCTCCGCGCCAAAAACAGCGAGCAGGACCAGCGCAAGCTCCATCTCTGATTTGTAGCGTCCCGGCTGCTGCAGTATCACAATGTTCCAGTGATTGAACATCCAAGGAAGAGCCGACGTTAACAGTGCCAGCAGCGCTGCGAACCGCCGGTGTGGCGCCCATCGCCGCGTCAACCAGCCCAATACTGCCATTGCCGCCGCCAATCCCGCCAGGCCTAGCCACGATCGATTGCTCCAAGCGCTCTCCGGCGCCAACGCGCCGTTGGCCCGCAGAACTTGAAGCAGCGATGGCGGGTAGAAAGGGCACACCAGCAGATAGGCCAACACTCCGGTCACCGCTACAGGCCGCCATTGGCCCGTGCAGACCGCCCAGCACAAACCAAGCAGCGCGGCCCCCGTCACGCCAAACGGGTTCGCCAGCGCGCCGATGGCGATGGCGGCCGTCGCGCAGCGGTGCCACCCGCGCGCCCAAGCCGCCACCGCCAGGCACACCATCGCCAGCGCCAACTGGTGTGGCGCCTCGTCCCACACAAAGCTCAAATACAGGCGGCGTGAATCCAGCACATGCGCCCAGTTGAACCTGGCGTCGGGCAGCAATAGTTCGGTCGGCGAAAGTAGCGAATACGCCACTCCCGCCACGAACCCCCAGCCCGGTTTCCCCGAAAGCTGCCATGCCAGCAGGAACACCGCCGCCGGGCCGATGGCGAATGCGAATCCCAGGACAGCATACAGCCCGATGTGGCTGCTCAACCACGGAACCAGCGGCGCATACGTCAACTCCGCCGGCATTCCCCCCGCCCAATACGGAACCCACCGCGGCAGCAGCCAGCCATCGCCCATCACCCGGCCCAGCGCCATCCAGTAGCCGTGCATCGAATGCGTTGCGCCCGTGTATGTCAGCCAGAAAACGTGACGAACGATGTAGGCGTTCAGCCACACCAGCCCGGCGCCATAGACCCACGGCAAAGCCGCCCGCATTCGCTTCGGCACGCTATTCAGCGTACGATACACCTATGCGAAGACGTGAACTCCTCGCCGGCCTTGTTGCCGCTCCGCTGGTCCGCAGCCAGCCGTCCGTGTCCCGCGTGGAGGTGCTGCTTCGAGAGCCCATCGCCCGCATCGCGCCTGAAATCTACGGCCACTTCGTCGAGCATCTGGGTGGTGTGGTCTATGACGGCATCTGGGTCGGCGAAGGGTCGAAGATCCCCAATCAGGACGGCCTCCGCACCGATATCATTCACTCGCTGGCCAAGACCAAACCCTCCGTCATCCGCTGGCCCGGCGGCTGCTTCGCCGATCAGTACGACTGGCGCGACGGCGTCGGTCCCCGCGCCTCCCGCCCAAAACGAACCAACTTTTGGATCGATTCCAAGCAGTGGCCCGCCGCCGCGAACAAGATGGGGCCGCAAGTTTTCGATACCAATCACTTCGGCAGTGCCGATTTTGCCCGCTTCTGCCGCCGTGTTGGCGCTCAGCCCTACTTCGCCGCCAATCTCCGTTCCCTCCCCGCTCAGGATTTTTGGCACTGGGTGGAATACTGCAACTCCCCCAACGGCTCCACCGCCAATGCCGCCAAGCGCGCCGCCGACGGCGAACCGAACCCTCTTAACGTGCGCTACTGGGGCGTCGGTAATGAAAGCTGGGGTTGTGGCGGCAACTACTCGCCGGAGGATTACGCCATTGAGTTCAAGCGCTACTCGGCCTGGGTGCCCAACTACGGCAAGCCGTTATCCATGATCGGCTCCGGCCCCAGCAGCGGCGAACTCGAATGGACGCGCAAGTTCTTCCAAAAAGCCGCCACGCAAGGCGGTCTGGGAAAAATGTGGGGCTGGGGTCTGCACCACTATTCAACCAATGTTTCCGGCGGGCGAACCAACGATTGGGATGCCAGCAAAGGGGATGCGCTTCAGTTCAGCCGCGAGGAGCACTACGAGCTATTGCGCGAAGCCACGCATATGGACCGGCTGATTGAATCGCACTGGTCGGCGATGGGCGATGTGGATAGAGCGCATCGAGTGAAACTGGTCGTCGACGAATGGGGCTCCTGGCACCGGCCGGGAACGGAGCCGTTTGCGGAAGCGCTCATCGGGCAGCAGAATACTATGCGGGACGCCGTGCTCGCCGCGTTGACGTTCAATATTTTCCACCGTCATGCGGAGAAGGTGGCCATGGCCAACATCGCGCAACTGGTGAACTGTTTGCAGTCGTTGTTCCTGATTCACGAAGAGAAGTTCTGCGTGACACCGACCTACCATGTGTTCGAGATGTACGCCGCCCACCAGGGCGCGGAGGCGGTGCGGACAGTGGTCTCGTCCCCCGCGCCGCTGGAGTGGAAGCGCCCCGGCGGCCAGGGGATGCGGCTCGAGGCGCTGAACGCCTCAGCGTCGGTTCAAGGCAAACGTGTCACGGTGACGGTTGTGAATCCTTCGTTCGATGAAGCGCGGGAGGTGGAAGTGCGTCTTGCGGGCGCCAGTGTGCGAACAGCCGCCGGAACCATTCTCGGCGGCGCGAGCGCCCACAGCCACAACACCTGGTCCGCTCCGCGCGCCGTTGAGCCAAAACCGATGACGGCGCGCGTGAATGGGGACGCCGTAGTTTGCCATGTTGGCGCCAGTTCGGTGGTCAAGCTGTTGATCGAGGTAGCCTGATCAGCCCAGCCATCGCTCCAGCCACTCAAACGCCTCCGCCTGCATTTCAATCCCAAACGAGTGCGGCACATCGTGCACGGTCGCTTTGAACCGTTCCGGAATGCCGGCCTTTGCGTATATATTGCCCAATTGCCGATTCGCCTGCTCCATCGCCGCCAGTGGGAACAGCGCGTCCCGCTTGCACTGCTGCACCAGCAGCGCGCCCGGCGCATGCAGCCCGGCCACGTCGGGCAGGTCCATCAGGTTGAACATCCCCGGCGTGTAAACCATCCACGTGTGATTGCGCAGGTGGCTGCGCAGTTGTTCATGGAACTGGGTCATCCAGCCCATCACGCACGCGGCCTTTATGCGCGGGTCGGTGCCAATCAGGTACGCCGTGCGCAGGCCGCCAATAGAAAGGCCCAAGCACCCGATCCGTTCCGGATTCACTTCCGGACGGGAGGCAAGATAATCCACCGCGCGCCGGTCGTCCCAGTTCAGAATTCCCGGCCAGGTTGCACCGGAGGTGAAGATGGTCTTCGCCGTCAAATGTTCGAACTCGCTGCAAATCGCGTCGGCTGCCCGCATCCATTCATACGATTCGCGGCGCAGCTTTTTCAACTCCGTCAAGCGCGCCCGAAACACCGGCGGCGCCGTGGCCGGGTCCATATCTTCCACTCGAAGGCGGCGATCGCCAAAGTAGAAGCCATCAATCACCAACACCACAAAGCCACGCCGGGCAAGTTCCTCCGCATACGCCCGGCCCCCGTAGGTGCCGCGGCGGAATTCGCCCAGGAACTCGGGCTCACCTGGGCTTGACAGGATTTTTTCGTGCCCCCACACGTAGCGGCCGCTGTGGCAGTGGATGGCAATCAGGCCTGGCCGGCCCTTTCGCTGCACTGCCGGAACCAGCAGCCAGCCTGGAAGCGTGTGTTCGCGCGTCGCCGTGATGCGCACCCGTTCCACCCGAAACCCGTCGCGCTGCCCGGTGGCTTCCACTTTCGCTGCCAGCGGTTCCGCTGGCGGGTTATAACGCAGCAGCCGCAACAGTTCCGGCCGCGCCTGCTTTTTCCAGGCTTCAAGCTTCTTCCAACGCGGATCGAGGAAGGCGAAAGACCGTTGCTGCGCGCGGCTGTTTGCCTCTAACTGCGGGAACAGATTCGCCAAGTCAGGTTCCGCCGACCCGGCGAGCGGGGCGGCGAACAGCGGCAGCAGGGCACGGCGCGTGAGGGGCATAGTTCAGTCGATTTTACGCCCCGGGTGAACCAACATCCAAAGCAAACCGATACACAGCATGAATGACGCAGCAAAATCCAGCGCGGCCACCCAGCCATAGCGGGCAGCCAGATACGGTGTTAGAAGGGGCGAAAGCGCGCCGCCAAGATTCGTGCACGTGTTCAGAACGCCGGCCAGCGTTCCCGCGTAGCGCTCCGAAAGATCGTTCGGCAAAGCCCAACTGGATACCGCCGCGACACTATTGCAGCCGGCCGCCAGCGCCAGCAGGCCGATGGCCGCATACGGATCTTCCATCCGGGAGCCCACAACCAGAAGAAGGCATGAGCCGCCGGCGCAAACGATTACCGGGATGCGGCGGCCCCATGGGTGCCCGAGTTTTCGCACCATTGCATCCGACAAGAATCCGCCCAGCGGCGCGCCGGCGAGAATGGCAAGGAACGGAGCCGTGGACCAGTAGCTGCCCGCCATCACGGGCAGTTTGCGCACGTTCACCAGGTAAAGAAAGAACCAGGTGTAGAAGATGTACGTGACATAGCCCAGCATGAAGTTGGCCACCATCAGCGCCGGAACGCTGGCCGACCGTATGAGCCGCCGCCACGGGAACGGCCCAGCGGCGGCGGGCGGCGCGCGGTGCGCTTGAATCAGCGCCAACTCAGCGGCATTGACGCCAGGATGCGCGGCCGGGTCCTCTCTCGATTGCCAATGCCAGATGGCGGCCACGGCCAGGCCCAGCAAGCCGCAGCCAATAAAAGAGGCGCGCCAGCCCCATGTTGTCATGGCCCACGCGATGGCCGGCGGCGTGAACGCGCCCCCAATGCCAACCGCGATCAAAAACAGGCTGCTGCCACGCGCCCGCTCCGGCACTGCCATCCACCGCCCGATCATCTTGTTGGTACACGGCAAGGCGGGCCCTTCTCCCACGCCGATCAGAAAACGAACCAACCAAAAGGCGGCCGCCGCGGGAGTCCACGCGCCGGGCAGCAGATCCGGCGCCGCCGCTGTAAGTGCGGTGAACAGCGACCACCAGAGAATCGCCAGTGTCAGCACCCGCCGGGCGCCGAAGCGATCTCCTAGCCAGCCGCCGGGCGCCTGAAACAGCGCGTATCCAAGCACGAACGCGCTAAGCAGAGAACCGATCTGAAGATCGCTGAGCGAGTACTCCTGCTGGATATACTTCGCGGCGACGTTCATATTGAAGCGGTCAATAAACGTCAGCGTGACCACCATTAGCAGCAGCCCGAACAGCCGCCAGCGGATGGAAGTCGGTTTATCTAGACCGGCGGCGGCGGTGGCCATGAGGATCCTATGGACGAGGTGCCAGGTGGTGCCCGGGTGTCAACGTTTTCACACGGTAAACGCTGCCTCCGGCGGTGACGTAGAGCGTGGTTGCCTCCGCACCGCGGCCGAAGCCAACGTTGGTGGGCCGTTCCGGCGTGGGCAGGTAGGCGAGTTCGGCGCCGGCCGGCGAGTAGACGCTGACGCCAAATCGCTTCTCATTCCGCACGGCCACGAAAAGGTTTCCCGCCGCATCGCACACCAGGCCGTCCGGCCCGTCTTCGGGAGCGTAGTTCACCAGCCGCCGGTTGAACGTCGCCGTGCCATCGGAGCGCAGGTCGTACGCGGAGAGCTCCATGCGGCCCTTGCGAGCCGGGGTGCCTTTGGGCACCCGATCGAACCCGAGCAGCCCATCGTCGTTTGTCACCACGTAGAGTGTTTTCTGATCGGGCGAAACAGCAACGCCATTCGGTTTGCCGGCGTCGGTGATGATGCGGTGCACGCTGCCATCGGGGTCGATGCGGTAAACGCCCATTACTGGTTGCTCGAGCGGTTCATGGCCCAGGTAGCGCGGGTCGCTGAAGTAAATGCGGCCCTGCGCGTCGATGGCGACATCGTTCGGCGAATTGAAAGGCTTTCCCTCAAACAGCCCGGCTAGGATCACACTCTTTCCGGTCGCGAGGTCTGTGCGAGTAATGCGCCGCCCGCCGTAATCGGCGCCTTCGGCGGCCACCATGCGGCCCTGCGCGTCGAACTTCAAGCCGTTCGACATGCCGCTCGGCGAGCGGTAGACGGCCGTTTTGCCCGACCGCGGATCGTAGCGGAGGATATGCCCGGCCTGCATGCCTGTCTCTGTGGTGAACGTGATATCGCTGAAGAAAACGGTGCCGTCGGGAGCTGCAGCAACGCCCTCTGTCAGATGTCCACCCTCATAAATCTTCTCCAGTCTCGCGCCTGGAACAAAGATCTGGCCCGCGAGTTGGCAGGCCGCGAAGACCATCAGCGAGGCGAGGTGCGGCGTCATTTCGATGCGATATTATCACGTGGAGCTACATATGAAGGCATGGCGATTTTACGGTTTTGGTGATCTCCGTTTGGACGAGGTGCCTTTGCCCGCGCTGCGCGCGCGGCATGTGCTGGCGCAGGTTCTGGTGGTGCAGCCTAGCGTGACGGAGGCGCAACTGGCGGCGGGTGTACGCACGCTCGCCTTCGACCGCATCAAGAAACGCCTGGAAACGGAGGCGCCCGTTCAGCTCTTCGGTCATGAGTTTTGCGTGCGGATTGTGGACGTGGGACCGGGCGTAACGCGCTTCAAGCCGGGAGACAGAGTGGCCGCGCGGGCCAAGTTGCCCTGCGAAAGCTGTCCTCTCTGCGATTCCGGCCGGGGCCATCTATGCCGCAAAGGGCCCATCATCGGGTTCCAACTGCCCGGGTGCTTCTGTGAATTTGCGGTGCTGCCGGAAATCGCGCTGACGCTGGTGGACGACCGGATTTCCGACAGCGAAGCCGCGTGCCTGCAGTCGTTGAGTGACAGCGTCGCTTCGGTGGAGACGGCCGATATCAGGATCGGGGATTCGGTGGCGATTATCGGCCAGGGGAGCATGGGCCTGGAATGCATGCAGATTGCCCGTGTGAGCGGCGCCGGGAAGATAATCACCGTGGATGTGCGTGACGAAGCTTGCGCCATGTCCAAGGAATTGGGCGCCGATCACGCCATCAACGCGACCGTGGAAGATCCGGTGGACGCGATCCGCGCGCTGACCGGCGGCAATGGCGCGGACATCGTCTTTGAGTGTGCGGGCGGCAGTCCATCCCAAGGGATGGCCGGCGTTCGCAGCGTGATGCAAGCCATGGATGCGGTGCGCTCCGGCGGCAAGATCATTGGCGTCTCCTGGTTTGGATCCCCATTCGAGCTGGACGTTGACCTGCTTCGTGAACGCAGCCTGCGGTATTTGTTTCCCGATATCAGCACGCTGGAGCATTTGCAGCACACGGTGAACCTGGTGGCGGCTGGCCGTGTACGGCTGCGACCCACGATTACGCACATTCTGGAGGGGATTGAGAACGTGCCCAAGGCCTTTGAGATTACCGCCAACAAAGGCAAGTTCAAGGCGATCAATCCGGCCCAAGTCAGGATGGCGATATGAGCCCGCGAGACCGGCTGCTGAAGGCCGGAACCGGACCCGTGTCGGACGCGCTGGACAAGGGCGGGGCCATGGATCATGAGATGCGCCCGTGGTCAGCCAATTCGCGAATGGCCGGGCCCGCGTACACCGTCCAGGTTCACACCGCGGATATTCTTATGGTGAGCAAGGCACTTTCCGAATGCCCCGCCGGGCATGTGCTGGTCATCGATGGGCATGGCGAAAAGAACACCGCATTGTGGGGCGGGCTGACTACGCTTTCCGCGTGGAGGAAAAACCTCGCGGGCGTGGTGGTCGACGGGGCCATTCGCGACCTTTCGGACATTCGCCGTAGCCGGCTGCCTGTGTTCGCGCGGTCCGTGGTTCCCAATGCCGGCGGGGCGCAGTACACGGGAAAGCTCCAGGTTCCGGTTGCCTGCGGCGGCACCGTGGTTTATCCGGGCGATTGGCTGGTGGGCGATGACGATGGCGTCGTGGTGATTCCGGCGCCACGGCTTGCAGAAGTGCTTGAAAAGGCCGCGCGGATCGTCGACGCGGAAAAGCGAATCGCTAAGGCGATCCGCGCCGGCGCGGAGGTGGCCACGCTGTTGCGGGTTGATGAGACGCTCGCGCGAAAAGCGAAGGAGATTTTCGTGCCCCAGCTCCACGCGGAGAAAAACGACTGAAAGTGCTGGCGGCGCCGTTCCCAGGCGCCGCCAGCCGCGGTCATTTTAAGCCCCAACCGCCATCACTTGCTTTGATTCATGCGCGCAGATCCGCCGCATGATCTCGATCACCTGTTCATCGTCCAGCTCCGGTTTGCCGCCCTCGAGCGGGTGCGCCGCCAGAATCAGATCGTTGATGCCGATCATTCCCACCAACTCGTCGTTCGCGTTTACCACCGGCAGCCGCCGGACCCGCGCTTCTCCCATCAGGTGCAGCGCGGCATGTATGTCGTCATTGTCCCGGCAATAGACCACCGGCGCTGTCGCCGCTTCAATTGCGGTGACATCATGTGCCGGCACGTCTCTTGTGCCCAATGCGATGGCCACATCCCGGTCTGTGATCATCCCCAGCACATGCCCCTCGGCAACCACCGGGAGCACACCGCAATCATGGATCCACATCAACTCTGTCACCGCCGCCAGGTTCGTTTCCGGCGCGCAGTACTTCGGTGTGCGGGTCATGATATCTTCCACAAGGATTCGCATCGTAGTACCTCCTGCAACTCCTGCGTTACTACTGGCCAGTCGTGTCGCCCGCGTACCGCAATACGGCCGCCATAACACTCGCTACCGGCATCTGTTCTGGCTCAAGCAGCCAGACCATTCCCTTATGCAGCAGAACCTCCACTGCCGCTGCGTTCACCAGATCGTCGGCCCGGTAGACGTAGCCAGGCCCCGCGGCCAGCCCGGACATACGGCGGGCGTCCCCGGTCATTCGTCCGCCGCGCTCTACAAACAAATGCTGCACCCTTCCTTGTGTCGCGGCCTGCAGAATCCCCGAACAGTCCCCGCGCCGCCGCGCCGGCCCAGCTTGCTGATATTCGGTTAGCGCCTGCTGTTCCGCGGCACTGCTCCAGCGCTTCATGATTCGCGCGCCGGCCCGCGCCAACTCCATATTCGTCGCGCCCCCATCGGGGCTCATCCGTACCGGTTCCGGCAGCAACTCGGCGAATTCGGACACCGCCGAATACGCTGCCGTTTCTTCTTCCACTCCCGCCAGTACCAGCGGCAGGCCCTGCGCCCGCAACAGCGGTTGCAGGCCACGATCAATCGCCTTCATGAAATCGCGGCGGAAATGGCTGCTTCGTTCCTGTCCGTCGGAGGTGCCGAATCGCACGCCAGGGGCATGGTTCTTCGTGTGTTCATCATCGCGCGATTCCCCGCTAAACTCCGCCGCGCTTTCCGGCACGCCATATGGAATTGGCAACACGGAAACTTCGCCGCCATCGCATCGCAACAGCCGGATATGCTTGCCGGCCAGCGCCAGCAACAGGAACGACTGACGGTAATCCAAATGGGCCAGGACCGGACTCACAATAAAGCGCTCCTCCACGTGCCACCCTGTTTCTACCACTGCCCTGATGGAAAAACAATGCAATTCTCGCGGCGAACGGTAAATACATATGCCGTTGCGGTGGCTGGCCTGCATTTGCGGCTCGCCGGCCATCCGTTGCAACGGCTGCAATACCTTCGCGGCATCCTGCGGGTGCATTCCAAGGTCACGCAATGCGCTTTCCACCTGCGGCAACATCGCGGTCAGGATGGCCCCAGAGGGTCTTGTGCCTGTCCCGCCCAAGTGCGGACTCAACAGTATCGAAATGCACGGTCCTTCTGCGCGGCACAAAGCTAATAGATCGGCCTTCGATGGGTACACGAGTGTTGCGGGCTCGTCCAGCTTGGTCTCAGTTGCTAACATGACCAACTCCTTTCCACTCGCCGCCTTTCGTGCTGCAAGCTGGCATCCATATTTTTTGGCCTTAGAAATGCTGGTTACAAAGTGGCCAGGAGGCCGCCCATGTTCCCCTATCGCCGCATCCTCTTCCCTGTCGATTATTCCGATGCCAATACGGCCATCGTTCCCTTCGTCAATGAAATGTCGCGACGCTTCCAGGCGCACCTCCAACTTGTTCGCGCCTGCGCGCCGGAGGTCTTCTACGCCGCCGAATTCGGCTGGCAAATCGCTGCTTCCTCTCCAACAACCGATGACCTGGTGAAAGAAGAAACCGCCCGGCTGGAAGCCTACGCGGCGGAAAAGTTCCCCGACGTCGCCACCGAAATCATCGTCCATTCCGGTCATGCGGTGGCCGTGATTGAAGATGTGGTCCGCCGCACGGGCACCGATCTCATCATGCTGCCAACACACGGCAGGGGGCTTTTCCGGCGCTTGATTCTCGGCTCGGTCACCGCCCGCCTCATTCATGACTTAAGTTGTTCTGTTTGGACCGGTTCCCATTTGGACCCGGCGTCGGTGCAAGCACATACCCCGTACAAGCACATCCTGTGCGCCATTGAACCCGGTATGGAGTCCAGCCACATCGTCAAAGCAGCCGAACGCATGGCAGTATCCTATAGCGCCTCCCTGGCGCTCGTCAGCGCCATCGAATGGCCGACCGACAATCCCGCCATCGATCCAGGCAGCTACTGGGAGCGGATCCGCGCCAACGCGGAATCCGACTTGGCCGCTTACGCCCGCGCCCTGCCCATTCAGGCCACCACCCACCTTGTTTTCGGGCCCATCGCCCACGTTCTCCGCGACGCCGCTGTCCAGCAATCGGCCGACCTGCTCATCGTCGGCCGAGGCGAATCCCAAAGCCCGCTGAGCGGCGTCCTTTCCAATCTGTACGCCATAGTTCGGGAGTCTCCCTGCCCCGTTCTTAGCGTCTAGCTGCGTCATATCACCCAATTTACTGGGTGATATGACGCGAAGGGGGTCATTATGCCCACCGCCTCCATGAAGGCGAACGTTTTCCGTGCCAACGGGAAGTTCGGCATCGCGGAAAAACCCATCCCCGCGCCGGGGTTTGGCGAGGTGATTGTCCGCGTAAACCTCACTACCATTTGTGGGACCGACATCCATATTGTGAAAGGCGAATACCCGGTTCGCTCCGGGCTCACCATCGGCCATGAGGCCGTTGGCGTCATCCACGAACTTGGCGACGGCGTTTTTGGCTACGAAGCAGGCCAGCGCGTCCTGTTTGGTGCCATCACGCCGTGCGGACAATGCGAACCATGCCTGGACGGGCATGGCAGCCAGTGCGGCGGCGCGCTAGGCGGCTGGCGGCTTGGCAATACATTGGATGGTACACAGGCAGAATATGTCCGGGTGCCGTTCGCGCAAGCCAATCTGGCGTTGATCCCGGCCGGGCTGAGTGATGAGCAGGTGATTCTGCTTGCCGATATTGCCTCCACCGGATTTTCCGCGGCCGAAAGCGGCCGGGTCCGGATCGGCGACAATGTCGCCATCTTCGGGCAAGGTCCGATCGGCCTTTGCGCCACTCTCGGCGCGCATTTGATGGGGGCCGCCCGCATATTCGCCGTCGATAAGAACCCGTTCCGCCTGGAGATTGCCCAGCGCTTTGGTGCGACGGACACGCTTCTCGCGGGCGCCGATCCAGCCAATGCGATTCTGGAAGCCACCCGTTCCCGTGGCGTTGATGTGGCCATTGAGGCGCTCGGTATTCAGGAGACTTTCAGCCATTCGCTCGCGGTTCTGAAGCCGGGCGGTGTCCTTTCCAGCGTTGGCGTTTACTCCCACTCCTTAAGTGTGGACAACGCCGCCCTTGGCGCCGGCCTGGCCGATAAATCCGTTGTCACTACACTCTGCCCGGGCGGCAAAGAACGGATGCAGCGGCTGATGCGCCTGGTTGAATCCGGGCGGATCGACTTGACGCCCCTGCTGACTCATCACTTCTATCTGGACCAGATTGCCGACGCCTACGATTTGTTTGGACATCAGAGGGACGGCGTATTGAAAGTCGCCATACACGTGCATCGGCCGGAGGCGCCGTATACCCTGGTAGCGTGAACCGCGTACTCATTTTGGGCCTGGCGCTGTTCCCGGTCCTGACAGCCGTGGAGCCGGCGCCGGTCTTTACGGATCCGGCTGTCACTTTGCTCGGCGCGCCGTCGCCAGACGGCCGTTACCTGAGTCTGGTCGAGCACGGGAATCTGGCGATCCGGGAAATCGCCACCGCAAGGTCAACCAGGCTGACACGCGCCAGCGGCAGGGAGTTCGCCTATTTCTCTTCCTTCTCCCGCGATAGCCAGACAGTTGCCTACGCCTGGTTCAACGAGGAGGGCTTCTATGAACTTCGAAGCATTCCGGTCAGCGGCGGTCAGCCCAGAGTCCTATTTCGGAATCCCGAAGCCGGTTTTGTGCAGCCCACCGCCTGGACGCCGGACAACCGGTTTGTTCTCACCCTGCTGTTTCGCAAGGACAACGTCAGCCAGATCGCGCTGATCCCGGCCGGCGGCGAGGGTGAAATCCGCGTGCTTCGGTCTCTCAATTGGGTGTACCCCAAACGCATGGATATTTCGCCGGACGGACGGACGCTGCTCTACGACTCATTCGCGCCGGGAAGCACCTCGCAGCGTACAATTTATTCACTCTCGCTCGACGGCGCCACCGAGAAGCAGATTGTCAGGGAGCCAGGCAACCACGTGTTCCCGCTCTTTGCGCCCGATGGCGGGTCCTTCTTCTACATTTCCGACAACGGCCTTGTGCGGCAGTCCCTGGATGGCGCGGCCAAGGTTATTGCCAAGGATCTTGGCCGCGCGCTGCCGTTGGGCATTACGAATCGGAACATGCTCTACTACGGGCTCCGCACCGGTTCGAGCGACGTGGTACTGGCTGACGTAACCCGCATCGTGGAAACAGCCCGTCGCGTGTCGATCCGGTACCCGGACCGGAATCTTGCGCCCAGCTTTTCGCCTGACGGCAAGCGGTTGGCCTACCTAAGCCGTCGCGGAACGGAGAACTTTGGACAGGAATCGAGAGCCCTGGTGATTCGCGACCTGACGAGCGACGAGGAGACCGAACAGCCGGTGAAAATGGCGCATCTGGAACGTGTGGTATGGCGCCCAGATGGGAAGGCGCTGTATGTCGGCGGCAGCGATGGCCGCGGACGCGGCGGCATCTTTCTATTCGATTTGGCGACGAAACGAACCCAGCCGCTGGTGGCTGAAATCGGCGGTCCGCCGAAGGGTTATGAGTTCTATGCGCAGGGCGGGGGGCTCATCTACCGGGACGGAGACGGATTCCGCGATGAAAATCGCCGTCCGGCGGAGTGGTTGGGGAAGCGGGAGGGTGTCACGGAATGGCTGTCACCGGAGTTCGGCATTCGAGGGAGTGTGCTTGTGCGGTTCACCGCGAATGGAGAGCGGCACTTTAAGCTGCCCGGCAACCGCCAACCCGGCGCCGCGATAAGCCCGGATGGCAGAACGATCGCCCTCACCGCCGGCCGCGAATCCCAGGAAATCTGGGCGTTTCCGCTCGCGGCTACGATAGGAACAAAGTGATCATTGAAAAGCGATCGGCGCAGATCATTGCCGCCAAGATTCACCCTCTGTTTCCCCAGGCCACGCCGGCGGCGATTGAGGAGATGATCGACGCCGGTTTCTGGGCCAGCCTGCGGCGGGAAGAGGGGTTTACGCCGGCGATATCACTCACCTATCTTCCGCCGGAGCATGCGGTTCAGCCGATTCTCTTCGACCGTCGCATCCCGCTGCAACCGGCTTCGCTCGCCCGGTTGGCCCCGGCGGTGGAGAGGCCGGGTATTCACCTTGGCGTCAGCCCCGGTGCCGATGGATCACTCAGCGTTTGGGGCGCCATCCGCGCCCTGCCGCCCGCGTGTTTCGTTTTGGAAGTTGTGGCGCCCGGGCTGCTGGTCGTCAAACAGCCGGGCGATGACGACTCGCTGAAGTTCGCCAATATCGTCGTACTGGAGGGCGACCAGGCGAAGTTCCTTAGCACCGCCGCCTCCGCGCCTCCCGATAGTCCAGCGATCATAAAGACGCTGCTGGGGCTGGACAATGTGGCCGCCGCGTTTGTCGAACTCGCCGTCTCCATGCGCAAACACCGCCGCGGCGGCGCGTTGCTGGTGGTGCCGGCGGCAAGCGGCGCCTGGCGCGAATCGATTGTCCATCCGATGACCTATCAAATTGACGGCCTGGGAATCCCAGGTATTGAAACCACCGCCGGATTAACGGCCGTCGATGGCGCGACGATCGTCACATCGAAGCTGGAACTGCTGGCTTTCGGCGCCAAGATTGCGCGGCGCGAGGGCGCTCCGAGGGTGGACCAGGTGGCGGCGTCGGAACTGATTGAGGGCGCCGAGGTGCAGATTATCCATCCGACGCAACTGGGCGGCACGCGTCACTTATCGGCGGCGCAATTTGTTCAGGATCAGCGCGACGCGGTGGCGCTGGTGGCCTCGCAGGACGGCCATTTCACTGTATTCGGCTGGGCGCCGACGCTTGAGATGGTCCAGGCGTTTCGTATCGAAACGTTTCTGCTTTAGAGCCCTGCACTAGAGCAAAGCGCCGGCGGGAAAAAGCGGCGGCGGGGCCGGTACGCGGCCGTAGGCTGTGTCGGCGATGTAGAGCGTTCCGGCCAGCGGGACCGCCGGCTCCATCCCTTCGACGGCGGTTGTGAACAGCGCCCGCACGCGGCCGTTGAGCGCAAGAATCTCCGGGCAGGTTACGCGGGGCGAACCCGGCAGCCGCCACTCGCTCAACACTTCCCCGTCTCGTATCCGGTACTCGCGGGCCAAGCCCTCCGGCGCGGCCTCCGGATTGTAGAAGGCCACGATTACAGACTCGCCATCCGGAGACGGCCGGAGGCCATCGGGGAACAACGGCGTTCCGGTAAAATCGGCGATGATCCTCCGCTCGCCCAACGATGGGCCCGACGGGTTGAAGGCGTAGTGGTCGAGCGTTTTGTTCGGTGAATCGATATCGACGAGCCCGCCGCCGTAGAGATACTTCCCATTGGGACAAATCTGCTTCGAATGCAGGGTGTGCAGCCGCCCGGTGTTGCTATCGAGCAGATACATGCAACCGATGCGCTCTTTGAATGCGGTGTGCTTGGTTCCGAAGAGCAGGCCGCGCCCCACCGCCAGGCCGTCGTTGATGACCACTCGCTCGTCTTCGGAAACGACGAACGGCTGGCCAAGTACCTTTCGGACGGCAAGGTCGTAAAGTGCCAGGCTGCGCTCCAGGCCAGCGACAATGACGCCGGGCCGGTCCGTTTCCGCGAAGAACCCGACGCGACCGGGGAGCGGATGGACATCGTTTTCCATCGTCCGCAGGTTGAGAAGGTTCACGCTTCCTACAAGCGAGGAAAACGACTCCTGGATGGCGACCCAGCCCAGTATTGGGTCTGGCGAGGGGTAATTCTGCAGCAGCCGAGGACCCTCCGGCAGGAACCGAAGCGCGGCCGTTGGCGGTGTGAAAAAAGGGGTCGCTTCAAAAACTTGCATGGCCTAACCCTTCTGAATGTCGCGGTGCAGTCCTTTGACGCTGTAGCCGGCTTTCCGCAGCCGCTTGCGCATCTCTTCGGCCATCATCACGCTCCGGTGATGGCCCCCGGTGCATCCGAATGAGATCGTCAGGTAACTCTTGCCCTCTTCAATGTAGTGCGGCAACAGGAAGGTCAACAGATCGGTGATCTTTGCCATGAACTCCTGCGTCTGTGGGAAGCTGCGGATGTACTCGGCGACTTTTGGGTTCTTTCCGGTCAGCTTTTTGTACTCCGGAATGTAGTTCGGGTTGGGCAGAAAGCGCACATCGAAGACGAGGTCGGAATCGGTCGGCACACCGTGGCGGAAGCCAAAGCTGGTGACGTAGATCAATACGTCCGTTTCGTCGCGGGTGGCGCCGAAGCGCTCGCCGATGAACTCGCGAAGCTCATGGACGTTGAACTGGGAGGTGTTAATAACCAGGTCGGCAAGTTTCTTGATCGGCTCGATGAGCTGCCGTTCCTCCTTGACGCTGGAGGTGACGGTTCGTTCGGCGCCCTTCAACGGGTGCGGGCGGCGGGTTTCGCTAAAGCGTCGGACGATGGTGGCGTCGTCGGCCTCCAGGTAGATTAGGCGGGTGCGAATCTGTCGCCGCACCTGCTTAAAGATAACGGGGAAGCGCCGAAGCGCTTCCCCTTCACGGATATCGACGACAAGTGCCGCGTTAGAGATCTGCGGGCTGGCGCCAGTCAGTTCGGCGAACTTGGGGATCAGGTCCATCGGCAGGTGATCCACCGAGTAGTACCCCAAATCCTCCAGGCTCTTGAGCACGGTTCCCTTTCCGGAACCGCTCAGGCCGGTGATGATGACGAGTTCAGCACCAACAGGTTTAACGGGCGAGGCGGCCATTACGCACGGACCACGTCGAAGCTGCCGTCGGGCCGTTGGATGACGACGCTAATGCCACTGCTGTCGGCATCGCGGAAGGCAACGTAGTTCACCTTCTTCCGAAGGGCGACGAGCACAGCCTCGTCCACATGCATAGGCTTCTTGCTTACTTTCGCTTCAAACAACTTCGGACCTGTGGAAACCGGCGCGGACTTTACGGCCGCCGCGGCAGCGGCGGCGCCGGGCTTCACGCCATTGCGAACGCCGTCACGGAGTTTCGCGGTAACCTTCAGAATCTGTTTTTCCAGTTTCTCCAGTGCCGCGGAAACGGCGGGCAGATAGGCCGGGCCGGAGCCGGAGCCGACAAAACTGTGATTCAGGTAATTCAGCGTGATTTCCGCCTTTTTGCCCCTTTTTTCCGCGGTCAGGATGACATTGGCGGTTTTCTCCCCTTTCTTGTCGATCATCTTGCCTAGTTTGGCAAGCTTCGTCTCCAGGCGAGTCTTGTCAGCGGCGCTAAATTCGCCATTGCCGCCGGTATAGGTTACGTTCATCATGGTCTCCTCGCGCGTGTTTGTCGTTTCTTAATTTTTGACGCGCCGTTGGTGCGTTGACGGTATCTTCAAGTCCTCACGGTACTTGGCGACGGTCCGCCGGGTCACCTCAAACCCCTCCTGCTGCAGCCGCGCGGTGATCTGTTCGTCGGTCAGCGGCTTCTTGGGGTCCTCTTCGTCGATGATCTTCTTCACTTTCTGCTTGAGAACCAAGAGAGGAGTGCTGCTACCCGAAGGGCCCTGTACGGCCTCCGAGAAGAAGAAACGCAGTTCAAAAACGCCTTGCGGCGTATGCACGTACTTGCCGGCCACGGCCCGGCTCACAGTGGAGGCATGCACGCCGATCTCCTCGGCCACCTCTTTAATCATCATTGGGCGAAGCTGAGCCATTCCAAAGTCCAGGAACTCCCGCTGGCGCTCAACGACGCACTGGCATACGCGCATGATGGTGTGTTTCCGTTGCTCAATATTCTTGATGAGCATGGCGGCGGAGCTGAACCGCTCCTTGACATAGTTGCGAACGTCCTTATCCGGCTCCTTATCGCGGTCGAGCATCTTCAGATACTCGCGATTGAGACGGAGCTGTGGCAGGTCGTCATCATTGAGTTCAATGATGTAGCTGTCGCTGTCCTTGATGATGTAGACATCGGGCTCAACGACGCGGGCACCGGCCCCGGAGTAGCGGAGGCCGGGCTTGGGGTCCAGGTGGCGAATAGCGTCCACGGCGATCTCGATATGTTCGAGTGGACGTCCCAGAACGCGCCCAAGTTCCTTGAACTGTTTCATCTCGAGCAGCTTCATGTGCTTGTCGAGAATCTGCCAGGCTACGCCTCCCTCCCCGCCCCGGCTCTCCAGTTGTAGCATCAGGCATTCGCGCACATCGCGAGCACCGACGCCGGACGGCTCCAGCGCCTGAATCTCCTCCAGCGCCTTTTCGGTGTTTTCCACCGTATGGTTGCCATAGGTGGCTATTTCATCGATGGCGGCGACCAGATAGCCGTTGTCGTCGAGGTTGCCGATCACGGTATCGGCCGCGTCGCGCACCTCCTCAGGCATTACCAGAAGGCTCAACTGCTGGCGCAACAGGTCCGGCAGAGTGACTGGCGAACTGACGAACGTTTCCCAACTCGGCTTTTCGGAGGTCTCCCCGGCAGGGCTCTTAAAGCCAGGTTCCAGGTACTCCTGAAAGTAATTGTCGAAGTCGATTTCGTCGAACGGGTCCGCGGTGGTTGTGACGGGGTCGGCCGGGGCGCCATCGGGGACTTCCACGACGCCGGCATTTTCCGACGCCATTTCGATCCGGTCGTCCTCCGCCTCGTACTGCGCCGGAGAAGCGGCGACATCGAGAATGCCCTGGTCGGAGGGTTCAGCGACACGTTCGCGTTCGAGAATGTTCTGGAGTTCTTCGGCCGTAATCTCTTCCGAAGCGTCGAGCGACTCTTCCAGGACGGGATTTTCGGCGATCTCTTGAACGATTTTCTCGCGCAGCTCCAGCCGGTTGAGTTGCAGGACCGACACTAACTGGACGAGGCCCGGTGTCAGGATCTGCTTCTGCGCGACCCCAACTTGAAGCCGCTGAGAGAGCATGCTCATCGCATCTCCATTTTAACGCTAACCAGACCCGCTAAACGATTCGCGTTTTGTCTTAGTTTCATTTCGGGGTTTGCGAGCTACGCAGGTCCGGAAGGGCGAGGAGCATTGCCAGAACGATAAACGCGGCGCCGGACCAGTAGGGCGAACTGGGGCCGAATCCGTCAAACACAAAGCCCGCCCAGGCGGGTCCCGCGACTCTCGTCAGGCTCAGTACGCTCTGCGTGGTTCCCAGAATGCTGCCCTGTTCATTGGCGGCCGAGCGCTGGGAGATCATGGCGTTGAGCGTGGGGTTGGTGAAAGAACTGCCGATAGCAACCAGCGCGACGCCCGGAAACAGCCAAACGGCCGTTGGAGCGCCGGCGACAATCAGAAAACCGATGGCGAAATACAGGAACCCCTGAATAGCCATTTTGCGCTCTCCAAGCACGGGGAGGAGTTTACGCACAACGGCGCCCTGCATGATGGCGGCGAGCAGGCCGATGAAGGCAAAGACCCAGGCGTTATCGTCCGGGCCGAACTGGAAACGGTCGATGGTGTAATTGGAAAAATTGGTTTGGAGCGCCGCGAAGGCGAAGTTCAGGAAGAAGAGGGCCAGTAGGAACATGCGGATTTCGCGCCGGGCAAAGGCGCTGGCGACCGATTGCAGCGGGTTGGATTCCGCTGCGGAGACGATACCGGATTTCCGCCTTTCAGGAGGCAAGGTCTCCGGGAACAGGAAATAGCCGAAGGTGACGGTGACCAGGCCGATGACGCCTGCGCCATAAGCGGGCGCCTGGATGGAGATTTTGCTGAGCAAACCACCCAGCGCCGGGCCGATGATGAAGCCCAGGCCGAAGGCCATGCCGATGAGGCCGAAGTTCTTGGCGCGGTCCTTGGGGGCGGAGGTATCGGCGATGGCGGCCATGGCGGTGGAGATATTGCCGCCAGTGGCGCCGTCGATAATGCGCGCAAGGAACATGAGCCAGAGCGACCCGGCCCAACCGAAAAGGAAATAGCCGAAAGCGGAGCCGAGGATAGAAAAAAGCAAGACGGGGCGGCGGCCAATGCGGTCAGAGAGAGCCCCGAGTATGGGCGCGGCAACGAATTGGGCGGCGGAGAAGGCGACCGCCAAGAGCCCGACGGTCAACGCGTCGGTGCGGAACTGCCGGACCAGGTACGGCATGATTGGGATCAAAATGCCGGCGCCGAGAAGATCGAGAAATACCGTTAGGAAGACGAAAATGAGTGTGCGGCGCTGTTGGGCGTCTGACATCTCTCACTAGTTTGGCAGAGGGGGTGGCGGAAATGGTTGATTTCGGATTGAATTTCCTGGTTCACTAACGCTGATCCGCGGCGCAAGTCCTGATTTCTCAACAAAAACCATCGGAAACGAACCGAAGAATCGCAATTGACCACCACTTTTTGGATGTGCTATTCTGCTCTGGTCGTTGATAACCCGAACGGGAAAAAGGAGATTACCTGATGTTCCATATCTATACTGAACGCCTCATCTCCACCGGCCGTCGCTAAAGGCACGCGCCTACTCAAATTCGGAGTAAATTATGGTTTCCGTTTCGTTGGAAGCGGCAAATCGTGTTGTGCCCGCGTGTTCGCGACGGGCGGCACGAAAGCTGCGAAGGGCGACTTCGCGCCTTCTTGAGAAACACGCGGCTGCGGCCGCGTGGATGACTTTTTTGGAAGAGGTCGAATGGGAAGACCGGCGGCACGTACTGGGCTGGGTGCTTGCGGCGAAAACCCCGCCGGCGTTGCCTGCCGCGCTGCGAGCGGCACTGCTGGTGGCGCTGGCGGAGTATCCGGCTTGTTTGTGGCTGCCTCGCGAATTCCCGGAACTGGCGGCGGCGGTGGGCCGTGGTGTGCCCCTGCATGCGGTTGCAACTTGGAGTTGGCTGCGGGGCGCGGGCGAAGTGTGGGTTTCGCTGCGGGACTGCAAGGGGCCGGCCTTCCCGTTGAAGAGGGAGGTGTTTGGCCCTTTGATTCAGGAATGGACGTGGCGTACGCGCGACCTGGGTGCCGCGGCGTGGCGGATTTGTGCGCGGAAACCGCGGCTGGCCGCACTGCTGGAGGAGCCGGCGTTCGTCGCACTGCCGGAAGAAGCGCGGGCATGGATCACGCAGGTATGTGAGGAACATGGGGCCGGGAGAGTGGACCCGTTTGCGGTGTTGGCGGCGGTCCGAGTGTTTGACCATGAGCGGATTCCCGCGTGGTTTGTTGCCGGGTTACCCGAAGCGGAGGCGTTGGCGCTGCTGGGGCGATGGCCGAAACTGCGCGCCGTGGAACGCGTTGGGCTAGACCTGGCGATTCAACTGGTGGAGGGGATGTCCGCAGCTTGCGGCGCCACTGTGGCGCTGGCAACGGATGCGGCGCTGGCACGGATCGGGAAGGCGAAGCGGAACCGGCAGATGTGGTGGGAGACGCTCAGCCTGCTGCAGGAATTGGCCCGGGTGTTACCCGCGGTGTTCCGCGAGGGGCTGATAAACCGGCCGGACCTGCTTTTTGCCTGCGGAGAGCGGTTGGCTGCATACGGGTGCGTGCGCTCGCGGAGGCTCATGCGGAGCCTGAAGAGCCATCCGCTCTTTTTGACGCCGGAGCCATTGCCCACCGGCGCCGATGCGTTGGTGGCGCTGGACCGGGTGCTGTGCGCGCATCGGCGGCTTGCGGCGGCTCTGCCGGCGTTCTCTACTTGGGACCGGCATTTCGCGGGCGAAAAAGTTCTGCGGCGGCAGTCCATCGAAGAGGTGGGAGCGCAGATGCTGGAAGGGCTGACGGCGATGCGGCTGCGCTATTTGATGGAGCGTGTCGATAACGAACTGACGCTCTTCGGGGACGCTCACGCCGGCCTTCTGCGCGCCGGGATACGCACGGGCCGGCAGCCGTTGACGCGATTCCTGCGGGCGTACTCGCAGGGCCGGGATACGCGGCTGGACCATGTGGCGAACCGGCAATGGCTGGCGAAGCGGCCGGAGTTTCCGTTGAACGCGTGGCTGCGGCCACTACGGATTACGCTCCCGGTGGAGGGCCTGGGCGATGTGACCTTGGGGGTGGAGGAAGACCCGGCGGAACTGCTTCGAGTAGGCACGTACACGCAGACGTGCCTGGCTCCCGGCGCCTGCAATAGCGCCAACGCGGTGGCGTTGCTGTTGGATGTCAACAAACGCGCCGTGTTTGCCCGGAACTCGAAGGGCCGATTCCTGGCGCGGCAGATCGTGGCCGTTGGCGAGGGCGGCCGGCTGGTTTGTCACGCCGTGTACCCGGAGAGGTCTTCGAAAGCCCTGGAGGACTTCTTCCAGTTGTACGTGGAGGACTGGGCGATGCAGATGAGGATGTCCATTGCCACGAGCTCTGACGACGAAACGGTGGCGCCGTTGACGGTGACGCGGTGGTATGACGATGGGCTGTGGGAGCGCTACTGCGTTGCGGCCACGAAGTAAACTTCGCGGAGCTTCCTACTAGTGTAGTTTGTAGGGGGAGGATGAGGGCCCCCCCTCCTTGTTATTTTTGTCGTTTTTACCGTAAGTCATGAGGGGAGTTACAGTTACGGGCGTCGGTAGGAAAATTCCGGGACAGACGGGGGACAGACGGGGGGTGGCTCCGATGGGTGGCTGCGATGGGTGGCTCCGATCGGGTTCAGGGCGGGCTAGCGCCAGAACTCCCAGTCGATGTTGCGCATGTCGTTGTTCGTTAAATACTGCCGATGCATGGCGAAGGCTAATGAAAGTGACTGGGGTTCGTGACCCTCCTTTACCAGACGCAGATAGGTCCGAAGCTGGTCCCGGTACTCCGGGTGGGCGCACTTGTTGATAATCAGTTCGGCACGCTCGTGCGGATCCTTTCCGCGGAGATCGGCCACACCGTTTTCCGTGACGATGATCTGGACCGAATGCTCGCTGTGGTCCATGTGGGAACAGAGCGGGACGATGGCGCTGATCTTGCCGCCCTTCGCCGT
>JAEUQC010000062.1 GCA_016789905.1 Bryobacterales bacterium | reverse complement strand
GTGTCCGGCGACGGGCACGGCGAAGCGTAGACAGCGGGACCAGCGGGCTGGGCTATAGAGCTTCGAAAAGTACCTCCCGGACGCCGACCTTGTTTGTATATGGGGAAGGCCACACGGAACGTCTCGATACATCGCGAGAGGCGTTGCGGTCCGGCGTAGTCAGTGAACCCAGGCACGTTGGAATACTCTCTGCACGGGAACCGGGAGATCTCCGGCGTGTCTGAGAAGCGCGAGCAATCAGACCGCCCCGGGAAGGACAAAATTCGCAATCCGGGGATGAACGCGCTGGAGAAGTCGGACCGGCCTATAGTACCGGAGAAGACGGAGAACAAAGCGGCGGAGCGATCCGGCGTGGCGGAACCGGTGGAGGGAAGGGGCCGGGCCAAGGAGAAAACGGAACAGAACGCCATGGACTCGACACAGAGCGGGAGTGCCATGGGAAGCGGACTGGACCGTTTGCGGCAACGCGCAAAGGAGGATAAGAACACGCGGTTTACCGCGCTGCTTCACCATGTGACGGTAGATCTGCTCCGGGAGAGTTTCCAGCACTTAGAGCGGAAATCGGCGCCGGGGGTGGATGGGGTGACATGGAAGGAGTATGAACAAGGTCTGGAGGGGCGATTGATCGACCTGCATGGCCGGGTTCATCGGGGCAGTTACCGTGCGCAGCCGTCGCGGCGAGTGTACATACCGAAACCGGACGGGCGGAATCGTCCGTTGGGGATCGCATCGCTGGAGGATAAGATCGTTCAGCAAGCGGTGGTGGTGGTGCTCAATGCGATATATGAGAATGACTTTCTGGGGTTCTCATACGGGTTTCGGCCGGGGAAGAAAGCGCACGATGCATTGGATGCATTGAGCGTGGCCCTGCAGTTTGAGGAAACCGGGTGGGTGCTGGACGCCGACATTCAGGGGTTCTATGACAATATGAGCCATGAGTGGACGATGGCGTTTCTTGAGCGCCGAATCGCGGATCCGCGCGTGCTACGGCTGATCCAGAAATGGTTGCGAGCCGGGGTGAGCGAGGATGGCGAATGGAGTAGAACAACGATAGGCACGCCACAGGGGGCGGTGATTTCGCCGCTGTTGGCGAACGTGTATTTGCATTATGTCTTCGATCTTTGGGCGCAGCAGTGGCGGCAGGAATCGTGCGCGGGACAGATGTTTATGGTCCGCTATGCCGATGATGTCGTAGTTACGTTTCAATACCGGGGTGATGCCGTGCGGTTCCAGGCCAAACTGGTGGAACAGATGCGGGCACACGGGTTGGAACTGCATCCGGAGAAGACGCGGCTGATTGAGTTCGGGCGGTTTGCTGAACAGAATCGGAAGCGGGGCGGAGACGGACCGCCGGACACGTTTGATTTTCTGGGGTTCACGCATATTTGTTCGCGGAGCCGGGGCGGCAAGTTTTTCATCAAACGCCGGACGGTGGCGAAGAAGATGCGTGCGACATTGGCGCGTGTGAAGCTGGAGTTGTATCAGCGCATGCATGAGCCAGTGAAGGAGACGGGGAAATGGCTGGGCTCGGTTGTGTCGGGCTACTACCAGTATTTCTGTGTTCCTGGTAATCTGCCGATGATGGCGCGATTCCGGCATCGGGTGAAGCGGCTGTGGCGGCGGGCGTTGATTCGCCGTGGCGGTCAGCGGAAGCCGAGCTGGGAACGGTTGACGCCGCTGTTTGAGCGGTGGCTGCCGCACGCGCGCGTTCTGCATCCGTATCCAAGAGAGCGATTTTCCGCCAAATATCCGAGGTGGGAGCCGTATGCGGGAAAGCCGCCCGTACGGTTCTGTCCGGGGGGTGCTTCGTGAGGGGCATCCCTACCGGGACCATTCTGAACCGGATTACATCGAAGACGTCTTCGAAGCCCGCACCGCCGCAGGGGCAGGCTGCGTATCCGGATACGACGATGGCGGCGTTCTTGTGGGACACGATATTCAAGGGGCAGATGACGAACGCGGTGACGTCGTTGAATGGGGTGGAGGTATCGAAGACGGAGAATTTGTCGTTTGATGAGATGGGGCGGGTGACGGGGAGTAAGCAATCTTCCGTTTAGTTTTGAGATGCCTGTTCTTTGCGATGTGTGGAATGCAAGGATTGGAACCCCTCTATGCCTGCTGGCTGCTATATCGTGGCGGTCTCTGCGACGCGTAATCTCGTGGCTCTACCACATAACTCCGTCATCGACCGATAGGGATCCGTTGGCATTTCCGCAGACGTGGGAGATTGCGGTGACCGAAGCCGTGTTGCTCCTTGTTACGTGGGCGATATGGAGGGCGAGCCGCGGGCCCCAAGGCGCTACGTCCCATAAGGCGTCGTAGTGCAGGTAGTGGCACGTGGTGCATGGCTGAAATTGCGAATTCGTGGTATGTTTTAGCAGTTGATCTCTCTGAGGTCGATTCCGGGATTGTCTAGTCCAAACGATAGAAGGTTCTTTGGAGTCAGCCTGTGGATGAGGATTGGGTTCGGGGATTCGGCCATGGCGACTGCGGTTATTCCGTTTCTGCTTTTACTAGAATGCCAGTTCCTCCGGTGATGCGGAATTCATGGGGAACTCCCCTTCTAAAGAAGGGTCCTGGAGTTTGGCGGTGGTTTCGCGAAGGTAGAGCTTGCCGGTGACGATGCGACGGCAGGTGGTGTTTCCATGGCCTACAATGTAGCAGTGCCCCTGGGGTTCAGTGCCATACCGCGAGCGCGCGACCGTGGACGGTTCTTCGCCGAGCCGTTTGCCTTCCTGGCCGAGACGCGGCGTGAGGCCGGGAACCTTTTCGTACTGCCAGGCGGGGC
>JAEUQC010000043.1 GCA_016789905.1 Bryobacterales bacterium | reverse complement strand
AACGGCGTAGTGTAGAATCTCCCTATCCTTGATCGAAAGGCGGCGTGCTGTGAAAGAGTGCAAGGCGAAGCGGCCCGCATCAAGAGGTAGCGACGATGGGGCGAGCGAACGGGAGTAGCGGATAATCGAGGCATGACGATTGGTCTGCGGATGGCGGCGTTGGCGGTGTTGTGCGGCTGGGGCGCGGCCGGGCAGGAGTGGGTGCGGATGTTCGATGGGGTAACACTCAAAGGCTGGAAGGAGACGCCGTTCCGAGGACGGGGTGAAGTGCGGGTGAAGGACGGCGTGATTGAACTGGGCAAGGCGCGGTTGACCGGGATTACCTGGGCGGGAGAATTTCCGACGACGGGGTATGAGGTGAGGTTTGAGGCGGCGCGGCTGGACGGGAACGACATGTTCGGGTCGATCACGTTTCCGGTAGGGGATTCGTTTTGCACGTGGGTGAACGGGGGCTGGGATGGAACGGTGGTGGGTCTATCGAACCTGGATGGGGACGACGCGTCGGAGAACGACACGTCGACGGCGCGGGATTTTGACCAAGGCCGGTGGTACAAGTTCCGGCTGGAAGTGACGGAGAAGCGAATCCGCGGTTGGATTAACGAAGCGCTGGTGGTGGACGCCGATATCGCGGGGCGGCGAGTGGAACTGCGGGAGGCGGAGACGGAACTGTGTACGCCACTGGGTTTTATGTCGTATTGGACGGTGGGCGGGCTGCGGAATATCGAATACAGGCGGCTGCGCGGCGCTATATAATTCCTACAGTGGCGGCCCTGCTGGCGGCTGCTTTCAAGGAGATCCATGAACAGGCGATATTTCATATTCAGTTCCGCGGCGCTGGCGGCGCAGACGGTGAAACCGGCGAAGAGCGCAAATGAGACAGTGCGCGTGGCCGTAGTTGGCTGCGGCGGGCGCGGCGGCAGCCACATGAGTGCGTGGACTTCGATACCCAACGTGGAGTTGGCCGGGCTGGTGGATGTGGACGATACGCATTCCGAGCGCTTTGTCGGCACACTGCAGAAACGCGGGAAGACGGCGCCGCCGGTGTTCCGCGACATTCGCAAGGTGCTGGACGATAAATCGATCGACGCGGTATCGATTGCGACGCCGAACCACTGGCACACGCTCCAGACCATTTGGGCGTGCCAGGCGGGCAAGGACGTGTACGTGGAAAAGCCGTGTTCGCACAACGTGTTCGAATCCAAACAGATTGTGGCGGCGGCGCGGAAGTATGGCCGGATGGTGCAGATGGGAAGCCAAAGCCGTTCGTCACCGGCGCTGCAGGAAGCCGTGCAGAAGATGAAAGAGGGCGAGTTCGGTGAGATCTACATGGCGCGTGGACTGTGCTTCAAGGCGCGCAACACGATTGGCAAGACGCCAGTGGAACCGGTGCCGCCGGGTGTGGATTACGATATGTGGACCGGGCCGGCGCCGCTGCGTCCGTTCACGAAGAACCGCTTCCACTACAACTGGCACTGGTTCTGGGACACGGGCAATGGCGATTTGGGCAACCAGGGCATCCACGAGGTGGACATTGCGCGCTGGGGGCTGGGCGTGACGCACCCGACGAAGGTGAGCGGGATTGGCGGCAAGTTTATGTTCGACGACGACCAGGAGACGCCGAATACAATGACGGCGGCCTATGAGTTCAACGTGGGCGGCAAGACCAAAATGATGACGATGGAAGTGCGCCACTGGTACAGCCATCATGAAGCCGGCATTGGCGGCGAGCGGCCGGGGAACACGATCGGCAATACGTTCTTCGGGTCCAAGGGCTATCTGGCGATTGACGGGTACAACAAGTACTACAGCTACATGGGACGGGATCAGCAGCCGGGGCCGACGCGTTCGGACCGGGACAAGCACTTTGAGAACTTCATTGACGGCGTCCGGAGCCGCGCGCAGAAGAACCTGACGGCGGAGATTGAAGAAGGCGCGATGTCGTGCGTGCTGA
This sequence comes from Bryobacterales bacterium, assembly GCA_016789905.1. Classification (GTDB taxonomy): domain Bacteria; phylum Acidobacteriota; class Terriglobia; order Bryobacterales; family Bryobacteraceae. The sequence continues at coordinate 46,712 of JAEUQC010000043.1, read as the reverse complement.
TGCACCTGGCCAACGTCTCCTATCGCCTGGGGCGGACACTGCACTGGGATGAGAAGACCTGGACGGTGAAGAACGACCCGGAAGCGAACAAGATGCTGACGCGGGCCTACCGGGCGCCATACATCGTTCCGGCAAAGGTCTAAAGATCGAACGAAATTTTGGGTGTGGCGGGCGGCCCGGGTGACAGGGCCGCCCGTTTTGTATTTGTGGCGGACGGCGGCGGGCAATGGGGGATATAGCTACTAATCGAATCGCCTTAGATGGGGCATTTGCCCCACGGTTCTCTGTAACCCGTTGAAACAAATAGGTGGTGTATTGGCCCGTCGGCTGCAAGGCCTAAGGGGTCATGGAGCAGACATGGATCGCCATCGTTGCGAGCCTGCTGATGGGAATCGGCGCGGCGAGCGTGTTTGTTTTCTCCGTGAAGCGGGACTATTTCCGGGATCTGGAAGAGACGAAGTATCAGGTTTTCTGGTCGGATCTGGAAGAGATAGTGGACTCCGCGAACGCCCCTGAGGAGAAACGGAATGGATAACCACGGCACGCACAAGCCGGCCGAGCAGGAAGACGCCGGCGGGCGCCGGCGGGTACTGACATTTTTGAGCGCATTCGGACTGATCGGTTCAGCGGTGTTGAGCGCGTTTTCCAATTTTGTGTTCATCAAGCCGCGGGCGACCTACGGGCAGCCGTCGCGGTTCCATGTGGGCAAGCCGGACGACTTTCCGTCTGGGACGAAGCTGGCGCTGGAAGACCGGCGGATCTGCCTGGTGCGAGATGGAAATCAGTTCGCGGCGGTGTCGACGACCTGCACGCATCTGGGCTGCATTGTGAGTCCGTCGGACACGGGGTATTCATGCCCATGCCATGGATCGCGGTATGACCAGGACGGGAATGTGACGGGCGGACCGGCGCCGAAGCCGCTGGCCTGGTACAAGATCTCGATGGCGCCGAATGGCGAGTTGGAAGTGGACAAAGACCAGGAGATTGAACCTGGCACGTATTTCAACGTGTAGGCGCACCTGCTATGAGCGAAACCACCGAAGTCCCGAAGAAGGCCAAGACATTCGACCGCCTGCGGGTGTTGCCGCAGGAGGTATGGTCGTCGCTGTTCCGGCACCCGCTGCCGGACAGCGACCTGGGCCGGAGCCAGACGAGCTTCACGAATTTCTTTCTGCACATTCACCCGGTGAAGGTGAATGTACACACGCTGAAGCCGCTGTACACGATGGGGTTGGGGCTGATCAGCTTCTTCCTGTTCGTGATCCTGACGGTGACGGGCATACTGCTGATGTTCTACTACGTACCGTCGGTGCAGCAGGCCTACGACAGGATGTTGGACCTGCGCGGCTCGGTGGCGTTTGGGACGTTTTTGAGAAACATGCACCGGTGGGGTGCGCACCTGATGGTTGCGGCGGTGTTCCTGCACATGTGCCGGGTGTTTCTGACCGGATCGTACAAGAAGCCGCGGGAGTTTAACTGGGTGCTGGGCGTGGTGCTGTTCCTGTTGACGCTCTTTTCTTCGTTCACCGGGTATCTGCTGCCGTGGGACCAGTTGGCGTTCTGGGCGATTACGGTGGGCGCTTCGATTGCGGGTTACGCTCCGGTGGTGGGGAAAGAGATGCAGTTCCTGCTGCTGGGCGATACGGCGGTGGGGCAGGAGGCGCTGTTGCGCTTCTATGTACTGCACATCGCGGTGCTGCCGGCGGTGATGACGCTGATGATCATGGTTCACTTCTGGAGGATACGGAAAGACGGCGGGCTGTCGCGGCCGGAAGAGGCAGCGTTGCCAGTGGCGGCGGCGGAGGTGCCAAAAGCGCGAAAATTCGGCCTGCAGGGGCTGGTGCGCGGGCAGGTGTTGAACGCGGGAAACTCGCCGGAAAAGACGGTGTATTCATGGCCGAATCTGTTCATGGCGGAGCTTTTCGTATTTGTGTTCACGCTGGCGGTGATTCTGGTGCTGGCCATGTTCTTCGATGCGCCGCTGGAGGAGCCGGTGAACGTGACGCATCCGCCGAACCCGGCGAAGGCGCCGTGGTATTTCCTAGGGCTGCAGGAACTGGTGAGCTATTCAGCGTTCTGGGGCGGAGTGGGCATACCGGGATTGATGGTGGCGGCGTTGTTGATAGCGCCGTATGTCGACCGGGGACGGAAGGGTGTGGGGAAATGGTTCGCGCGGGAGCGGCTGCTGGCGAACACGTTGTTTGTATCGTTCGCGTTGTTGAACGTGATTTTGGTGATAATCGGCACGTTCTTCCGCGGGCCGAATTGGGAGTTTGTATCCCCCTGGTAACCGGGACTCTACTATGCGACTAGCCCTTGCGATTGCCTCCTTACTGATCCTGGTGGTGCATGGATCGGTGTTTTATCAGCAGTTTTTCCACCGTTGGGAAAGGCACCAGACGGCGTATTTCGACCAGGCGAAGTCGCTGTCGAAGAACGACCGGGAGCGGGCGGCGCTGAACGAGCGCTCGCCGCGGATTGAACAGACGATTGTGACGCAGTTCGGTGAGCAGCGGGTGGACCGCTGCATAACCTGCCACGTGGCCGCCGATGACCCGCGCTTCGCCGGCCACGCTCAACCGTTGAAATCGCACCCGTACCTGGTATCGCTGGGGGACAAGAAAAAAGAAAACGGGAGTTGGGAGAGGCGGCACAAGTACGCCGACTTCGGCTGCACAGTGTGCCACGAGGGGCAAGGGCGCGGGCTGCAAGCGCAGTACGCGCACGGCGACGACCACTACTGGCCGGAACCGATGCTGGGCTTTATCACACAGGAGCCGTGGAAGAAAGAGTACCTGCCGTATCTGAAGGGCAAGGAGTATTTGGAAGTGTCGTGCGCGCAGTGCCACACGGAAGAGAACTTCGCCGGGACGCCGACCATCGCCAAAGGCCGGCAACTGTTCTTCGCCAACAATTGCTATGGCTGCCACAAGGTGGAAGGGATCAGCGACGGGACGCTGGGGCCGGACCTGTCGGAAGCCGGGCACAAGTTCAAGATCGACTATTTGTGGGACTCGATTGTGGATCCGCGATCGAACGCGGCGAATTCGTTCATGCCGAAGTTCAATTTGAAGCCGGACGAAGTGAAGGCGCTGGTGGTGTTCCTGAAGAGCCGGAAGGGGATTAACTTCGCCGAAACGGGCCTGGAAAGATACAAGACGCGGCTGGCGGAGGCGACCAAGACTGAGGGCGGGCCGGCGGCGGCGGCGAAGGAGATTTCAGGCGGAGCGGAACTGATTGACCGGTTCGCTTGCACGGCGTGCCACAAACTGGACGGCAAGGATGGCGGCATTGCGCCGGACATCAGCTATGCCGGACTGATGCGGGACGAGAAATGGATTGGGGATCACTTCCGCGATCCGCGGGCGGTGATACCGGATTCCATCATGCCAACGTTCCGCTTCACAGATGCGCAGTTCCAGGCGATGACGGTGTATCTGGCGGGACGGAAAACGCCGGTGGCGGCGACGCTGACGGGTAAAGAGCTGTACAAGGAAGTCTGCGCGCGTTGCCACGGAGAGAAGGGCGACGGGCTGGGGCCGATTGCGATCTATCTGGATCCGTCGCCTCGCGAATTAACGAAGACCGCGTTTATGACTTCGAAGCCGAGAGATCGATTCAAGAAGTCGATTGCGGAGGGCGTGGCGGGAACGTCGATGCCGCCGTGGGCGAAGGTGATGAGCGACGGGCAGATCGACTCGCTGCTGGATTACATTGACACGGCGTTTGTGAAGTCGAAGCGGCCTGCGCCCAAAGACCGGAAGTTGCCGGAGACGAACCCGGTGGCGATGAGCAAGGAATCGGTGCAGCGGGGCGAGGGGATTTTTGTGGCTCGCTGCGGCGGATGCCATGGGCGCAAAGGGGACGGCAAGGGACCGAACTCGCTGGACATACTGCCGCGGCCGCGGAACCTGAGAAACACGCAGTTTGTGAATAGCGTAAACGACCGGCGCATGTTTGATTCAATTCTGTACGGGGTGCAGGGAACGGCGATGCCGCCATGGATCGACTACGGACTGAACCAGAACGACGTGGGCGACGTGGTGAACTTTATCCGAAGCATGAATAAGAAGGGGAGGGAGTAGGTCATGGCTGATGCGAATGCCCAGGACCGGGCGACCGAAATACAACGGGTGACAGGCGCCGAGCCAGTTGTCCATGAAGACCTGACGGTGAAGTGGTTCCTGTTGAGCAGTGTGGCTTATTTCTTCATTGTGGGCATTATCGCGATCATCATCGCCGCGAAGTTTGTGTGGCCGGAACTGCTTTCCACGGTGGCGATGTTTACCTACGGAAGGATGCGTCCGCTGCACGTGAACGGGATGCTGTTCGGGTGGCTGCTGGCGTGCGACATGGGACTGATCTTCTACCTGGTGCCGCGACTGTGCGGCGTGAAGATATGGAGCGAGAAACTGGGACTGGCGACGGCGGCGCTGTGGAACGTCATCGTACTGGGCGCGGTTGTATCGCTGCTGATGGGCTGGACATCGGGGCTGGAGTACGCCGAACTGCCGCTACCGCTGGATGTGCTGGTGGTGGTGGCGTGGATCATGTTCGGGGTGAATATCTTCATGACCATCGCCACGCGGCGCTACCAGCAGATGTACGTGAGTATCTGGTACATCATGGGCACGATTCTGTGGACGGCGTTCGTCTATTTGACCGGCAACTTCGCCACGCTGTTTGCGACGGGTGTGAACCAGGCGAATTTGAACTGGATGTATGTGCATAACGCGGTGGGACTGATCTTCACGCCTGCCGGTCTGGCGCTGGCTTACTACTTCATCCCGCGATCGTCCAATCTGCCGTTGCACAGCCATAAGCTGTCGATGATCGGGTTCTGGTCGCTGGCGTTTGTCTACGTCTGGACGGGCGCGCATCACATGCTGCATGGACCGATTTCGCAGTGGCTGCAGACGATCGCCATCGCATTCTCGGTGATGCTTATCATACCTGTGTGGGCGGTGGTGTTTAACCTATTTTCGACGATCAAGGGCCACTGGCACGAGATGGGCGAGAATGTGCCGCTGAAGTTCCTGATGTCGGGCGTGGTGTTCTATCTGCTGACGTGCTTCCAGGGGCCGATGCACAGCCTGCGAGCGGTGAACGCGATTGTGTCGAAGACGGACTGGATTCCCGGGCACGCGCACATGGCGGTGCTGGGAGCGTTCAGCTTCTTTGCGATCGCGGGCACGTACTATATACTTCCGCGTATCTTCCGGACGCCACTGCATTCACAGCCGCTGGCGCAATGGAGCTACTGGTTCTTCATGTCGGGCGGGCTGGGGTTCTTTGTCACTCTGTGGCTAGGCGGCTTCTGGCAAGGTTGGCAGTGGAACAACCCGGCGATTCCGTTTATCGATACGGTGATCGCGCTGGGGCCGGTGTGGCTGGTGCGCTTCTTCTCCGGCATTTTGATGTTCGCCGGGATCGTGTGCTTCGCCTATAACGTACTGGCGACGGCGCTAGGCGAGAAGAAAGCGTTAGAGGCGTAAGAGGAGACCCTATGTTACAGAAAGCAGATACTAACTTCGGGTTTGCGGTCGGCGCTTCGCTGCTGATCTTCTTCATCGGGGGCATTCTGACGACGGTTGTACCGCCGTTGATCGATAAGACGTGGGCGAAACCGTTTTCGAACAGCGATCCTGCGAAGGGCATTACCGGGGAGTTGAAGCCATATACGGAGCAAGAGTTGAAGGGCCGGGCGATCTATATTCGCGAGGGCTGCACGTACTGCCATACACAACAGACACGAACGATTCTGGCCGACACGAAACGATCGGGGTGGCGCGGGGTGGATTCTCCGGTTTCAACGCCCGACGAGTTCGTCTACGACTACCCGCATCTGTTCGGAACCAAGCGCACGGGGCCGGATCTATCGCGCGTGGGCGGCAAGTACGACATGCAGTGGCACCGGACCCACTTCCGCAATCCGCGGGATCTGGTGCCAGGTTCGGTGATGCCGCCGTTTCCATGGATCGCCGCGAACGAAGAAGAGTTCCAGGCGATGGTGGCGTATCTGCAGACGCTGGGGCGGGCGAAGAACTGGCGGCCGGACGGCGATTTCGAGAAGTAGGGATAGACGATGCATAGCGACTACGCATGGCCGAGTGTCTATTTCGCCTATCTATTCTTCGCGATTCTGTTCGCGTTGGCAGGGTACTTCTTTGTGAAGACACGGCGTGACGGGTATTGGGGCGACCACAGCGAAGACGTCAAATTCCAGATGCTCAAAGAGGACTGAAGGGGAGACGAACATGGAAGAGAAACATCCGATAAAGGAATACGCCGATGGGTGGATCACCGAGAAAGAAGGCACGGAGGTTCCGGGCTTTCTGAAAGGCGCGTTCACGGTGGTAGGACTGGGGTGCGCATCCTACTTCATCCTGTACATGAACGGCGAAACGACCCACTCCGACCGCGGGCCGCTGGTGGTGGCATTCAATAACGCTACGACGACGGCGGACGGGTTCATGATGGCGGTGGCGGGCATGGCCTTTATCTACGTCGCGTGCGTGTTGTTGTTCGCATTCCGTTCCGGGAAACACTAATGGCCACGTTGACAGCGCCCGCAAATCCAATGGAGCTAGTGCAGCCAGACGAATCCGCCTACTGGGTGGAGATGGTGAAGTGCCGGCACGCGTGCCCTGTCCATACGGATGCGTGCGGGTATGTGAACGCGATCGCCGAGGGCCGGTACGAGGACGCCTACCGGATCATCCGGGCGACGAACCCGTTTGCGTCGATCTGCGGGCGGGTTTGCGGAGCGCCGTGCGAGTTGAACTGCCGGCGAGGATCGCTGGACGAGCCGGTGGCGATTCGTGCGTTGAAGCGATTTGTGACGGACAAGTTCGGGCCGGAGACGGGCGACTACAGCAAGCACCGTGAGTTCGCGAACGAAAAGATGCTGCCGCCGAACCGGGGGAACTACGAGCGCGTGGCGGTGGTGGGCGGCGGCGTGAGCGGGATGACGGTGGCGCACGACCTGACCAGGATCGGGTACAAGGTGACGGTGTTTGAAGCCGATGCCGAGCCGGGCGGGATGACGCGCGTGGGTGTTCCTGTGTACCGGTTGCCGCGCGACCTGGTGATGGCGGAGATCAAAGCAATTCTGTCGCTGGGCGTGGAACTGAAGTGCAACATGCGGCTAGGGCGGGATTTCACGATTCCGAGTCTGCGCGCCGAGGGCTTTGCAGCGATCTTCCTGGGGATTGGCCTGCCGAAGGGCCGGAAGCTGAATGTCGAGGGAAATGAGCTAGAGGGCGTCTACGACGGGATGGAGTTTTTGCGCTCGTTTAACGAGGGCACGCCAATGCCGCTGGGCGAGCGGATTGTCGTTGTTGGCGGCGGGAATGTGGCCTACGATGTGGCGCGCAGCGCGTTGCGGCCGGCGTGGATGAAGAGCCGGAATGAGGAGATCGCCGAGATCAACCGCGAGCAGCAGATGGCCTATGATGTGGCGCGGAGCGCGCTGCGGCTGAGCGGGGACAAAGAGATCCACGTGGTATGCCTGGAGAGCCGGGAAGAGATGCCGGCCGATGAGATCGAGATCGAAGAGGGCCGGGAAGAGGGCGTGAAGCTTCATGCGCGACGGGGACCGCGATCGATCGAGGGCCGGGACGGGAAGGTGCGAGCGTTCCGTGCGGTGAAGTGCGTATCGGTTTTTGACGAGAACAAGAAATTCAATCCGAAGTTCGACGAGAGCGACATTGAGGAGATACCGGCGGATACGGTGATCTTCGCAATCGGGCAGACGTCGGACTTGTCGTTCCTGGACCCCGCCGACGGCGTGGCGAGCGAGCGCGGGTTGATTAAAGTTCATCCGGAGACATACCAAACGACTGCTCCGGACGTGTTCGCGTGCGGCGACATCGCCCACGGGCCAAGGTTGTTCATCGACGCGGTGGCTTCGGCGCAGATTGCCGCCCGTTCGATGCACGACTACTTGCGCCGCACGCGAACGGATGTGGTTTTGCGGCGAAACTGGCGCCCGGCGTCGTACACGATGGCCGAGGGGTGGGAAAGTTTTGGACGAGAAAATCCACCGGCGCTGGATCCGGCGCGGCGCGCCAGTTCGGTGGACATTGTTGAGGAGAATTTCAGCGAAGCCGATGCGCGGGACCAGGCGTCACGCTGCCTGCGGTGCAACGTCAACACAGTGTTCGATACGAGCAAATGTGTGGGGTGCAACGGGTGCGTGGACGTGTGTCCGGAACACCTGATCCGGCTGACACCTGTGCGAGATCTGCTGCATGTGCCGGAATGGGCGGCGATGCTGGACGGGGCCGATCCGGAAGAGTTCGGGGCGGTGTTGATGAAGGACGAATCCACCTGCCTGCGTTGCGCGATGTGCGCGTCGCGGTGCCCGACGAACGCCATCACGATGCAGAATTTCGACTTTGCCTGGGAGTGCGTAAGCATTCCGGCGCCAAACCCGAAGATCAACTACGGGAGCATGTAATGACCGGCGCCGACTGGGGAGTGGCGTTCGGGCTGGGACTGGCGAGCAGTTTGCACTGCGCGCAGATGTGCGGGCCGCTGGTGATCGCATCCGGAGCCACGGGCGGGGGAGCGGCGGGGCACTTCGCTTATAACCTTGGACGGATTGCGACGTATGCGGTGCTGGGGATGGCGGCGGGGGAAGCGGGCGGAGGCGTGGCGGTGATGGCGGCGCTGCCGGGGTTGGAACGGTGGGTGGCTTTGGCAAGCGGATTGCTGTTGGTACTGGCAGGAGTATGGATGTTGGGATTGGTCCCCAAACAGCGACTGGTACAAATCGAGCAGATCCCGGCGGCGCGGCGGTTATTGCGCTGGACGGCGCCGTTGCTGATGAAGCCGGGCGTTTTCAATCGCTTCCGGTTGGGCTTGCTGCTTGGGCTGCTGCCGTGCGGCATGGTGTGGGCGGCGCTATTGAAAGCGGCGTCGGCCGGCAATGCACTGGACGGCGGAGCGACGATGCTGGGATTTGGCGCGGGCACGGCTGGCGCGTTGTTATCGATCGGGTTATTTGCCGCAGGGTTTCAGCGCCGATTTAGCCGGCATGGCACGCGAGTGGCAGCGATAGCGACGATAGCGGCGGGACTGTTTGTGGCCTGGCGCGGCACGCTTTCCCTTCCAACTTCGGGAACTGGAGTCCCCGCCTGCCATGGTCAACAACACACCTGAACCCCCTAAGCCGGCGAAGCGGGAACGGGCGGCGCCACTGCCGCCGCCGAAACGGACCTATCACCAGGTACGGAAGCTGATTCACGTCGCCTGCTTCCTTGTGTTCCTGGCTCTTCCGTTTTGGAACGTGATGCGTTTTGATCTGCCGCGGCAGAGGTTCTACTTCGCCGGGTTTGAACTGGGGATCAGCGAGTTCTCCATCCTGTTTTTCACGCTGCTGTTTCTGCTTTTTGTGGTGGTGGCGATGGCGCTGATTTATGGGCGGATCTATTGCGGATACCTATGCCCACAGACGATTTTCAGTGAAGCGGCGCAGTGGTGGGAAGCACAAGTGGCGCGACACGTGAAGAAGCGCTGGGCGGGGGCGCCGGCGGCGAAACTGCGCCTGGTGGAGCGGGTGCTGGGGCTGGCCGGTATCGGCGTGGCGTCGGTTTTTCTAGCGTTCGTTTTCATCTCGTACTTTGTGGAGCCGCGGGATCTGATCGGGCGACTGATCGCCCTGGATGTGCAGACGGCCGGCGGAATCGCCGGGATGGTGGTGACGCTGATCACGTTCCTGGACTTCGCGTTTGTGCGGCAGAAGTTCTGCACTACGATCTGTCCGTATGGCTACCTGCAAGGAATGCTGGTGGACAAGAACTCATTGCTGGTTCACTACCGGGATGAGAACAAGAGCTGTATTGAGTGCAAGAAGTGTGTCCGCGTTTGCCCGATGGATATTGACATCCGCAACAGTCCCAAACAGATTGAATGCGTACACTGCGGGGAGTGTATCGACGCGTGCGTTGACGTTTTGGGGCGGCTGGGAAGACCGACGCTGATTCACTACGCCTGGGGCGAGGCTGGGACGCTGACCGGCAATCCAAGCGAGAAATGGTACCAGCGGCTGGGGTTCCGCGACACGAAGCGGGTGGCGCTGTTGTTCATCATCTTGTTCTATTTCTCGGGGCTGATGACGGCGTTGTCCATGCGGCGTCCGGTGCTGGTGCAGTTGCGGGCCGACCGCGGGCAGCACGCGTTTGAAATTAACGAAAAAGGGCAAGTGCTCAACAAGTACAAGGCAAAGCTATCCAACCGAGGAGCGGCGGCGGCGGCGGTTACTTTCCGGATTGAGGGGCTGGCAGGAGCAGAACTGGAGCCGGCAGGAGCGGTGCTGGTGGACCCTGGTGCGGAAGTTGACCAGGAAGTGAGGGTGCATGCGCCGCCGGTGGCACGTGCGGAGGTAACGAAGTTTCGCATTACGGCGGCGGCGACGCCGGGCACGGATGTGACGGTGTTTGAGACGACGTTTTTGAGTCCGCCAGCGGCGGGAAAGGGTAGCGGGAAATGAAGCAAAATACTTCGGTGGTACCGTCCGTGCTGGTGGCGATCTTCGTCGGGTTCATCGGCATCATGGTGTATGTGTACGTCGAGGCGAAACGCCTGAATCCAGTGATGCTGGACGAGCAGGGGCACGTTCGCGGGGAGAAGCGGTAGTGGCGAGCCCGGCAGTGGCGAGTGTGCAGTGCAACTTGTGCGGCCTGCCTTCCGGCGCGACCGTCTACAAGGGCGCATTCGATGGCGCGGAGAAGCAGTTCTGCTGCCACGGGTGTCTGCACGTGTTTACGATTCTGCGCGAGAGCGGCGCGCTTGGGCCAGGCGTGGATCCGCGGGACACCGATCTATTCCGGAAATCGCTGGAGGCTGGCTTGATTGCACGGCCCGAGAGTGCAGCGGACGCTGCAGAGACCGATGGCGAAGTGAAGGAACTGGCGCTGCAAGTGGACGGGATGTGGTGTGCGTCGTGCGGCTGGCTGATCGAGCACATGTTGCTTCGCGAGCGGGGTGTGGTTTCCGCGGAGGTGCTGTTCACTTCCGACTTGGTGAAGGTCCGTTATCTGCCGCAACGGTTGCCGCCCGGACGCATTCCGGAGCGAATTGAACGGCTGGGGTACGGGGCGCGGGCGTACGCGCCGGGCGTGGAACGAAGCGATGATGGCCGGAGGCGCGACCTGCAGTTGCGGTTGGGCGTGGCGGGTTTTGTGTGGATGAACGTAATGACGCTGAGCAGCGTTTTTTACGTGAGCTACTTTGAGGCGATCGCCGACAGTATGCGGGCGTATCTGCCGTGGGTGCTGATGGTGTTGACGGCGCCGGCGGTGTTCTATTCGGCTTGGCCAGTGCTGCGGCTTGCGGGGCTGGGCGTGCGAGAGGGTGTGCTGCGCATGGAGGCGCTGTTGTCGCTGGGAATCCTGGCGGCGTATGGATTCAGCATCTGGCAGGCGTTTGCGGGAGGGGTTCATTTCTATTTCGACACGGCATGCGCGATTATCACGTTCGTGCTGATCGGGAAACTGCTGGAAGCCGGGGCGAAGGAAACGGCGGCGCGGGCGGTGACACTGCTGCACCGGATGATGCCGCGGAAGGCGCGGATAATGGACGGGAGCGGGCGGGAGCGCTGGGTGGCGGTGGAGCGGCTGGAATGCGGGGCGGCGTTTGTGGTGAAGCCCGGGGAGCGCGTTCCGGCGGATGGGCGGGTTTCGATCGGCCGGTCGTTATTGGACGAGTCGGTGATCACAGGAGAAAGCCGGCCGGTGGAGCGGAGGGCCGGGGACGCGATTGTGGGCGGGAGCCTGAACATTTCCGGGGTGCTGACGGTGACGGCGGCGGCGACGGGGGAAGAGGGAACGCTGCGGCGAATGATTCTGGCGGTGGAGGCGGCGCTGTCGAGCCGGGCCCGGGTGGAACGGCGTGTGGATCGAGTGACGGCGGTCTTCATCCCGGTTGTGCTGGCGCTGGCGGTGGCGACGTATCTGGGGTGGCTGTACATTGGCGGCGTGGGGGTGTCGGCATCGTTGATGCACGCGATAGCGGTACTGGTGGTGGCGTGTCCGTGCGCGCTGGGGATTGCGACTCCGCTGGCGATTTCGTCGGCAGTGTCGGCGGCTTCGCGGCACGGAATTCTGATTAACAACGCCGATGTGTGGGAAACGGTGGATGGAATTGGGACGGTGGTGTTTGACAAGACGGGGACAGTCACTTCAGGGCAATTCCGGATGCTTCGCTGCGCCGGAATGGCCGAGGAGGCCTTGCTGCAGTGGGTGGGACCGGTGGAAGTAATGTCGGAGCATCCGCTGGCGCGGGCAATTGTTGAGCGTGCGGTGGAACTGAAAATGAGTTTTCAACCGGCGCCGGACGTGCTGCGGTATGACGGCATGGGCGTTTCGGGAAGCGTATTTGGGAAGGAAGTGTTTGCGGGCAATGCGCGCCTGGCGTTACTTTTTGCGGGCCGGATTCCCGGGGCGCTGTCAGGCGCGGCCGAGGGTTGGCAGAACGAAGGGCTAAGCGCGGTGTACGTGGGCTGGGGCGGAGAGGTTCGCGCGGTGATCTGCTGCGGCGATGAGATCCGAGCCGACGCGCGCGCGGCTTTTGGGAAGCTGCGGAGGAGTGGACTCCAGACGCTAGTGCTTTCCGGGGATGCGAAAGCAACGACGGCGGCAGTGAGCCGGCAAGTGGGGGCGACCTCGTTTGAAGCCGAGGTGCTGCCGGAAGGAAAGGCGGAGTTTATCCGGCGGCTGCAGGCGTCGCGCGGGGGCGTGGCGATGGTTGGGGATGGCGTGAACGACGCACCGGCGCTGGCACAGGCGACGCTGGGAATCGCGATGGGGAGCGGCTCCGCGCTGGCGATGCAGGCGGCGCCGGTGGTGCTAATGACGCCATCGCTGCGGCGTGTGGGAGATACGTTCGACTTGGCGGCGCGAACCGTGGCGACGGTGCGGCGCAATTTGTTTTGGGCGTTTGCGTACAACGCGGCGGGAATCAGCCTGGCCGTAATGGGCGTTTTGACACCACTTTGGGCGGCGGGAGCGATGATCGTCTCGAGTGTGTCGGTAATTGTTCAATCGGCGAGGCTGGCGCGATGGGAACCGGAAGAATGAAAATGGGGAAGCCGATGAAAGAGGGAGATACGCGGGAACTGAATCGATTCCGTGAATTGCTGGATGCGGCGCCGGACGCGATCATCGAGGCCGACGCGCAGGGACGCATTGTGCTGGTCAATGAGATCGCGCAGCGGCTATTCGGGTATTCTCGCGAGGAATTTCTAGCTCTTTCGATAGATGAACTGGTGCCGGACGCGATGCGGGGAGAGCACGCCGGACACCGGGAGTCGTTCGCGAAACGCGCGTCGACGCGGCCAATGGGTTCGGGCTTGGCGCTGCGGGCGCAGCGAAAAGACCGGTCCGTCTTTCCGGTGGAGATTAGCCTGAGTCCGATCCACTCCGACGATGGATTCCACGTGATTGCGACGGTACGGGATGTGACGGCAAGACGTTTGGCCGAGGAACGGTTCCAGGAGATGCAGGACCGGTTCACAAGGGAACTGGAGGAGAAGAACCGCCAACTGCAACAGCGAAACGCGGAGGTGGAACGAAGCGACCGGTTGAAGAGTGAATTTTTGGCGAGCATGAGTCACGAACTCCGTTCGCCGCTGCACACAATCATTGGCTTTGCCGAACTGTTAATCGAGGAGTTGGAGGGCCCGCTGAATGAGAAGCAGAAGCGGTTTGTCTCCAATATTCATCAGGACAGCCACCACTTGCTGGCGTTGATAAACGATTTGCTGGATATCAGCAAGATTGAAGCAGGGCGAATGGAGTTCCACCTGGAAAAGTTCGCGCTGGCGCCGGCGCTGGAAGAGGTGATGGAAATGATCCGCCCACAGGCCGAAGGGAAAGGGCTGCGGCTGACGGTGGGACTGGACGAAGGTATTTTTGTGGAGGCGGACCGGCTGCGATTGCGGCAGGTGCTGACAAATCTGCTGAGTAACGCGGTAAAGTTCACGCCGGCTGGCGGCGAGGTGCGGGTGGCGGCGCAGGCGCGAGCGCGAAAAGTGGCGATCTCCGTTGTCGACTCGGGCGTCGGCATCGCGCGGGAAGACCATGACGCGATTTTCGACAAGTTTTATCAAGTAGGTTCGACGACCAAGGGAGTGCGAGAAGGAACGGGACTGGGCCTGGCGATCACAAAGCGGCTGGTGGAACAGCAGGGCGGCCGGATCTGGGTATGCAGCGAGCCGGGACGCGGCAGCACATTTGTGTTTACCGTAAAGACGGGCCAGGGCTGCACGGAAGCGCCGCGGCCGCTGGTGCTGATCATAGAAGACGAACCGAGGGCGGCCGAACTTCTGGTGAACTACATGGCGCCGGAGGGATTCAGTACGCTGTGCGCGGCCAATGCGCAGCAGGCGGCAACAATTGCCAACGAATTGGAGCCGGAGGCGATTGTTGTCGATCTATCGATGCCCACGTCGGAAGACTGGCAGATGATCCGGGAATTGCGCGGCTATCAACGGCTGGAATCGATCCCGATTGTGGTGGTTTCGGTGACCGAGGAGAGCGACGAGGCGAGAGCGCTTGGGGTCGACGCGCATTTGACGAAACCTGTCGGCAAGCGGCAATTGCTGGATACGCTGGCGAAGGCGGTGAAGTCCGAGCCTGGGCGGCGGTCGATTCTGGTGGTGGACGACGAGCCGATGGCGCGCGAACTGCTGGGGGCGATACTGCGGGAGGCAGGGTATTCGGCGGAGTTTGCCAGCAGTGGCGAAGAGGCACTTGCACTGATGGAGAGAGCGGCGCCGGCGGCGTTAATTCTCGACTTGATGATGCCTGGCATGAGCGGATTCGAAGTGCTTTCGCACGTTCGTGAGAAGGCGAACGCGGGAGAAATCCCCGTTATCGTGCTAACCGGGCTAGAATTGAATCGAGGCGATACCGAACTGCTAAAGAAGAAAACGGTGGCGATCCTGCGGAAGGGGCAATCCTGGAAGCAGCCGCTGCTGGGGGCTTTACGGAAGGTAGTTCGCACGTCCTGAAGCCTCGCGTTTCTTCATGACAATACTGGTAGCGGATGATAGCGAAAAGAACCGGGAGCTGCTGCGCACGGTTCTGGGGCATTTGGGGCACACCGTTGAGGAAGCGGCCAATGGCCGGGAGGCGGTGGCGGCGGCGCAACGAATGGTGCCGGACCTGATGATTTTCGACCTGCAGATGCCAGAGCTCGACGGATTCGGCGCGATGCGGGAGGTAAGGGCAATGACGCGGTATCGGGAGACGCCCGTGTTGGCCTTGACGGCCTATGCGATGGAAGGAGACCGGGAGAAGGCGCTGCGGGCGGGCTTCACGTCGTACCTGACCAAGCCGCTGCGGCTGGCCGATCTGCGGGCGGAACTGGCCCGATGGGTAGCGCAAGCATGAGCGCTCCTTTGATGACGCTGTTGATCATCGACGACAACGCGGGCAATCTGGAACTGTTGCGAAGCGCGCTGCGCCGCGCGGATGTGGAGATATTGACGGCCGAGGATCCGGAGGAGGGATTGGACCTGGTGGCGTCGCGCCATCCGCAGATTGTCCTCACCGATCTGGTGATGCCGCGGCTGTCAGGCATGGACGTATTGGAGCGCGTAATGGCGTTCGATCCGTCGATCGACGTGATACTTATGACGGCGCACTATTCCACTGATACCGCGGTGGAGGCGATCAAGAAGGGCGCGTCGGACTATTGGAACAAGCCAGTGCCGATCGACACGATTCGCAAGCGTGTTGACCAACTGTTGGACACGGCGCGGCGGCGATTGAAAGCGGCGTCACTGCAGCGTGAACTGCTGGACAGCGCGGAGTTTCACGGTCTGGTGGGCAACAGTCCGCAGATGTGGGACCTGTATTCGCGCATTGAGCGAGTGGCGCCGCACTACCGGACAGTGCTGGTGACCGGGGCGACGGGGACGGGCAAGGACTTGGTGGCGAAGTCGCTGCATCAGTTGAGCCCGGTGGCCGATGGGCACCTGGTAGTGTTGAACTGTTCGGCGGTGGTGGAGACGTTGTTTGAAAGCGAACTGTTTGGACACGCGCGGGGCGCGTTTACCGGTGCCGTCGCCGACAAGACAGGCCTGTTCGAGCATGCGCACAAAGGAACGTTGTTTCTGGACGAAATCGGTGACATGCCACTTTCGACGCAGGCGAAGCTGCTGCGGGCGATCCAGAACCAGGAGATACAACGGCTGGGTTCGCTGACGCCCCGGAAAGTAGATGTGCGGATCATCGCCGCCACGAATCGGGATTTGCGTCAGTGCATCGCCGACAAGTCGTTTCGGGAGGACTTGTATTACCGGCTGAGCATGGTGGAAATCGGCGCGCCGGCGCTGGCAGAACGGGAAGGGGATTTGCCGCTGCTGGTCCGTCACTTCACGCGGCGGTTCAGCGAGTTGTATCGCAAGCCGATCGCCGGATGGACGCGCCGGGCGGAGATCGTGATTCAGCGGCACCATTGGCCAGGAAACGTGCGTGAACTGGAAAACGCCGTGGGCCACGCGTGCATGATGGCGCTGGGGGAAACGATTGATGTGGGGGACCTGCCGCCTTACCTATGGGACAGCGAAGGCGAGGGCGCCGCGGCGCTGCCAGCGCTGGCAGTGAGCGGCGAAATTGTCGGCCTGGAAGACCAGGAGAAGGCGTTGCTGCACCAGGCGCTGGAAAAGTGCGGCGGCAACCGGACGGCGGCGGCGCGGATGCTGCGCATCAGCCGCGACACGATGCGGTATCGCATGAAGAAGTTCGGTTTGGGCTGAGCTAGAAGACGAAGCGCAGGCCCATCTGCATGATGCGGGGGCCGGAGGTGGTGTCGATCTGGCCGGGGCGGACGGCGCCGATGTTGGCGCGCGGGTCGCCCAAGTTGGCATGGTTCAGCGCGTTGAACATTTCCCAGCGATACTGCAACTCGCGGGCCTCGCCGAAGCGGAACGCTTTGAAGAGAGCGAAATCGAGATTGTAAGAGCCGGGGCCTTGCAACACGTTGCGCCCGAAATTGCCATAGGTGCCCAGCGCGGGAATGGCGAAGGCGGAGGCGTTGTAGAACGCTGCCATCTGTTCGTCGCGCGAACGGCCGGCCGCGAGATAGGGGTTGGCAACCAAGTTCGCCCGTTGCGTACCGGTGCCTGACAGGGCGCGGTCACTGCCGCTGACGATGTTCACGGGAGTACCGGTCTGCGCGTTGAAGATGCCGTTGGATTGCCAGCCGCCCAACACCCATTTTGCGATACCGGAACCGGGACCTGGGATGTCCCAGAGAAAGCTGGCGATGAATCGCTGGCGGACGTCGAAATCGGAGAGTCCTTTGTCGGCGCCGATGTTCAAAGGGTCCTGCCCGTTGAAGCCATCTACTTCGAGCGAACTGGCATCAATGGAGCGTCCGTAGGTGTAGCTGGCCAGGATGGTATAGCCCTTGGAGAATCGCTTGTTGAGGGTCGCCTGCAGCGCGTTATAGCTGGAATTCACGTTGTTCTGGTAGTTGATGACGCTCTGGAAGGCGGGGGCGAAGAGTCGGCGGGCATTGATATTGGCGGTGGTGGCGCCGGCGCGGAAGATGGCCGGATTCGCTTCGGTTCGCATGGCGAGCTTCGTCCCCTTCGACGCGACGTAGGCAAGCGTGGCGGTGAAGCCGGCGGCGATCTCTCGTTGGACGTTCACGTTCCACTGTTGCAGGTACGAGGTGGCGAGGTCCGGGTCAATCGAGAGTCCCACGGTAACCGGAAGCGAGAACCGGTAGTTGGCGCGTGCTTCGGCGGTGGCGGGAGGCGAATAGGGGAACGGGTTGACGGCGTTGCGATAGGGATCGGAAAAGCTGGCCGGCTGGTTGATGGTGGTCTGGAAAGAATAGGGCGGGGAATTCACGAAGTGGCTGAGCATGTGGAAGCGAGGCGTGTCGAAGAAGATGCCGTAGCCCGCGCGGACACTTGTCTTTGTGGAGCCGGCCGGGCGCCAGGCCAAGCTGGCGCGAGGGGCAAAGTTGTTCCAATCGGTGTCGGTGCCGCCGCGCTGGACGCCGGCGTCGCCGACATATAGCAGCCCGGCCGGTGCGCTGGGGAATATCCTCGATTGCTGGCCGGGACGAAAAACGGTCAGCTCATCGTTTGTCGCGTAGAAAGGCAGGTAGGGCTCCCAGCGCATACCGGCACTGAGGTTGAGGTTCTTGCTGAGGCGAATGTCGTCTTGAACGAAGAACGACGGCGCATGATTGGCGTTGCTGTTGATGCGTAGCGAACCTTGCGTCATGGCGGAGGGGCGGCCGAGCAGAAAATCGGCGAATGACTCGTTGCTGAAGCGGCCGTCGAAGGTGAACTGCGGATCGATGCCGTTGCCGGTTGTGCGGTCCGAATAGCTGTAGCGATACTCGCCGCCGAACTTCACCTGATGACGCCCGCGAATCCAGGAGAGAGTATAGGTTCCCTGGTAGGTGCGGCGGTCGATGGTGACAAGATTATCCTGATTGAGGTTCCAATAGCCGTTGACGGCGCCGCGGTAGTGGGGCACGAGCTTCACGCCGCCCGCGTCGGCGGTGCCCCGGTTCACTCTTACTCCCAAGTCGGCATAACTGACGCCGTCGCCCGAACCGATAGGCAGCGGGCCGCGGTCGATCAACGTTTTGTTGGCCGTGATTTGGCCGGAACCCAAGAGGCCGGGCGAGATGGTCCAAGTGTGCTGCCCCTGCATGTTGTAACTGTCGAAGCTGTTTTCGGCATGAAGCACCGGCAGTCCTGCGGTGTTGGATTCAAAACTGCCGCTTTTGAACACGCGGCCGGAGAGCCGCTGAGCGGAGGTGAGTTGATGATCGAGGCGGGCGATGTATTGGTTGGCGTCCTGCAGGTTTGGACGGTTAAAGATGAAGCGGTTGTTGGACGCGTTGGGGAGCGGAACGGACAGTTTGTCGAGGAAGTTGACGGCGGCGGCGTCGAAGCGAGAAGCGGGAATCTGGCCGCCGGGGAATGGCTGGTTCGTCGAGGGATCGTTCGGGAGGCGGGCAAAGGCGCTGAAGTTGCCGCCGCGCATGGCGGCGGCCGGCACCGTTAGGCCGGAAAACGTTGCGCCGGAACGCTCGCGCATGCCCTCGTAGGAGCCGAAGAAAAACGTGCGATCGCGGATGACCGGTCCACCGGCGGAACCGCCGAACTGGTTGCGGCGCAGCTTGCCCTTCTCCAGTCCGAAAAAGCTGCGGGCGTCCATGACGTCATTGCGCAGGAACTCATAGGCGGAGCCGTGGAACTTGTTCGTACCGGACTTGGTGACGGCATTGATGATGGCGCCGGAGTTGCGCCCGTATTCCGCGGAGAAGTTGTTGGTCTGGACGCTAAACTCTTCCAGGGAATCCGGGTTCGGGATGAGCGCGGCCGTGTTGAGCTGCGGGTCGTTGTTGTCACCGCCATCGAGCAGGTAGTTGTTCGCGGTGCCGCGCGCGCCGTTCACAGAGATGCCGTTGTTCTGGCCGAGTCCGTTGTTGCCGGCGCCGTTCACCGCACCCGGCAGCAGCCGGACCAATTGCAGGGCGTTGCGCCCGTTGAGCGGGAGTTCGGTGATGCGCCGCTCATCGATGATTTCCTTGAGCGTGGCGCCGACGGTTTCCACCTGGGAGACACTGCCGCCGACGGTGATCGATTCGGAAACCTGGCCCAGTTCAAGTGTTGCCTGTACCTGTCGAGTGGCGTCGGCATCCAGCCGGAAGGTCTGTGACCGGAAGGGCCGGAATCCATCACGGGAAACCTCCACCCGGTACTCGCCGATTGGCAACTGGGGAAGGGTGAAGCGTCCATCGGAATCCGAGATGGTGTTTGAGACGAGGCCGGTCAACTCATTCACACCGCGCACGGCGGCGCCTGGGACCACGGCGCCGGACCTGTCCTGCACGGAGCCGGTGATCTGCCCGGCGCTTTGCGCAGAGGCGGCGAAGGAGCCGGACAGGAGGACAAGGAACAGGAAGAAAGGACGGGTCATGGCAAGGCAGTATATATAAACCTCTCCCCGCTTCGGCGTGGTACCCTCTCTCCAAATGACTCGCCTCATACTGCTTTTCGGCTCAGCGCTGCTGGCCTTCCCCCAACCCAAATCCGTTGACTGGGCACAGATCGACAAGGAAACACTTGCGCATTTTTCGGCGCTGGTCCGCATCAATTCCACCGATCCGGGCGGGAGTGAGAAGCCGGTGGTCGATTACTTGAAGGCGGTGCTGGACAGGGAGGGGATTGAGTCGAAAATATTCACGCGCACCAACCTGGCCGACCCATCCATTGTGCGGCCAAACCTGGTAGCGCGGATCAAGGGCAACGGGAAGAAGCGACCGCTTCTGATTGTTGGGCATACCGATACGGTGAACGTGGACGCCAAGAAATGGACGCATGGTCCGTTCTCGGCGCATCGGGAGGGCGGCTATGTTTATGGGCGCGGGACAGTGGACGATAAAGACAATCTGGCCGCCGCGCTGATGTCGATCCTACTGGTGAAACGGCAAGGAGTGGCGCTCGACCGCGATTTGATTTTTCTGGCCGAAGCGGGCGAAGAGGGGAACACGAGTATCGGCATTGCTTTTTTGGTGAATGAGCACTTTCCGGATATCGAAGCCGAGTTTTGCCTGGCGGAAGGCGGGTCCGTGGCGCGTGAACGCGGGAAGGTGAAGTTCGTTTCCGTGCAGACGACGGAGAAGATTCCGCGGGGGGTGAAACTGGTGGCGAGCGGTGTGGCTGGGCATGGTTCGGTTCCGCTCCGTTCCAACCCGGTGACACACATTGCCAAAGCGGTGGCCAAGGTAAGCGAGTGGCAGCCGCCCATGCGTTTGAACGACACCACGCGCACATACTTTGAACGCCTTGCCGGCATTTCGACGCCGGAAGAAAAGGAGCGCTACAACGGCCTGTTGAATCCGGAAAAAACGGACGCCGTGCAGGAGTATTTCGCCGTCAATGAACCGCGTCATAACTCGATGATCCGGACGTCGATTTCGCCGAACATCATCCAGGCGGGTTACCGCTTCAACGTCATCCCCTCTTCGGCTGAGGCGAGCCTGGATATCCGCGCGCTGCCCGATGAAGACATGACGAAGTTCTATGAAACGCTGAAGAGCGTCATTAACGACCCGGTGATCAAACTGGTTCCGCAGACAGGTTCGGCGAGGCCCGGGGCGCCGCCATCGGCGTTGAACAACGAAGCGTTTCGGGCGATAGAATCCGTGGCCAAGCGCCACTATGACGGCGTGGCGGTGCTGCCAACGATGTCTACCGGCGCCACGGACATGGCTTTCCTGCGTGCGAAGGGCGTGCAATGTTATGGCATCGGGCCGGCGATTGACGTTGAAGACGGCCCGAAAGGATTTGGGGCTCATAGCGATCAGGAGCGAATATTAGAATCGTCGCTCTATCAATTTGTGAAGTTTCATCATGAATTGGTGATTGAATTGGCGGCGGCGAAATAGGAAGCATTGCCTGAGAGACGTCCATTAAGAGATATACTTCGATGCATGTTGCGCGCGAGCCTGTTATGTCTGCTGGCGGGATTGTGGCCAGCGGCGGCGAATGACCTGTATGTTCGCGAAGTGCGTCCGTTACTGCAGGAGCATTGCTTTGGCTGCCACTCTGGCGCAAGCGCGCAGGGCAAGCTGGACCTTTCGACAAGCCATGGGCTGGCGGGTAGCGTGAGGCCGGGCAAGCCCGAAGAGAGCCCGCTGTACCGGGCAATGGCACATACCGGACGGGTGCGTATGCCGCTGGGCAAGCCACGCGTACCGGACGCAGTGCTGGCGAAAGTCGCGTCCTGGATCCGGGCCGGAGCCGATGCTGGCCCGGCGAAGCATTGGGCGTTCACACCACCGGCGCGGCCGGCGGCGCCCGCGGCTGGGCACCCCATCGATGCATTCCTGGAAGCGGGCCTCAGGCAGAAAGGCCTGACGCCAGCGGCGCTCGCGGACAAGCGAACGCTTCTACGGCGGGTCACGCTGGACTTAACCGGCGTACCGCCAACGGTGGAAGAAATGAAGGCCTTTCTGGCGGACGCCGGGCCCGATGCCTACGCGCGCGCCGTTGATAGACTGCTTGCCAGCCCTCAATACGGAGAGCGGTGGGCCCGCCACTGGATGGACATCTGGCGATATTCCGATTGGTATGGCTACCGGCGATCGAACGAGGTGCGCAACAGCCAACGGCATATTTGGCAGTGGCGTGACTGGATTGTGGAATCGGTGAATGCGGACAAGCCGTACAAGCGGATGGTTCTGGAAATGCTGGCGGGGGATGAACTGGCCCCTGGCGATCCGAAGATTCTGCGCGCGACGGGCTATTTGGCCCGGAACTACAAGCGGTACGATCGCGATGGCTGGATGCAGGATGTGGTGGACCACACGGCGCAGGCGTTTCTCGGCCTCACGCTGAAATGCGCAAGGTGCCACGACCATAAATACGACCCGCTATCGCAGAAAGAGTATTATCAGTTCCGGGCGTTCTTTGAACCATATGATGTCCGGCTGGACCGTGTGCCCGGCGAGACGAACTTGGAGAAGGCAGGAGTGGCGCGCGTCTATGACGCGAAGGCGGAGACCCCAACCTACGTGCTGGTTGGCGGAGACGTCGCCAATCCTGATAAAACGAACCCGCTCGCTCCGGCGATCCCGGCCGTGCTCGGCAAGATCGCTCCGGCCGCGCCCGTCGCTATTCCGCTGGAAGCCCGCTATCCGGATATTCGCGACTTCGTTCATCGCGATCTGATTGCCGAAGCCAAAGCGGAGGTTGAGAAAGCCGCGGGTGCGATTGCCAGGCGCGCCGCGGAGGCCCGGTTCGCCGCGTTGGAATCGCGTATTGCCGCCGACAAGGCCAAACACGGCAAAGCGGCAGACGCCGAGGAACTGGCCAAGACCGCCCGTCGCCTAGAGCGCCAGGCCTACGTCCTCACTGCGGAAGCCGACGTGGAACGCGCACAGAAGAAGCTTACTGAAGCCCTGCAAAGCGCTGAGTTCGACGAGAAGAAGATCACAGCGGCCAAGGGCGATCTGGATAAGGCGGTGGCCGCCCTGGCCAAGAAGCCGGAGAGCTATTCGCCCATTGGCGAGCAGTATCCGGACAAATCCACGGGCCGGCGGACCGCGTTGGCACGATGGATCGCGAGTGACGAGAATCCGCTTACGGCGCGAGTCGCCGTCAATCATATTTGGGCGCGGCACTTCGGCCGTGGACTGGTGGAATCTGTACATGACTTCGGCCAGTATGGGAAGGCGCCCAGCCATCCTGGACTGCTTGATTACCTTGCCACCGAATTTGTAGCGAACGGCTGGGCGATGAAGCCGATTCACAGGCTGATCGTAACGAGCGCCGCCTACCAGCGCTCATCGCATGGTATGGAGACCAAGGATCCGGATAACCGCTATTTGTGGCGAATGAATCCGCGCCGAATGGAGTCGGAGGCTGTTCGGGACTCCGTGCTCCATGCTGCCGGGCAACTGGACACAACTGCGGGCGGACCGGAAGTAGAAGAGTCGCGGGAGATGGATAGCAATCGCCGCAGCCTGTACATCCGGCAGTCGCCCGACCTGCGCGCGGAGTTTTTGAGCCAGTTCGATTCGGCGAATCCCAACGAATGCTACCGGCGCGACGAGAGCATTGTGCCGCAGCAGGCGCTGTCGCTGGTGAATAGCCGGCTGACGTTGGAGCAGGCCCGCCGCCTGGCGGCGAAGTTGCCCAGGGCCAGCTTTGTTGACGCGGCGTTTGAGTCGATTCTCAATCGTCCGCCGACGGCGACGGAGCGGGATGACGCCGCTACGTTCCTTGTCCAGCAGGCGCGTCTGCTTGCCGACCCGACGAAACTAAAGCCGTTCGAAACCGGGGTGGCCTCAACGCTGAAGCCATCAACCGATCCCGACCAACGGGCGCGCGAAAATCTTGTGCACGTCCTGTTCAACCTCAACGAATTCGTCACCATCCGGTAAACTCCCATGCACAGCCGCCGTACATTTCTCTCGCAAACCGGTCTCGGGTTCACGGGCCTTGCGCTCCACGCCGCCGAAAACAAGCCGCACTTCACGCCCAAAGCCAAACGCGTCATCTGGCTCTTTATGATCGGCGGCGCCAGCCAGATGGAGACGTTCGACCCTAAGCCCGCGCTCAATAAATACGCCGGCAAAACATTGGACGAGACTCCTTACAAGGATTTTCAGAACAGTCCGTACGTCAAGAAAAATCTGCGCGAGGTGATCGCGGGTCTGCATACGGTGCATCCGACCATCTACCCGATGCAGGTGGGTTTTCAGAAGCGCGGCAAGAGCGGCTTGGAAGTGTCGGACTGGTTTCCCCACGTGGGCGGCTGCATGGACGACATCGCGGTGGTCCGCTCCATGTGGACAACAGATAACAACCACGGCGCGCAACTGCAATTCCATACCGGGCGCCATGTTCTGGAGGGCCAGTTTCCCACCATTGGATCGTGGGTTCACTACGGCCTCGGTTCGTTGAACGAGAACCTGCCGCAGTTCGTTGTGCTGGGCGAGCCGATCGATTCGTGCTGCGGCGGCCCGTGGGCGCACGGCGCGCACTACCTGGGCCCGGAACACGATGGTGTGCAGTTGAAGGTGGACGCCAAGAACCCGCTGCCGTTTGCTTCGCCCGGCCCCGATGTTTTCCAGGAGGAGCAGGAGCGCGAGTTTGCTTTGATCGATAAACTCAACCGCGCCACGCAAATCAAGTACCCCGAGGACGCCGCGCTTCGGGCGCGCATCAAATCCTACGAACTTGCGTTCCGTATGCAGACCGCGGTGCCCGACGTGATGCGGCTCGACAAAGAGACCGAAGCGACGCGCACGATGTACGGCCTGGATGAAAAGATCACCCAGCCCTTCGGCGAAATCTGTCTATCCGCCCGCCGCCTTGTCGAACAGGGCACTCGTTTCGTGCAGATATTCCACGGCGCGGGAGGCGCCGGGGCCTGGGACGCTCATTCCAACCTCAAGACGGGCCATGAAAAACTCAGCAAACAGACCGATAAACCCATTGCTGGCCTGTTGCAGGATTTGAAGCAGCGCGGGTTGCTCGATGACACGCTGGTCGTCTGGTGCACCGAGTTTGGCCGCACGCCCGGCGCGCAGAATTCGAATGGCCGCGACCATCATCCGTACGGCTTCACCATCTGGCTGGCCGGTGGGGGTGTTAAGGGTGGCATTACGCACGGCGCCACCGACGAACTTGGCTTTCATGCCGTCGAGAACCGCCACTACGTAACGGACCTTCACGCCACCGTGCTACACCAACTCGGACTCGATCCGCGGAAGCTGGAAGTCCCCGGCCGCAAGCGGATTGAGCTCGATTACGGGGTGCCGATTCAAGAGATCCTCGCCTAACGCCCTGCATAGAGCCGCCGGCAAAACGCACCGCGCGTCATCCCCTTCGGAATGTCGATGGACATCCCGGCAATCGAGGTCCAACGCGCCGCCGTCTCCATGTCCAACGGCTCATCCGGCCGCGCCATATAGTCTTCGAAGAATCCTTTAGTCCCAAAGAACTGCATAGCCGCGAAGGCCGGGTGTTTCTGATCGATGTCTTTGAAATACGTCAACACCTGGCTTCGTTCGGCGAGTAACCGCTGCAGCGGCTCCACCGGCACCGCGCGCGGCAGCACCTTCGCCGCAATCGCCAAATGCGCCGCCGCCCCCGCCGCCTCGCCCATCGCCATCCAGGTCGGCTCCAGGCGGATGGTTGAAAACGCTACGTGCGTAGTTGACGCCGCCACCGGCACCAACAACCCATCAACTTTCTCCGGCACCAATATCCGATAGGGAATCTGGTAGGGCACCGTGTAGTCGTCCAGCATGTAGATGTAGCCTTCCAACGCCTTGTTCTGGCCCGGTTCCCGCTTGCGCGTTGGAAAACTGTCGATGGGAAATTCACCGGAAGCGATGCTGTCGCCATGCACCACTGCGCGCCGCTTGCCCGCCGGCATCGTCACGTCGTTCTCGCTCAACGTGTATAGCCCCGCCACGCGCCGCGCCTCGCGAATGTAGAGCTGCCACGGAAAGTGGTCCTCATCGGTGAATTCATCTTTCGCCAGGTTGAACCCGCGCGCCAGTTTGCGATGCTCCTCCGGAATCGCCGCGTCGTTCTGCAGGAAGTACAGCAGGCCCAGCGTTACGTTTCGGATGTGAGCGGTGATCTTCTCCCGCTCCTCCCAACTCGCTTCCGGGTACCGCGCGCTCTCCTCGGCAAACGGGAACCCCAGCGCCTTCGGAAACATGTTCACGTCGGTCTTGGCGTTGGGCAACTCCGCTACGGACAGCGCTCGCACCGCCGTCCCCATCAAAGGCTTGAACATCCCGCGGCCGTCTTTGTAGTTCGCCGGCATCCCCATGCGCCCTTCACGCCAATCGTCCAAATAGCCCAGGTATCGCTCGCGTTTGTAGTCCGGAGGCGGGGCTGTCAACAAGAACGCGTTCGCCGGATCTGTGCTCAGGCACAGACGGAACGTATACGCCGGAATCCGCTTGTCGCCTTCGCCCGTACTGCCCGGCAGGATCTCGCGCGTGTCATGGTCCTGATAAATGACGCCCGCGTGCTTCTCCCCGAACTCCGCCCGGGATTCGCGCCCCAGCCGGTACCGTGCTCCGGCCGCCGCCGCCAAGTCCCCTTCGTACGTCCCATCGATAAACACCGCGCCGCGGAACTCCTCCATAGAAAGCGTGTCGCGATTCCGCACTTGCAGCGTTTCGACCCGTTCGCCCGATTTGCCAACGCTCACCAACTGCCGCCGTAAAAACAATTGCACCCGGTTTTGTTCTTTCCCGAGCATCCGCCGCAGAATGCGCTCCGCCACCGATGGCTCGTAGTAGTACCCATCTCGCGCCAACTTCACATTGGCCGACGAGGCTCCGTAGTGCTCCACATAGTGCTCCCGCACCTGTCCCACAAACTCGCGAAACAACCCGCCAATCGCCTCTTTTGTTTCAATGTCGCTCTTTCCCAACCCGCTCGCCGCCATGCCGCCGACATGGTTGTGATATTCGACCAACGCCACCTTCCGCCCAAGGCGTGCCGCCGACACTGCGGCGCCAATCCCGCCCGGCGTTGCGCCATACACCACGACATCGAAACTCCTGGGCGTTTCCCGCAGTGGGATTTCGGTGATCTGAATATCTTCCTTGTTCGTCGAATAGATCGCCCACAGGGACCCGTTATGCTCTATCGCATGCGGGTACTGCAAGGTGCCCTTGCCGGGCCGGAACCGCCGCGCGGGCGCGTTCATCCGTATCGCTTTCGGCTGGAAGAAGGACCAGCCATCTTTGCTGAACGATATCGCCAGCGGATCGCGGCCCTCCGGGTTGGGGTTGTTGATCAGGTAGTAGGCGCCCGTCGATAGCCGCCCGATGTAGTTCTTGCTTGTCGCGTCGGGATAGTTCGTTTGTACCGCCGCTGACCACGTGTTCCCCTGGTCGCGGGAGACCATATGAATCAAGCGCCGCGACTTGTTGTTGTCGCGAATCACCAGGTGAGCCACGGCGTCGGCGCCCACAAACCAAGTCGGCTCGTCCAATCGTTCGAAGGGGGGCGGCGCCGCCAGCGGCGCATAGCTCCAGCGGATTGGTTCCGCCGCCGGGGCCAACGCCGAGAACAACTCCATGTTCGAATCCCGGCAGGGCATGAACCATCGCTCGCCTAGCTTTTCCGGCGGGAAATTGTTCATGCAGTTCTTCGCGAATACGCCTTTTTCGCGCCACACTTTCCCTGTCCACTCGAACCACAGCAGCGTCAGGTCGCGCCACACCGGTGCCTTCCCGCGCAGATGGTAGTCCGCGCTCGCCACGCGGGCCCCCAGCGCGTAGAGCTTGCCATCCCGCACAAACAACCCGCGTGCGATCCATCGCAGCGGCCCTTGCGCGCCGTCCGGGTCCGCGGCCAACACGCGCGGCGCTGTCCAGGCGTGCCCGTCGCGGCTTGTGGCGAAGAGCAACTGTTGGTCCGGGTCCTCTTCGTTGTTTGCCGCCGATGACCACATTGCGAAAAACTGCCCATCGAAATGGGCCAAGTACGAGTGCAGATTGAATTGCGATTTTCCGGCCTGTCCCGCGTAGACGGTGCTCGTGCGGCCCGGGGCCACCGGCAGGCTCATCGCGTCCGCCAGCGAAGCCGAGTCCCCCAGCAGTCGCTCGGTCTGCGCCAGTATCGGCACGCTGGCCAGAAACAAGACGTAAGCGAAGCGCATGGTTCTAACGCCGCCGTGCTCCGCGCACCTTTGTCGGAACCATGTAGAGAGACTTGCGCGCCGTCAGGAACAGCGTTTTTCCATCCGCGCCTCCGAACGCGAGATTTGCGGCTCCCTCCGGAAGAAGTATTCGGGCAATCAAGTGTCCGTCGACAGCGAAGACCTGCGCTCCGTCTCCGGAACTGGACCATACGCGCCCGCCTGCATCGCAACGAATGCCGTCAGGGCCACCCTTGTCGATTTTCGCGAACACGCCGCCCCCCGTAACCGCTCCGTCCCGCGAAATATCGAACACACGAATGTGCCGTGGTGTGCCGGAGTCCGCGATATAAAGTTTCGACTCGTCCTGCGAAAAGCACAACCCGTTCGGTTTGTCGAAGTCCTTCGCCACGGGCATGACGGTTTTGGCTTTGGGGTCCAGGCGGTACACAAAGTTACCCATCTGCTCCTTGCTCCGGCCGGCCAGCCCGTAGTCCGGGTCTGTGAACCATACTGTGCCATCGCTTTTCACCACCACATCATTTGGCGAATTCAGGAGCTTTCCCTCAAATCGTTCGACTAGAGTTTCGACCGTTCCATCGGCGGCTGTACGAGAGACCCGGCGCGCCCCGTGTTCCGCCGTCAGCAGCCGGCCTGCCTTGTCGAGCGTGTTGCCATTGGCATTATTGCTTGGGCTTCGATAGGTCTGCACACCGCCCTTGGGATCCCACCGCTTCAATTCATTCGCCGGAATATCACTAAACACCAGGAATCCGGCCGGCATCCATACTGGCCCTTCGACGAACTGCATGCCGGTGGCGAGTCGATCCACCTTCGCATCGGCGGCGAAGAGCTTCTTGAATTCCGCCTGGTCGGCTACCTCAAAATCGGTGCCCGCCAAGAGTCCCAACAACGCAAATTGGATGAACATGTCTACCCCCTAGCATAAAGACAAAAAGACCCGGAGGAAGAAGCGCCGCCGCTTCTCCCATCCGGGTCTTTTCCTGACTAGAACGACAAACGCAAGGCGAACTGCATCTGCCGGGGCGTGCCGACGATGCCGGTGATGATACCGGCGTTCGGGCTGCCAATGGCAGTGTTGGGCAGGTCGAACTGCGCGTGGTTGAACACATTGAACATCTCGGTGCGGAATTGCAGCTTGAACTTTTCCGAAAGTGCGAAGTTCTTGAACACGGAGAAGTCAAAGTTGACGCGGCCCGGCCCGTAAAGGGGGTTTCGGGCGCCGTTGCCGAAAGTGTAGATGGCCGGGGCGCCCCAGGCCGCGCCGGAGGCGGCGGTGCCGAAGGAGGTGTCGAACCACTTGGCGATCGTCGGATTGTCAATCGTCCCTGCTTTGTAGCGGTCCGGGCGGCTGCCACCGGCGTTGGAAACGGAGCTGGCAAGAACCGGCGTAAACGGCAGGCCGGACTGCAGCGCGCCAATCACGTTCATGTCCCAGCCGCCTGCAATGAGATCCAGCGCGCGGCCCATGTTCGCGCCCAGCTTGCGGCCCTTGCCCACCGGCAATTCGTAATTCATCGAATGGATGAACCGGTGCCGAATGTCGTGCCCGGAGGTGCCGCGGTCGGCGCGCCGGAAGCGGCGGTCCTGGGGAATCGGGCCATTGTCGCCGCCGCCGAACTGGTTGGCAACGTCGTCAATCGAGTGGGCCCAGGTATAGGCGGTCAGGAACCCGACGCCATTCGCGAAACGCCGCTCCAGGCTCATCTGGAGGGAGTGGTAGGACGACAATCCGTCGCTGACGTTGTAGCTTGCGCCCTGTACGTTTGGCGCAACGAATCGCAACGGCCGGCGCAACGCGGGCGCCGCGGCGCCGGGTTCCACCTGGTTGAAGTCGTAGGATGTCTCCAGCCGGCGGCCCATGTTGCCAACGTAGGCGATCTTGTACACCAGATCTTTCGGCAGGCTTTGCTGAATCTGGAAGTTGTACTGCTGCGCGATGCCGTTGCGGATGCGCGGATCGATGGCGATCATCGCGCCCACCGGGTTATCCGCCACTACCTTCGGGTCCAGGTTCGGAATCGGATCCAACCCCGCCGACACGCGCCGCGGATTGGCGATGAACTGGTTGATGTCCACCGTGTTGATCGGCCCAAACGGCAACTGCCGGTGGCGCCGCATCATCAGGCTCTCAGACCCCACCGGGTTGTAGAAGATACCCGCGCCGCCGCGAATCACCGTGCCTGGACGCAGCCGGTAGGCAAAACCCAGTCGCGGAGCGAAGTTATTCCGGTCTACTGTAACGCCGGTTGTTTCATCCGTGTTGAAGCCCGCGATCAGCAGTTTGCCCGTCACCACGTCGAAGTTGGACCACTTGTTGTTCAACTCGCGTGTCGGCGTGTCCACTTCATAGCGCAGCCCGGCGTTCAACGTCAGTTTGTCGGTGACGCGCCAGTCGTCCTGCACATAGAAGTTCCACTCCCATTGCAGAATGCGCGGTTCAAACAGAGTGAAGTCCTGTTCAATTGTGCTCGCGGTTCCCAAGAGCAGTGCCGCCATCGCGTCGCCGGTCGCGCCAGCGTTGTTCGGGTTATCCGTGTAGGTGCGGCCGAAGTTGAAGCGTCCGTTACCGCGGTTCGTCTGATACTGGGTTAACCGTCTCTGCCGCCAATCGGTCCCGAACTTAAGCGTGTGCTTCCCGCGCAGGTTCGTGAAGGCGAATGCAGGATTGATCGTGTCCTCAAAACGGATGATGGGCAGCGAACGGGTCTGCCCGATGCCGGTGTAGCCGGCCGGGCTGAAAATCGGAATTCCGTCTGAGTTCGGCCCCTGATTCGCACGCGCGATGCCCAACTTTTCGCCCAGCTTCGCGCCCGGATCGGCGCCTTCCTGGAGGAACACGAGGTCAAACCTGTTGAACCCAATTTTGGCTTCCATGATAAAGGTGGGGGACCAGGTGCGGACCCAGTTTGCCACGCTATGAAACGCCTTCAGCGAAGAATCGCCAGCGAAGGTGTCTTCGTTGCCCAATCCGAATTTTCCATCCATTCCGGGGATTGTCGCGTCCAGGAATGTCGATGGCCGAGTCGTGACCGTGTTCTGCTGCGAGTAGCGGGCGAAGAAATTGTTCTTCTCGTTGATGTTGTAATCGACACGGCCGTCGACCTGATTCCATTTCTGTCTCTCCTTGGGAGACGAGGTGTGGTTGTTGATGATTCCCGCGCGTGTCGGCTGCGGATAGGCCTGGATCATCCGGGCCATTATCGGATCAAAACGATTCGCTGGAATCTGGCGGTTCGGGAACGGATCCCGCGTGAAGCCCGAGGCGGTTCCGGGAGCGGCTCGCAGGGTCGTCGGATCGAAGATGTCGCGCACCGCGTTGAAGTTGCCAACGCGCATTTCCGGTGTCGCTACTGAGTTCACAAACGCGCGTTCCTGCCGCCGCTGGAAGCCCTCGTAGTTGCCGAAGAAGAACACTTTGTCTTTGACGATCTTGCCGCCGAAGCTTGCGCCAAACTGGTTCTGGCGCAACACGGGCTTATTGGGGAGGAAGAAGTTGCGCGCATCGGTTTTGTCGTTGCGCAAAAATTCATAAGCGCTGCCGTGCCATTCATTGGAACCGGATTTCGAAATCACGTTTACCGTGGCGCCGGAGTTGCGGCCCTGGTCGGCGGAAAACAGGCTGGTCTGAATCTTGAACTCGCGCACGGCTTCCACCGAGGGGCGAAGAACGATGGAAAGTGTCAGACGCTCGTTGTTGTCAATTCCATCGAAAAGAAAGTTATTGGAGCCTTCGCGGTTGCCGTTGGCGAAGATTTCGCTGCCCGGACGCAAGTCATCCGGGCGCGTGCCGCTCATGATCGTACCCTTGGCGCCAAAGCCCACACCGGTCACGCCCGGTCCAAGCGTCGCCAGTTGCACGAAGTTGCGTCCATTGAGTGGCAGTTCCGCCACAGCCTTCTGTTCAATCACTTGGCCGATGGCCGAGTTGTCGCTTTCGAGTAGCGGTCCGGAAGCCTTTACTTCAATCGTCTCTGTCACCTGCCCGACTTCCAGTTGGAAGTCCAGGCGCGCTGTCTGATTCACTTCCAGCGTGATGTTGTCCTGGACCACTTGGCGGAAGCCCGTCTTCTGCGCGGAGAATTTGTAGCGGCCCGGAGGCAGCAATGGAATTGTGTAGGAGCCGCCGTCGTCGGTCATCGTTTCACGGGCGACTTGCGTGTCGAGGTTGGTTGCGGTCACTTTTGTGGCGGCTGCGGAGGCTCCGGTTTTATCGGTTACGGAGCCAGTCGCGGTCGCGAAATTTTGCGCATGCACGGCGGTAAGCGAGAGCGCCGCCATGGCGATCAAGAACGAACTAGGTACTCTCATTGCAGGCCATCTTATCAAAGCGACAGTTCAGTTACACTCGGAGAAATGGGCCGAATTCGCGTCTTGCCAGACGCTGTTGCCAATCAGATCGCCGCCGGTGAGGTGGTCGAACGCCCGGCATCCGTCATCAAAGAGTTGCTTGAAAACTCGCTTGATGCCGGCTCCACCTCCATATCCATCGAAGCCGAATCCGGTGGCCGCCGCCTTCTGCGCATCACCGATAATGGCTGCGGCATGCTTCGGGACGACGCTATGCTTGCCTTCGAGCGCCACGCCACCTCGAAACTGTCGAGTGTCAAGGATCTGTTCTCCATCTCCACTCTCGGCTTCCGTGGTGAGGCGCTTCCCTCCATCGCCAGCGTCTCCCGCCTTACCCTTGAATCCCACGCCCCGGAAGAGTCCACCGGAACGCGCGTTGAAATTCACGGCGGCAAAATGATTCGCTGCGACGAAGCCGCCCTTGCCAATGGCACCGTTATCACGGTTCGCGACCTCTTCTTCAACGTCCCTGCCCGCAAGAAATTCCTCCGTTCAGATCAGACTGAACTTGCGCACATCGCCTCCCTTGTCACGCACTATTCGCTCGCCCATCCCGACAAGACTTTCGAACTCCGGCACGACAATCGCGAACTGCTCCACGTCACCCCAGTTGCCACGCTTCGCGAGCGCGTCTTCCAGGTCTTCGGCAGCCACATCCTCGACGACCTAATCGATATCGGTGAACACGAAAAGGAGTTCCTCCTCCCCGATCCTCCCCAGGGTGTGCCGGACGAAGAACGCACCCGCGTCTTCCTCCTTCGCGGTTTCGTCTCCATGCCGCAGGTGCAAAAGTACAACCGCAACTCCATATATCTGTTCGTCAATGGACGCCTTATCCGTGACAAATTACTGCTCCATGCCATGCAGGCGGCCTATCACAACCTGATGCCTCCCGGCGCCTTCCCATTCGCGTTGCTCTTCCTCGATTGCGACGCCGAAGAGGTTGACGTCAACGTCCACCCATCGAAGACCGAAGTCCGCTTTCGTCATGGCAGTTGGGTACACGATTATGTGCGGGACGCGATTCGGGGGTCCATCATGCAGAGCCGCCCGCTTTCCTCGCTGCCCATGCAAGCGCCTCCGCAACCTGCCGCCCGGCTTCCATATAGTGAGTTTTCCCAGCAAATGGAGAACGCGGCGTTGCGCCAGGTTATTCCGCCTGATGATGCCCAGGGTGTCCAACCGGCCGATCTTCCGAGCTTCACGCTGCACCAGCCCCTCGCTCCCGCGCCTCGCTTCGAGTTCAACGAAGCCCCGCCGCCCGTTCCCTCGACGCCCGCGACGGTCAGAACCCGCATCCCCGACACGCATGGCGGACTGCCTGATGGCGTTGTCCTTGACAGTGTGCACTCTCTCGACATTCTCAAGGACCTCCGCCCGCTCGGCCAACTCCACGAGAGCTTCATCCTAGCCGCCGGCCGGGACGGCCTCTGGATCATCGATCAGCACGTCGCCCACGAACGCATTCTCTTTGAGCAGGTGCTTCGCCAGCGGGCCGCCGGCCGCGTGGAACAGCAGGCGCTGTTGATGCCCATCGTCATCGAACTCACCGCTGGTCAGCAGATCGAATATGCGCAAATCGCCGACGAACTCCGCCTCAGCGGCTTCGATAGCGAACCGTTTGGCAATCGCACCATTGCCATCTCCGCGGCGCCTGCCGCCGTGAAACCTGGCGACATCGAAAAGATACTCTTCGAAATTCTGGAGACATCGGAACGCGAATTGCGCGGCGCCACGCTCGACGAAGTGCGCCGTAACGTCTGCGCGACCATCGCCTGCCGCGCCGCCATCAAGATCAACATGCGTCTGGATCAGCAGAAAATGGAATGGATGCTCGCCGAACTCGCCAAATGCGAACATCCCACCAACTGCCCGCACGGCCGCCCCATCGCTCTCCGCTACTCCACCCGCGACATCCTCAAAGGCTTTCACCGCATATGACCCGCCACTCGCCGCTCGACATGGATCCCGAAGAGTTCCGTGCCGCCGGCCACCAGCTCATCAATCAAATCGCGGATTTCTATAAGGCACTTCCTCATGCGCAAGTAACGTCCGGCCAGACGCCCTCCCAAGTCCGTGCCGTTCTGGGCGACGCGAAACTGCCCGAGGTGCCTGAAGCGAACGACGGGATTGTTCAACACGCCTGGGCATTGCTCGAAAAACACTCGCTCCACAACGGGCATCCGCGCTTCGCCGGCTACGTCACCTCTTCCGCCGCGCCCATCGGCGCCCTGGCGGAGTTGATGGCCGCTGCCGTTAATCCCAACGTTGGTGCTTGGATCCTCGGCCCCATCGGCACCGAAATCGAGGCCCAATGCGTCAAGTGGATTGCCGATTTCCTGGACTACCCCGCCGATTGTGGCGGCGTCCTGGTCAGCGGCGGCACCATGGCCAACTTCGTCGGTTTCCTCGCCGCCCGAACGCACGCCTGTCCTTCGATTCGCGCCGAAGGTGTCCGCGCCGCCCGGCTTGTCGTTTACGCGTCCAAAGAAACCCACACGTGGGTTCAGAAGGCCGCTGATATGTTCGGCCTGGGCACCAATGCCATTCGTTGGATTCCCGCCGATTCTCAGCAACGAATGGAGCCAGCCGCGCTTTCTCACCAGATTCAGCTCGACCGCGCGCAGGGCTTTCAGCCCTTCCTTATCGCCGCCACCGCTGGGACCGTCAGCACCGGCGCAGTCGACCCCATTCGCGCCCTGTCTGCAATCGCCAAGGCTGAAGGTCTGTGGCTCCACATTGACGGAGCCTACGGCGCCCCCGCCGCC
This sequence comes from Bryobacterales bacterium, assembly GCA_016789905.1. Classification (GTDB taxonomy): domain Bacteria; phylum Acidobacteriota; class Terriglobia; order Bryobacterales; family Bryobacteraceae. Next base: position 11,404 of record JAEUQC010000043.1, on the reverse strand, counting down.
GCCCTTCCCGGCGCCGATGAAGACCTGCGGTCGCTGCATCTCGCAAACTCGATCGCCGTCGATCCCCACAAGTGGTTCTATGCCCCTCTCGAAGCCGGCTGTGCTCTCGTCAAAAACGCGCAGCATCTCCCCGACACGTTCGACTACTCCCCCGCTTACTATCACTTTGACGCCGATGCGCCGCTCAACTACTATCAGCACGGCCCGCAAAATTCGCGCGGCTTCCGGGCGCTCAAAGTCTGGATGGGCCTCCGCGCGGCCGGACGACAGGGCCTCATTCAAACCATCGCAGATGACATCGCGCTCGCCCGCCAACTTTTCGACGAAGTGCAAAAACACCCGGCGCTCGAAGCCCTAACCACCGGCCTGTCGATCACCACCTTCCGCTACAACCCGCCCGGCGTTGCGGACATCAACACCCTCAACGAGCGCCTGCTCGACCGCATCCAAAAGTCCGGCGAGCTCTTCCTATCGAACGCGATCATCGACGGCAAGTTCGCCCTCCGCGCTTGCATCGTCAACTTCCGTACCCAGCCTGCCGACATCGCGGCCATCCCGCGGCTCGTGCTCAAAATCGCAGAGTCGCTATAGGCCGCCTCGGGGAAGTGGAGATGCGACGCTGGCAGCAATGTCCCGCGCCGCAGTCGCCATTGTGGCGTTTCTATCAATTGCCATCGCACACGCCGCCCGCCCCCCGACACCTGCGCCGTCCTTCCGGCCACTCCTTTCACGCCCGAATCCATTGGTCTGAAGCCTGCTCCCGTCGCCGCGCTCGTCCAAGCCGCTAAGGCCGCCGGCACCAGCGGTTTCGCCGTCCTCAAAGACGGTAAACGGATGGCAGCTTTCAACGAACAGCAGCCCTACTCGATCTACACGGTCACCAAACGGATGGTGAGTGTCGCAGTCAGCCGCCTCTTCCCCGAAGGGAAATGGGCCAGTATCGAATTGCCCATCGGCCAGCTACTTCCCGCGTTCGCCGCAGATCCGAAGGGCGCCGTCACCCGTCGCCAACTCATGTCCCATGCCTCGGGTATCCGCGACGCCCGCAATGCCAACAGCAACCGCGTTCTCAAACAATGGAACGAGGCCCGGGACTGGGTGGAAGCCGCTCGCCTGCAAGCGGTGCAAGACCCGCCCGGCACGGTCTTCAAATACAACAACCCCGGTCCCGCCATTGTCGCCGCCGCTGTCGAACACGCCATAGGCGAGCGCCTGGACCGCTTCCTGCGCCGAACGGAACTTGATTCTCTCTGTATCAGGGAAAACACCTCCTGGTTCGCCGATGCAGCCGGTCACGCCGTTGGCTACACTGGCCTCTCCATCTCCGCCTTTGACCCCGGCAAGATCGGCGAGTTAATCCTCAACACCGGACAATGGGGCGCCAACAGAATCCTCAGCGAAGAATCGGTTCGGAAATCCGCTTACACCTCTTCACAAACCGTCAACAGCTAAGCCGGCCGGGGACGGCGGCCAGTATTTGATGATCTTCACTAATCACGGCATCGTCGTCGCGCGCCTTCGCGGCAGTGGTTATGCATTGGAGAAACAAGCGATGGGTAACCTTGGCAAACTGATTGCCACCGCTCTGATCCGGGAGCAACGCTAGTCAGACAACAGCCTTTCCCGCGGCTCTCCCCCCGCCGCCTGCCACGCCGGCGCAAGGGCCGCCACCACCGCCAACAACATCACAAACACCCCCGCCCCCAGCAGCAGCGCCGGGTCCCGCGGCGCCACCATGTACAACAACTCTTCCGTCGCCGGTCCCGCCAAATACGCGCCTGCCAAACCTGCTGCCGTGCCCGCCGCCACACACACCAGCACACCCTGCACCGTTTGCGCAGCCAGCCGTCCCTGGCCCGCACCCAGTGCAATTCGAATTGCAATTTCCTTCGCCCGCACCGTGATCGATTCGCGCACCACGCTCAGAATCCCCGCCGCCGCCAGCACAACTGCGCCGATTGCGAAAAGTAACAGAATTGCTACGTTGAACCGTTCCCGTGCCGTGTTCTTTTCCACCAGTTCGCCCAGCGTTGCCTCGCCGGCCATCGCCTGTTCCGGGTCCATATGCTTCACGGTCTGGCGCACAACTCTCAATAGTTGCCCCGCCGGAACTCGCCCACGCACCACCAAATAATTTGTTGGCACGTTCACCTGCCGGTTCGGAACATACACATCTTCCCCTGCCCGCACCACGCCGCGATAACGCGCGTCCGCCGTCACACCAACGATCTTCCGCGTCTCACCGAAAGTCCGCATCCGCTGGCCAAGCGGCTCCAACCCCGCTGCCCGGAAATGTTCCGCCAAAGACCGGCTGATAATCACCACTTTCTCTGACTCCATCGTGTCGTGTTCATTGAAGTCCCGGCCTTCCAGCAAGGGCGTCCCGATCGCCGCGAAGTAACCTGTTGTCACCGCTTCGAAATTCGCCTTCCGCACGCGGTCCGGGTCTCGCGTTCCGTTCTCAAATTCCATGGTGTATTCCGTATCCCAGCCAATGGTGCCCTCCAGCGGACGCAGCAAAACGCCCGCGGCGTGGGTGATCTCCGGCGTTGCCCGCAGCCGCTCGATCAACTCCAAATAGAACGCTCGAAAGCTCTCCGGCGTCACTCGGGGTCCGCGCAGCGCCAGGTTGATCGTCAGCGCATCCCGATGCCCCAGTCCGATGTCGGTCCGCAGCATCGCCCTGTAACTGGCAAACAACATCGTGCCCGCGACCAGAATCACTACGGTGAATGCCGCCTGCAAGAACACAAATGCACGTTGCAATCGTCTGCCGGTACACGATCCGGCTGTCCGCGTTCCCCCGTCGCGCATCAACGCGTCCAGGTGCTTTCCCCGCACTAGTAGCGCAGGTCCCACTCCACATGCCAACGCCGCCAACAGGGCCACGCCCGCCGCGAACAATAGCGCGCCAAGGTTTAGGCCAGCCGTCTCAATTCGCGGTATCTCCGCCGGTGCCCAACGCACCAATAGCCGGATCAGTCCTGCCGCCAACACGCCTCCGGCCGTCGCCGCCATTCCCGCCGCCAGCATCGCTTCTGTCGCGAACTGTGCCAAAATCTGCCCTGGCGTCGCACCCAGCGATGCCCGTGTGGCTACTTCTTGCCGGCGCGCCAGCGCCCGCGACAAAAACAGGTTTCCCGCGCTCACGCATGCCGATAGCAGCAGCAGAATGGAGGCACCTAGCGATAGCAACAGTTGTGTTTTCGATGAGCCTGTCAAGAACTCCGCGATCGGTGTCACCACGGACCGCTGCGAGTTGACATATTCATCCGGATGATCCGTTACCTGCATCCGGAACGTGCGGTCCGCGGAAGCCTGCAACTGCTGCCGCGACACACCGGGCCGCGCGCGCCCCACCGCTTGCAGCCAGATCATTGACCGCTTTATTGACGCCGGCAGATTCACCCACAGTCCCACGCCGCGCGGAAAATCGAACGCCGGCGGCATTACGCCAATCACCGTATGCCCCCGGCCGTTTAGCCGCACCTGCGTGTTGACTACATCCGCTCTCCCGCCAAACTGCTCCCGCCACACGCGGTCGGAAAGCACCACTACGGGCGCTGTGTCACCTGGCTCAAAGTCGCGGCCCATTGCTGGCGCCACGCCCAGTGCCTTGAAAAAGGCCGGCGTCGCCGGGCAGGATTCAATCTGGATTGGGTCTCCTGTTCCCGTCTGCAACACCCGCCCGTTCCCGTATGGCGCCGCCGGGAACAGCGCCACATGTTCCCACTCTGGCATCGTCGCCTGCAAATCCGCCAACTCCGGATAGGCCATCTCGCCCACCAACCGTGGAGAATTCAAAGGGTCCGTTTTCCACAACAGATGTACCCGATCCTGCTCTGGAATCGGCAGCGGCGCCAGCACCACCGCGTCCACTAATGAAAAGACGGCCACGCTCAACGCAATTCCGATACTCAAAATTGCTGTGGCCAATAGATATGCGCCCCCGTGCCGGTGAAACGATCGCAGCGCAAACCGCCCGTGCCGCCAAATTGCATCCGCCCGGTGAAACCAGCTCAATCCCCGCACCTCTTCCCCAATCGCCACCACATGACCCAACCGGTGCCGTGCAAATCGGGTTGCCTGTTCCTCCGTATCCCCGGCTGCCAGGCGCTCGTGGCGCAGCGCCTCAAAATGCTCCCGCAACTCCTCATCAATCGGATCTTTCCCCCACTCTCGCATCGCTTAGGCCGTTCTCATGACGCGCGTGATCGCCAGTACCGCCGCTTCCCAGCGCGTTCGCTCCACCTCCACTTGTCTCCGGCCCGCCGCTGTCAGCGAATAAAACCGCGCCCGCCGGTTTGTCGCCGAGACCTCCCACGCCGCCTTCACCCAGCCGTTTCCCTCCAGCCGCCGCAGAGCCGGGTACAGCGAGCCGTGTTCCACCACGAGCGCCTCGTCCGACATCGCTTCAATCCGTTTGGCGATCTCATACCCATTTGCCTTCTCCCGCACCAGCGCCTGCAGGATCAACATGTTCAACGTGCCTTGTACGATCTCCGCCATAGGCATAGTATACACGTCTACCTCTAGATAAACTACTATGCGAATGGATGATACGCCATGTGGCTGCGTTTCACTACGTAGCTATTGGCCCGTGAACGCAAGAATTAATTTCCAAATCCTCAACATCGTGAATCAGGACAGCGGAGCGCTCGGCCCCCTCGGCATGGTGATCCACCAGTTTTCCGAGCCCGGCACGTATGATGTCGGCGTCCACCGGCAGGGCCGCCGCGTGGCCAGCACCGTATTCGATGTTGACCCCGCTGGCGAACGGCAGATTGAGATCCATTTGGCTGCTCTTGCTCGCCACGGGCCGATTATTTGTGAGGCCCTCCGAGTCGCCCCAAACGGTTTCGTTCTTTTTCATGCGTCCGGGGGCGACGGCTATTCCGCCACGGTCACCGCCGGAACAGAGAGGACCATCTTCGATACCGCGCGACTCGGCAACGGAGACATCTACGCCACTTCTCTCCTTGAACCGGGCAGGTACAAACTGGAGAACACAGCGGGGAGCGCGACGGCGGAAGTGCGAGTGGCGTCCGCCGGCAGCGATGAGGAACCGGTTTATGTCGAAGTCACCGAGACTTCGTTCACGCCGGCAAACATACAAGTGAGCAGTTCGCAAGGCCTGGTCTTTCGGGTGAAGCAGCCGGCCCGAATCGTCATCACGCGACGCCACGGTCCACCATCGGAACGAGTGTTGCAGTGGCGCGACCCGGCCGAAGTAGGGTAGGATGTGGATGCGCGGTTGCCGCGCCCCTGATGCGCCTCTAGTTGACACTCTCGCCCCCTTAGATGAAATCCCCGAACGGGGAGTGGACGTGCGTCATGTCACTATTGCAGGCTCGTGGCCTTGCGCTTCGCTACGCGCAGGAGCATCCGCTATTTCAAGCGGTGGATTTTGAAATTAACCCTGGCGATCGCATTGCGCTCGTCGGCCCCAACGGGGCAGGGAAGTCTTCGCTGCTTCGTATTCTCAATGAGGAGCAGTCGCCCGATGAAGGTCGCATTGCCAAGCGCCGTGGTCTGCTTCTCGCCATTTGCTTACAGGCAAACGATGGTGATATTCGGCAGTCCGCCGGCCAACGCAGCCGAGCCCATCTGGCCCATGTGCTCGCCGCCGGCGCCGATATTCTCCTTCTCGATGAACCTACAAATCACCTCGACGCGCCTGGCCGTCACTGGCTCACCCATCAACTCCTGCGCCGCGACCGGACTGTCCTCTTTGTCTCTCACGACGAAGATTTTCTTCGTGCGGTCTCCACGCGCGTCTTCGAAATCCGGCGCGGGCAGTTTCACCAATACAACGGCGGCTACGAGTTTTACCAGCACCAGACTCAACTCGCCAACCAACACCAGTGGGCAAATTACGAATCCGAGCAGCGGCAAATCAAGTCGCTCCATCGCGCCGCCGAACGGCGAGACCAACTCGCCGCCAAAGTGGCTGACGCACCTCCGGGCGGCGCCATTAGCCGCGCCTTCTACAACGCGAAATCCGCCAAGGTTGCCCGCACCGGCCGACTTCTGCGAGAGCGCCTGCCCACTGAAATGCGAACAAAAAAGCCCTGGGAAGAGCAGCCCATCCCCAAGCTCGATTTTCAGAACTCCGTTCGTCCGTCGGACCCTCCCATCACGCTTAAAAACGTAACGCTCGCCTATGCGGAGCGGCCCATCGTCCAAGGCTGTCAACTCACCATTCGCCGCGGCGAACGCTGGGCCATCTCCGGTCCCAACGGCGCCGGCAAGACCACACTCTTCCGCGCCATTCGGGGCGAGTTGCAACCAACGGAAGGCGCTATTCAATTCGGCCGCCAAGTGAAACTTGGCTACTTTGCCCAGGAAGCGGAGACCCTTGCGTCCAATCAGACGCCGCTCGAAATCTGCCTCCGCGAAAACCCGGACCGCACCTGGGTCCAGACGATCTTCGCCTGTCTGAAACTTCCACGCGCCAACGTCCAGGTTCCCATTCGTCAACTCAGCTTGGGCGAGCGTGCCAAGACGGCGCTTGCCGTGCTCCTGGTGAATGGCGCCAACGTCCTCCTTCTCGACGAACCAACGAATCACCTGGAAATTGAGGCGCGGCGGGCGCTTCTGGAGACGCTCCAACAATGGGACGGGACCATTCTATTTGTGAGTCACGATGCGGCGTTCTCCGAAGCCCTCGCCACTCACACCTTCGCAATGGAGCCCAAACCGAGGTGATCGCCGGTTCCGGTCAATGCAAACCAGACCGCGCGTGCGCTTTCGCCGATCTCAGCCATGCACCTACCGCGGCCGCCGGGCCGGTGACTCCTCCCGCAAAATCCCGTTCATTGCCGCCAGTCGCACCGGCTTCGGAACATCGGGCGCGGTCAACGCCGTATAAAACGCCATCGCCTCCTCCCGTTTGCCTTCTTCCAGCAGGCGCTCTGCGCACACCAGCGACGCATCGGCCACCGCCATCCGCGTCATGCCACTCGTCTTTGGCAACGCCGCCTGCAGGTCACGCATCGCCGACGTACCGCCCACGCTGCCCAGCGCCGCCGCTGCCGCCCGCGCCAAATCCACATCGGTGCCGTGGATCATCTTCGCCAGCATCGGCCCGGCTTTGTAATCGCGGCGCTTGTTGATCGAGTTAATCACCCCGATCTGCCGAACGCCCTTCAGCTTGCCCGCCGCCGCGCGCAACGCGTCGTCCACCGACGGGTCTTTAATCGGCTCCAGTCCGTAGCGCGCGTAGACGCTTAAGTGTTCATCGTCCAACAGCGCCGCCAGCAGCGGCACGGCCTCCCTCGCGCCTAGTTCGCCAAGACGCACACAGGCCTTGGCCTTCCTGAACTCGGGTGCCGCGGCATCTTTCAGAATCGCAATCAGAGCCGGCGCCGCCAGCGCGGCGAGGTCTCCTTCCCGGAGCGAAGGCGGCGGCTCCGGCGGCTTCGGTTTCGCCGCGGCGACAACGGGTGTGGTGGATGGTGTCTGTGGCATCTTTCGTTCTCCTTCGCTCAAATGCGCCACGGCTCGCGCAACGCGCGCGACCGCATCCGGTTGGCAATCTCATCGTTGGTGAATGCGCGCTTGTTGGTGTCCCACTGCAGCGTCTTGCCTCGTTGATAGGCAATAAATGCTGCATGGCAAGTGACGTGCGAATTGGCGGCCGCCGCCGCGCTCGCCGCCGGTGCCTGCCGCGTCTTGATGCATCGCACCAGTTCGTTGACGTGGTTTTCCAGGGCCATCCGCGCGTCTTCGGTCGGTCGCAGCAAGGGCTTGATGTTATCGGAGCATTCGATCTTCGTCGCATCGCCCGTCTCCACCCAACCCTTGTCGCCCTCAATGCGGAAGCTGCACGATCCGGTCTTCAACGCGCCGTCCCATCCGTTGTCACGCATCACCAGTTTCACGCCATTGGCGTACGTGCAGTTCACGAAATACGGGCCGGTGTTGGTGCCAACCGGTTCATACTCCACTGGCTGCGTGTCGTCGAGGTCCGCCGCCCAGTGGCAGAGGTCCACGGTGTGCGAGCCCCATTCCAGAATCCCGCCGCCATGAAAGTCGTAGAAGTTCCGCCAGCCGCCGCGCACATAGGAGGAGTGGTACGGACGCCACGGGGCCGGCCCCAGCCAGCGGTCCCAATCCAGCACCTGTTTGGCGGGCAGCGGCTCTTCGGCCAGCCAGTCCCGGCTTGGCAGCGGCGGCCAATTCACCGACGGCCCGACGTTTGCGTACAGCGTTTTCAACTTGCCCAGCGCGCCCGATTTCAGAAGGTCTTTGCAAAGCTGAAAATTCGCGCCATTCCGTCGCTGGCAGCCGGCCTGGTAGAGTTTGCCATACCGGCGGAACGCGTCGCCCAGCGCCCAGCTTTCTTCAATCGACATTGAACACGGCTTTTCGCAGTAGACGTCTTTGCCGTGTTGCGCCGCGATGATCGATAGCGGCGTGTGCCAGCGGTCGCCGGTGGCAATGAGCACGGCGTCGATGTCCTGTCGCGCCAGCAACTCATACTGGTCGCCGTACATCTGGCAGTCGCGGTCGCCGTAGTTCTGGTCGGCGGTGGATTTGATGGTCTCTCGCCGTTCATTCCGCACGTCGCAGATCGCGATGAATTTGGCTTGCGGAATCTTGAGCAGCTTGCTCAGCACGTGGGCTCCGCGTGAACCGATACCGATGCCGCCGAAAAGAATCCTGTCACTGGGCGGCACGGCCCCGGCACGCTGTCCCAGCACAACACTCGGCACAATCATCGGTGCCACGGCAGTTTGTAAAATCTGGCGTCTGGTGGACATGGCGTTCTTCCAGGATCATAGCTCCCTTCAGCGCCGGTGTCATGGGGGGCTAGCCTGGCAGGCCCGACAACAGACCAACCACGTGTCCTCGCAGCGTGGCGGCAAACCTGGCAAACGCCAGATCCTCCGCCGGCTGTGTAATCCGAGTTTCCTTCTCATTGGTTGCCATCACAAAACAGGCCGAGGTGTAGATCCGCTCAAGCACCAACCGGCGGCATAGCAACTCATATCGCCTGGCATAGGATATCCCGGCAAACACCGGCTGCCCGTCGCGTCCTCGTCTCGGCGTCTCTCCTCGAAACGCGGGATCAACAGGGAAATGTGGTTCCTTGTTTCGAACGGGAACGTTGACCTTGTCCTGATCCTCCAGCAAGAAAAAATATCCAAGGAACGGAGCGGGAGAGGCTCCAAAGCGGCCCTCCCGATACGCCGTCCAAATATCGCTTGCACTCCCCAGCGCCTCCTCGCTGCGGTTGTTTACATTGTTCCCGATGGAGTCGCCCGCCTGCGACTTGAATTCCATTGCAGCCACCAAACGTCCCTGCGAAACAACTACCAGATCCCATTTTTTTGTTGCCCGGAAATGGCCCGGCAGTTCCAGTTCTGTTCGTGTGCGAATATCTTCCGGACGTACACCAGACGCAACCAACAGTTTGGAAATCAGATGCTCCAACGCGGCCATCTGCCCGCCGCCCGTTACCTCTCCCCGAGCTCCGGCATCTCGCCGGCCCAATCCCTCTTGCTTCGCCCGATTCGATGCCCGTCCCGTCCAATAGCTCTGTACCGCAACCCGTAATTCCCTATCGATGTCCAATCGCCGCCTCCAATTGCGTTGGACTAATCCCGTACGCTACCAACGCGGCCGCAGTTGCCTGATCCCGGTTCCTTGCTCTGAATGCTTCCCGCAATTCCCCGGCGATGTTCAACGTCACTGAATTCGGTGCAGGAACACGGATTCGCCGCAAATACTGTGCTTGAAAACGCAAATATCCGCCGCGCATGCGCACTCCGTAGGACTCCACGAAAAACTGTCCAATCGCCGACAATAGCAGCCCACCCAGCACTTCCAAATCCCAATCTTCCGAGGCCACAAAGTACAGGTTGTGGTGCGGATACGTCTCCCCGTCGTCCAGCACGGGGTTCAATACATCCTTGATGTCGGCAATGTACAGTTTTCTTTTAGCGGCGAGTGAATGCGTGACCCGGTCTATTGTCCTGTACCAGTTTCGTGGGTTGTTCATTGCCGTGTGCCGACGCTTCAAGGCGGTCTCGTGTTCTGCGAAATACGCTGCCAACTGCGGGTAAGCGGCCAAATCGGCAAGGCCCTCCCGTTCCCAAGGGTCGACCAAATATTGGCCTGACCAGCAAAGACGGCCGGTGCTTAGATCCTTCGCCATCGCTAACTTAAGCAAACGCGATGGCTCCACCAACTTTTCATTCTTCGTCACGAATACGCCGTCGTTTCCTGTCGCCACGCCAATGCCGACCCGGGCGTAGGCTTCCAACAACGGAAACCGGTCTTCCAACTGTCGCAACAATTCCAACTGTTCCGGCGATTGGCATGGCCAGGGCGTATCCCCCTGGAACCAACGGTCCAATCTAGCTATCCGCAACCCAGGAACGGATGGCCCAACGCCTCCACTTAACAGGGCATCCGTGAGCGCTGATTTTGCTGTGTTCTCCACCGTTGCCGGCATTGCCGCTACCACCGTCGTCTGCTGGGCCCGCTTTCGAATCACTGTGATTGCCGGATAGGCGTCCACTTCGTCTTCGAAGGCATTCGCCTCATGCATTTCTACAACGACATCAAGCGCGTAGCCGCCCGTGATCATCTCCCGTAACCCGCCGCCGTATTGATTCCGCATCCAACGGTCGGCGCAAATAAATGCGCAGGTACCGTGCTCGCGCAACTGCAGCAGCGCTGCCTCAAAAAACGCAATGTAGATATCCGCCCGGCCTCGCATTGTCGGAAAACAACGCCGATAAAACGCTGCCTGCTCGGCCGGTATTTCTTCCGCCCGAATGTAAGGCGGGTTACCCACCACGAAATCCGCCTCAATTGAAGTGGAATCGACTAGATAGTCCCCGCACCGAACCCAACTCGTCGCCAGCGCATCCGCCGTAATCTCCGGAACCCGATGCTTCCTAAGCTCCGCGCGCACCAACGCCCGCGTCCGTTCCGTACTCAACCCATCCAACTCAAATGCGACTAGAGCCTTTCCACAGTCACGAACGTCTCCCCCTTGGTTCGCAACCGAGGCAAGCAGCCGTTCGACCATTGGTCCAAGGAATGCCCCCTCCCCTGCCGACGGCTCCACTGCTACCAGTGTGGAGAGATTTTTGTCGGGCGTATATCCCGCCAGATCGAGCACCAGGTCCACCACCCAGCGCCTTGTAAACACAGCTCCTTGCGCCGTTGACGTCAGTGCTGATTCTGGGGGGACCAGGGAAAGCTGTGTCCCGCGCATTGTCCGAATGTGTGTCTCGCCGCCTGCCAAACGTGCTCCAATTCCAACGTAGTCTCCATTCTTAGCCTACCGCCTCACGTACTTCGAAACGTAACTGCGAACAGCGCAAACCGGTACAGATACAAGATTCCCAGCGACACTCCCACCAAAACCCCTGCCTTCAACACCGAC
>JAEUQC010000019.1 GCA_016789905.1 Bryobacterales bacterium | reverse complement strand
CGTGCCCGAATGGATCGATCAGTTCCGGCAGGACCTGCACTACGCTTGGCGCGGCCTTCGCCGCTCGCCCGCCTTCACCCTCACCGCCGTCGCCGCCATTGCCATCGGCATCGGCGCCACCACCGCTGTCTTCAGCTTTGCCGATCGCATCCTGTTCCGCGCCCTGCCCTATGCCAATGAGCACGAACTGGTCTGGTTCGGCATGACCGCGCCTGTTGCTGACTCCGAGTTCCTGCTCACCTGGGACTACAAGCTCTGGAAGGAGAAGCAGACGCCCTTCTCCGCCATGGCCTCCAACTCCGCCGCAGGCGACTGCGACCTCGCTGACCACGACCCGGTCCGGCTCCGTTGCGCTGCCATCGAGCCTGGCTACCTGGCCCTCTTCGGCCTCACGCCACAACTGGGCCGGGACTTCACCGCCGCCGATAACCAGTTCGGCGCCCCGCCCACCGCCCTCGTATCGCATAACCTCTGGCGTACCCGCTTTGGTGCCAACCCCGCAGTGCTCAACCAGACCATCGACCTCGATGGCAGCGCTGTCCGCATCATCGGTGTACTCCCCCGGGATTTCGAACTCCCCAGTCTGGCCCAAACGGACATCCTGCGGCCCTTCCAGCACAACCCAAAGGAGCGCGGGGCCGGCTTCCTCCAGTCCTTCGGCCGGTTGAAGCCCGGCGTCACCGCCGCCGAGGCCCGCACCCGGTTGGAGCCCGTCTTCCAGGAATCGCTCAAATCCATCCCGCAACCAGTCGCCAAGGATGTCCGTCTGGTCGTTCACCCGCTCCGCGAACGGCAGACCCGGGACAGCCGTCGCTCTGCGGAACTGCTGCTTGCCGCGGTCGGTCTGGTGCTGCTCATCGCCATCGCCAACGCCGTGAATCTCCAACTCGCCCGCGCCGCCGGCCGCCGCCAGGAGCGAGCGATCCGGGAGGCGCTCGGAGCAGGAGCCGGCCGTCTGCTCCGCCAGTCGCTCACCGAGAGCCTCCTGCTCAGCGCCTTAGGCGGTGCGGTGGGCACCGCGCTGGCGGCGGGTCTGCTCCGGCTATTCGCCAGTGCCGCGCCGGCGGGCATTGCCCGTCTGGACCAGGCTTCCGTTGATGGCCGGGTCCTCGCCGCCACCGTCGGTCTAACGCTCGCCGCCTGCGTCCTGTTCGGCCTGGCGCCGGTGCCGCGCCGCCCAGGCCCCTGGCTCCGGCCAGGGCTCGTGGTGGTGCAGATTGCCCTCTCGCTCGTCCTGCTGGCCGGGGCTGGCCTGCTGCTGGAAAGCCTATGGAAGTTGTCTAACGTCGCGCTTGGCATCCGCACCGAAAGCCTCCTGGCGGTGCAGGCGCAGCTGCCCCGGCAACGCTACCCGAACGGGCACAGCAACTGGCCTTCTGGGAAGAGGTGGAGCAGCGCATCCAGCGCCTGCCGGGCGTCACTCGGTTCGCCGTGACCAACTCGCTACCCCCGACAGGCCAGGCGATGGCCACGACCTACGTCTCGATCGAGGTCCAAGGCCGCGCAAAGGTGGCAACCAACGGTACCGGCGGGATGGTGGTCATCCGGCAGGTGACGCCAGGCTACTTTTCGGCACTCGGGATCCCGATCACCAGGGGCCGGGCCTTCACCGAAGCAGACCGGAGCCAGGCCGATGCGGCCGTGATCATTAATGAAACTCTGGCGGCGCGGATCTTCGCGGGACAGGAGCCGGTCGGCCAGCGGATCAAGTCCGGAGACACCGGGTGGATGTTGATTGTGGGTGTCGCGGCCAACGTCCGCAACGCGGGCCTTCTGCGCCTGCCGGACCCCGAGTTCTACATGGTGAAGCGGCACGCACCCGTCGACGGCCGGCTGGCGAACACGGTTCTCCTGCAGGCGAACCCGGCACTTGGGCCGGCGATCCGCGACGAGTTCCGCCAAATGGATCCACGCCTGACGCTCCAGATCGACACGCTCGACCAGAAGGTACGCAGTCTGCGGGCAAAGCCGCGCTTCCAGACGCTGCTGCTGGGCGGGTTCGCCTTGGCGGGCCTGACGCTGGCCGGGATCGGGCTCTATGGTGTGATCGCACTTCTGGTCGCCCAGCGGACGCGAGAGATCGGGATCCGGATGGCCATTGGCGCAACCCCGGCGGGCATTCGGAACATGGTGCTGCGGCAGGCAACGATGTGGCTGGCGGCGGGAATCGCATTGGGTTCATTCGCCGCGTTGGGCTCGGCGAGACTGATCGAAAGCCAGCTCTACGGCACCGCGCCCACCGCGATGCTGCCGTTCTTCGCCGCAGTGGCCTTCCTGGGCGGCGTCGGCCTCGCCGCCGCCTGGCTCCCCGCCCGTCGCGCCGCCAGGGTTGAGCCCGTTACCGCCCTGCGCTATGAATGAGCCATGGACCATCTGCCGTCCGGCACACACCCTTGCCAATGCGCGCGCAAGCGGCACAAACCGAAACTCGTCGTCCTCACCGGCGGCCCCGGCGGCGGCAAGACCGCCATCCTCGAAATGGCCCGCCGCTACTTCTGCCGCCACGTTGTCCTACTTCCGGAAGCCGCCAGCATCGTCTTCACCGGCGGCTTCCCCCGCCTTTCCAATGACGCCGGCCGCCGCGCCGCGCAGCACGCCATCTTCGCCATCCAACGCCAGATGGAGCAGCTAGCTGAGACCATCGATGACGCCGCTGTCATCCTCTGTGACCGCGGCACTGTCGATGGTCTCGCGTATTGGCCTGGCGCCTCCCGTGGCTTCTTCGGCCGCCACGGCACCACCCTTCACGAGGAACTCGCCCGCTATGCCGCCGTCATTCACGTCGAAACCGCCGGCCCCGAAGCCTATGAACGGAACAGCACACGCGTCGAAAGCGCCATAGAAGCCAGGCGCATCGACGCCAGAATTCGCCAGGCCTGGAATAGCCATCCGCTCCGCTTCGTCGTCAGCAGCTCAGCCAATTTCCTGGATAAAGCTACTCTCGCCATGGAACTCGTCCGCGCTCAGGTCCCGGAATGCTGCCGCACGCATCCTCACATCGGGAAGGAGTAGCGCCGTCGGTACGATACGATAAAGAATTGCCAAGGAGGAGTTTTTCATGATCTATCGAAATGGCCGGCGAGAGTTCCTGCAGGCCGGCGCGGCAACGCTCGGTGCGCCCGCGCTGCTCAGTGCTATGCAGGCGTCCAAAGCGATTAAGGTCGGTCTGGTCGGCTGTGGCGGACGCGGCTCCGGCGCCGCGGCCCAGGCGCTGAAGGCCGATGACTTCTCCAATCTGACGGCCATGGCCGACGTTTTCCAGGAACGCATCGATGAATCCGTCGAACGGCTCCGCCGCATTCACAAGGATAAAGTGAAGGTCGAATCGGCCAACATGTACGTCGGGCTCGACGCCTACAAGAAGCTCATCGATTCCGACATCGACGTCGTCCTGCTCGCCACCCCTCCCGGCTTCCGCCCCGAACAGTTGCGCTATGCCATCGAAAAGGGCAAGCACGTCTTTTGCGAAAAGCCGATGGCCGTCGACGGCCCCGGCCTGCGCCACGTCATGGAAACCGTCAAAATGGCGCGCGAGAAGAGGCTCAATCTCGTCGCCGGCTTCTGCTGGCGCTACTCGAACTACATCGTCGAGACCTTCGACCGGATTCACAAAGGTGACATCGGCAACATCGTCAACTATTACGCCACCTATTACACCAACCCGGTGAAGCCCATGCCCCCGGCCGACACGCGGCCCGCCGGCATGTCGGATATTGAATGGCAGATCCGCAATTGGTACAACTTCACCTGGACCTGTGGCGATTCCATCGTCGAACAGGCCATCCATAGTGTCGACAAGGTTGCCTGGGCCTTCAAAGACGCGCCTCCGGCGAGCTGCGTCGCCGTCGGCGGCCGCGCCGTGCCCGCCCATGGCGGCAACATCTACGATCATTTTGAAGTCAATTATGTTTGGCCCAACGGCGTGCGCGCGGCAGTTGCCTGCCGTCAGATCGAAGGCTGCCACAACGAAAATGCCGATTACATCATGGGCACCAAAGGCCAGGCCATCATCGGCAAGGGACCAAACCCGCGTATTGTCGGCGACAACCCCTGGACCTTCAGCGGCCAGAAGTACGACATGTACCAGCGCGAGCACGACCTGCTATTCCAGGCCATCCGCAAGGGCGAAGTCATGAACGACGGCGACCGCATGTGCTCGTCTACCCTGATGGGCATCATGGGCCGCATGGCCGCCTACACCGGCCAGCAGATTACCTGGGAACAGGCGCTGAACTCGCAGGAACGGCTCGTCCCGGAAACGCTCGATTGGAAAGGCAAGTGGGAAGTCCCGCCGCTCGCCCAACCCGGCAAAACGCGGTTTATCTAAACTTCAAACAAAAAAGGGCGAACTTGGTCGCGCATGCGAACCAGTTCGCCTTTGTTATGTTCCAACAGTTCGTGGGACCAGTTAGAAGAAGTGCTTCGAAAGCAGTCTTCCGCCAAGGCTTCTCCGATCTCCTCAAATGATCCAAGATCTCGTTTAAGGCGCTGTGTCCTTCCGGCAAGCCTGCGTGACGAAGAACGGGCGCTCTAGCTAGGTTCAAATAGTCGCTGGGAGGCGACTGGAGATGAACCGAAGAGAAAGTAACCGGGTAGCGGCGCCCATCGTGGAATTGCAGCGCGAATTGGA
>JAEUQC010000018.1 GCA_016789905.1 Bryobacterales bacterium | reverse complement strand
CCAATTCGCGCTGCAATTCCACGATGGGCGCCGCTACCCGGTTACTTTCTCTTCGGTTCATCTCCAGTCGCCTCCCAGCGACTATTTGAACCTAGCTAGAGCGCCCGTTCTTCGTCACGCAGGCTTGCCGGAAGGACACGGACTACCGTGAGTCCACCATCGCCAGTGCGCTGTCTCAAACTACAACTCACTATTCGCCAGTGGCGCACGCTCCAAAAGAGAGTTGTGGTTCTGAGACTCCCCGCGCTCCGGCCCGTGACCTTCCGAGGATTTGTGTCGCAGGTCGCCAAATGCCGGATATTACAGCCGATGCGATCCATGCGCTGCGGGGCGCCAATTCTCCTCCGGTCTACTTCGCGCGCAGCGGCCGCATAGTGCGTGTTGGCGAGGACGAGCGTGGCCGTGTGGTGATCGAGGAGCTAACTGAACATGGGCTGCGTGGCGAACTCGCTCGGGCCGCGTATTTTTTCAAAATCGGGGCAAATCAGAAAACGCTTCAATGTGCTCCGTGTATTGAGATCGTGCGCGACATTCAGTCGAGGCCGGCGAGGGAGTGGGGCCTTCCTTCGCTTGAGCTCCTTATCCAGGCTCCTGCGATACGGCCGGATGGTTCAATCATCTGCCGCGCTGGATACGATCCGGCCACCTTCCTTTACTATTCTCCGGCTCCTGGATTGACCGTACCCGACATCCCAGAGATTGTCTCGGCAGCCCATGTGGAAGTTGCCAAGAAACGGATCGAGTCAGCCTTCGGCGATTTTGTGTTCCAGGATGAGGCTAGCCGTGCAAATCTATTGGCATCGCTCCTTACTCCTCTCGTGCGATCGCTCATCGAGGGGCCCACGCCACTGGCTATCTACGATGCACCACAGGCGGGCACCGGCAAGAGTCTGCTGGCGGAGTCGGTGACGATGATCGCGACTGGCCGTCCTCCCGATACGTTTTCCGCGCCACGAGATCCCGAGGAATGGCGGAAGAAAATCACGACAATGCTGGTAAAAGGCTCTGCCGTGGTGGTTATCGACAATGTCGAAGCGGTCTTGGACTCCGACGCGCTTTGTTCCGCCTTGACGGCATTGGTGCTATCCGATCGCCGGTTTGGGACGTTCGAACAGCTCAACCTTCCCGTTCGATGCGCATGGATTGCGACCGGCAATAATGTTCGGCTGGGGGGCGATATGCCGCGCCGCGCATACTGGATCAGGCTTGACGCACAGTCTTCACGCCCGTTTCAACGGACTGGCTTCCGGCACGAGGATCTCCGCGAATGGGTGAAGTCGAATCGAGGACATTTGATTGCGTCACTCCTGATGATCGCGCGGTATTGGTTCAATTCCGGATGCCCGGCGCCCAGCCGCATCAAGCGGATGGGCAGCTTTGAGTCCTGGTGCAACGTTGTCGGTGGAATGCTGGAGTGCGCCGGCATTGATGGATTTCTTGGAAATGCGGAAGCCAAGTTGGCCAACAACGACCTTGAGGCGGGCCAGTGGGAGGAGTTTTTGTTGGCCATCGACCGAATATACCGGGGAGAGTCGTTTCGCGTTGCTGAGATCTTGGACAAGCTTACGCCGGGTCGTTGCACCGAAACCACGGACGTGACGGCGTTGCGCCAAGCAATGCCGGACGAAATTGCCGAGGCCATCCAGCGCCGTTCGGCGTCGTGCAGCCGATTGTTGGGCAATTCATTCTCGTCGCGGATTGATCGGCGCTACGGCGATAGGCAAGTTCATGTCACGCGGGACGCAATGGACGCGAAGACCAAGGTCGCGCGGTGGAAGGTAGTGGCATCGTGATGCGGGAGCCGAACAGCTTGCAATTGTGTGAGGAGGCCAAGGTTTCGTTGGCTCGAGTCTTGGGCGCCTACCGGCACCTGTCCGCCAACGGTTTCTGCTCGTGGCATCCAGTTCGGCCGCCGGCGACCATCCTGGACAAGTGCGAGGCGTCGCGCGCACATCTACTCACAGACTTCGGCGTCGAACAGTTCGAACTCGCGCGAACCTGGCTGCGGAAGTATCACCGGCGGCAGAGCATCAACAGGCGGTGCTCCAGCTATACGTGGAAGCACCAAGCTGAGAACGAAGAGGGTGCGTACATAAGCAACGGCGCTCTGATCGCGGCGGCGCTCTCTCTCGGATTCAATGTGCAGCATATTTTGGGAACACCGAACGCTTATGTTGGCATTGGTAAGCGGTTGACGCCGACGTAGGTCTTCGCCCCGCCGGGAAGTCTACTCTCGCGGCAGTCGGTACTCAATCGTCAAACTCGCGCCGGTGCCTTTGGGCGGCGCTTGGACCTGGCGGTCGCCAGAAATCATGGCTCTCCTCATTTCTCCACAGCAAACCGGCATCCGGTGGCTGCTGCCGGGGTAGCCCCCGACGATGCGGTGAAGGTCGCCAGCTTGCACGCGAACGCGATTCTCACCTCGCGTGTGTGCCTGATCCAGCAGATGTCCCAATGCGTCGCGGAAGCTGCTGGCAATGGCACTTGGTTTCCGTTCGTTGGTGCTGGGCTCAATCTTGACGCTCTTGAGCCCGCGAGCGCTCACTGTCTTCTCCCGTGGCCGAGGCGGGACCAGCTGTGGCGGAACGCGCTGAAGCCTTCCATTCCACGGCGGCGATAACTCCTGTATCAACGTCGCTTCGATTGATTTGTACTCTGTTGTCTGGTGGAACCACAGGGTGATCGGTTCGCCAGCTTTTGTATGGCGCAGTATTAGCGCGTTGATCTTGCAGTTTGTGCTCTGGCCGTCAGAGTGGCAGTTTCTGGGTGAGATCCTGCCGTACCCCGTCGAGCTATAGCGCTTGGCGAGGTTCTCGCACTCGCCGATGTACATTAAGCGGTCGGCGACCGTGAGAGCGTAGACACCCGCGGAGGTGATCGATTGTGCGACGCGGAACCGACAGAATGGGCCAGCTGAATAATTGTTGTGGCGCACTTCAGGGCCGAGCTGGAAGGTGTCTTCCACGATGTAACCGGCCGCATCCCTTTCAGGCTGAATGTCGGCAATGGCGGAGAACTCTAGCCCGGAGAATCTTCTCTTGACGCTATTCATAGGTTCAACACGATCCATCGGCTGAGACCGACCAAAATTCAACAGCTGATGCGCGAATCTAGGGCTGGCGGGGTTGTCGACCCCGCCGGGCGGGGTTAGGGCCCGGGTTAATCCCGCCAGCTAACCACTGTGCAATCAATGGCTTATATGGATCGGCGGGGTTAGCGGGGTTATAATCCAACTCCTACGTGTGAGAAGTACTTGTGCACCTGTGTATACATCACGCAAATATTCTATATAAAAGCAGTGGGAAATTGACCCCGCTAACCCCGCCGAACTTCGCAAGTGACAGATAAATAATGGGTTAGCTGGCGGGGTCCGGGCCTGTGGTAACCCCGCCGTTACAAGTGTACCCTTGTGTCTTCGCCATATGTTCGCCTATGCTGGAGTCGTGCCAAACCGCCAGTGCCTCGTCCTGATCCCCGTTAACGGCGGCCACGTTGACTACACCGTCGATTCCGCCAGTTCGATGGACGCCGCCCGCCAAGCGATCGCGCTCCACCGCACGGCGCTTGCCGACGATTGCGTGCTGACTGTGGTCTTGAACGGCCGAAGCCCACTCTTGCATGGCTGGCGGGAGCACAACGATATGCAGCCAACATTCCGGCACCGTGTGGGCGCGATCCGCGGCAAGGCGCTGCGATCGCAGGCGTCGTAACTACATGGTAAAAAGTATCTCCTCACGCCACCCGCGCGACCGCTGGGCGAAATGCCCAAAATCGCTTTCTACAGGTTCGGCATCGAAGCGGTATGCATACCAGTGCGAGAATCCAATCAATCCCGCGTAGTTTTGACCGCCTCAGCTCAGCTGAACGACATCTCGGGCATTGCGGTAGTCGAAAAACGTAGTCCAAGAGCATGACCTGCCCTTGAGTGGTGCACGTGGCTGGCCATCCTACGAAGATGCAGCTGTGGAGAGCGTGTTCGCGGGCGGCTGCCTCTTTAAGGCTGTGCGGGCCCGCGCACTCTGCCTGCGCTCAGCCTGCGACACAAGCGCTGTGCCGAGACGCTCAACGGCGTGAGCCAGCTCAGTGGTCGGGTTCCCTGCGACGGTGTCGGCGATGCTATTGATCTGTCGCACCCGCCGGAGGAGTTTGGTGCTGGCGGCGATTCGGCTGTCCTGAGTCTTTGCCGCCATCATTTCCGCGAAATCGTCATGGAGAAGGGCGAACAGGCCGGCCGATGTGATCTCAAATTGTTCAACGCTCATACATAAGGATTCGGCGCCCACCCGAGCAGCCAGGAGTGAAACAAAAGGCGAAGCCGCGTAGGTTTGTCCCGTAAAGCGGGCGCCTGACTGCGGGGCGTCTACTTCGCCGCCCGCCCGGCCTCGTAGGCGGCTTCGAGCGCGCGCTGGATGTTCCAGACCGCCAGCTCGTGGAAGTCGAGGGCGTCGCGGTTCTGGGTGGCGAGGGTCTCGACCCCGAGGATACGGGCGGCGATCTCGGCTATGGTCTGGTTCATCTCGTCAGCTTGGTTCGTGTTCGTCATCGTAATCACATTCATCACTCCGGTGCGTGACACGATCAAGTTAATTCGACGGCCCGAAAAAATATCTTTGCGCGCGTCGGACACTTCGCGAAGTCGCCGCGTATATAGTACCGAAGCCGTTCTTCTGGACAGCGCAAAGCGCACCCGCTGAAGGCCCTACACAACACAAACGCCGCCAGGAGACCCCAGCGGCGTGTGAAAGGCGCAAGCGATGTGCACCCCGTTACGAAGCGATCCGGTAGGTCCGGACCTTGTCCTCGCCCCGCAGGCTTTCGACCGTGAGCCCCATCTTCTTGGTGAGCGTGCCGCTGATGAATCCCCGGACCGTGTGGGCTTGCCAGCCGGTGGCGGTCATGATCTCGCCCAGCGTAGCGCCACCGGGGCGTTGGAGGAGGGCGAGCACCTCGGCTTTCTTGCTACCCTCGCGGCCCGTGGGCGCGTTGTCCTCGGTAAGGGTAGCCTTGGCTTTCGTCGCCTTCGTGGCCGGTTTCGGGGCGAGGTGCTGGATCTGCCGCCAGATGCGGTTGATCGCGTAGCTCCGGCTCATGAACTTCTTCACCGGAACCACCCCGGTCAGGCTGTTCCAAATCTCTACGAAGCGGGCGCCGGGCCAGTCGGTGGCCAGCGTGTCGAATTCGTCGTCGGTCGTGAAGACCTCCAAGCCGGTGGTCTTTGCCGGAAGCGTATCCCAAGCGGCGATGTTGTTGTCGGCGTCAATCGTGAATGTGGTCATGGTGTTTTCTCCTATTGGGTTGGTTGGGCCGCTCGTCACGTGCCCGTTGGCGATGCGTTCGCCTTCACCGTTGTCCTGCTGCTGTTCGCGCTTACTGCTGGCTTGGCGGGGCTGCGTGGTGCGTGGCGTCGTCATCGTGATCACATTCATCACTCCGGTTGGCTGGTGATTGCAAGTCTAATCTGCACAATCACTTACAAAGTTTCGGAGGCGCTATGCGAGTAACTCTCGTGGGAGTTCCAGAGTCACTCTGCGAGTCTTGCTCAATACTCTCCGGGAGTCTCCGAGAGTTCATTGCTGGAGCATCACAGAGTGTGGCGGAAACTCTCGGTGGCGACTGGGAGTTAATCTGTGAGGCGTCGCCCGACACTCCGCAGACTCTCGCCGGGAGTTTGTCCGCCAGTCTGCGAGTCAACTCTGCCGCGTGTCCCACCAACTGGATCGCACTGAGGGGCGTTTCCGGGGCACTGGGCGCCTTTGTCGCGACTGCGGAGACTTCGGCGACAACTCTGCGCGGCGTCAGGGAGTTCATTTCCCAGGGGCAAGAGTTCGCCGTCGAAACTCACAGAGTCATTTGTGGAGCATCTGCGATTGTCGGCGAGAGCATCCGCAGCCGGTGGAAATTAATCTGTGGCTCGACTCTCAGTGCGGCCGCTAAGTCAATCGCAGCCTCCCGCCAGTCCTCGGTGCGCTGGCACACATTAATCTGTGGGCCCGTCACATCATTAGCCGGAGTGTTCGGAGGTGTCGCATGCCGCTAGATCCACCGCGCTGGTGTCCTATTTGTTGCGTCGGCCACCGGGAGCGCTGCCCGGTCAAGGCGCGACAGCGCTGGAAGGACTACGACTCGCGACGGCGTGGGCGGCAAGAGCGTGGCTACGACGAAGCGTGGCGCCGGTGCCGTAGGGCGTTCTTGATGGCGAACCCGTTGTGCGCCGACTGCCTGGAGCGTGGACGGTACCGCGCTGCCGAGGAGGTGCACCACGTCGTGAAGGTCAGGGACGACCCGTCGCGGCGGCTGGACTGGGATGCGCTCCGTGCGCTCTGCAAGAGCTGCCACTCGGCTAGGACGGCTCGTGGCGAGTGATATGCGAATAGGTACCAGGGGAACCGGGGGTACCAAGGAAGTTAACCCACTTGTTTTCAACACCGCACGCGTAGCTACGCGCAAACGAGCGCAAGTTTCGAGAGGGGGGTATCTCTTTTATGACGACCATTGAAAGCTGGCCAATTTCCCGGCCGCTCCCATACGCACGAAACGCCAGGAAAATCCCCGAAAAAGCAGTAGATAAGGTGGCCTCATCCATCGCTGAGTTCGGCTGGCAGCAGCCAATTGTTGTGGACAAAAACGGGGTCATTATTGTCGGTCACACCCGACTTCTGGCGGCAAAAAAGCTCGGTTTGGAGGCAGTTCCGGTGCATGTCGCCGGCAACCTCACCGAGGGGCAGGTGAAGGCATACCGGCTGATGGACAACCGCAGCCACGAAGAGGCCACGTGGGACTTGGACCTCGTGCAGGCGGAACTCTGTGACTTGCGTGAGTTTGCTGTTGATCTCGCGCTAACCGGCTTTGATGCCTGTCAAATCTCTGAGTTTCTGGGGACCGAGACGAAGCCAGAACCGCAGTCGCTCGATGAGGAAGTGGGACTCTCAGTGCAAGCCGAGATCGTCAGTCGGCCAGGAGACTTGTGGCGGATTGGTGAGCATATCCTTTTGTGTGGTGACTCTCGCGATCCGGTGGCGGTATCGACACTGCTGGGAGGAGATCGCGCTGCACTTTGCTTCACTAGTCCGCCTTATGGCCAACAGCGTGAGTATCGGGGTGGCATTTCGGACTGGGACGAATTGATGCGTGGTGTTTTCGCCAATCTCCCCATGGCGGATGACGGACAGGTGCTGGTGAACCTCGGCTTGATTCACCGGGAGAGTGAGGTCGTCCCGTACTGGGACACTTGGATCGAGTGGATGCGTAGCCAAGGGTGGCGGCGCTTTGGCTGGTATGTATGGGATCAAGGACCCGGCATGCCTGGTGATTGGGCGGGCCGGTTGGCTCCCAGCTTCGAGTTCGTCTTTCATTTCAACCGGACGATCCGCCGCCCCAACAAGATCGTGCCGTGCAAAATGGCTGGTATTGATACGCACTCTCGCCTAGATGGCACATCGACTGCGATGCGGAGAAAGAACGGCGAGGTGGCTGAATGGACGCAGGTTGGAACGGTAACGCAGGACTTTCGAGTTCCCGATAACGTGATCCGGGTGATGCGGCACAAGGGCCGGATCGGGGAGGGAATCGACCATCCGGCAGTGTTCCCGGTCGCGCTGCCCGAACAAATGATGCTTGCCTACACCAACGCAGGCGACATCGTGTTTGAACCGTTTGGTGGGTCTGGAACCACAATCTTGGCTGCCCAGCGCCAAGGACGACGTGCGCGCGTCCTCGAACTGGCTCCGGAATACGCCGATGTAGTAATCCGGCGGTTCCAACAAAACTATAGCGGTGTTCCGATTTCCTTAGCGGCGACGGGACAGACTTTTGACGAGGTTTCCTACGAACGATCGGAGAACAACCATGCAGTCGTGGCTAGCTGACAAAGTAGAACACTGGACCGTGGACCGCCTCACACCGTACAAGAAGAACGCGCGAACGCACTCTGATAAACAGGTTGATCAGATCGCAGCAAGCATCAAAGAGTTTGGCTTTACCGCGCCGATTCTGGCCGGCGGCGATAGTGTCGTAGTTGCCGGGCACGGCCGCCTGTTGGCAGCCCGAAAGCTCGGGATGGAGACCGTGCCCGTGGTCGTGTTGGACCATTTGTCGCCAGAACGGCGGCGGGCCCTCGCTCTTGCCGACAACAAGATTGCAGAAAACGCTGGCTGGGATTTTGAGCTTGTAGCGGCGGAACTCGCAGACCTTGAAGCAATGTCAGTGGATCTTCTCATCACCGGCTTTGATGTGAACGAGATAAAGAACCTGATGGAGCAGGACCCGAAGGCAGGGTTGACCGACGAGGATGCCGCGCCGGAGGTGAAGGAAGACCCGACCACCGTGCGCGGCGACGTGTGGCTGCTGGGCGACCACCGGCTACTCTGCGGCGACGCGGTGCAGGCAAGCGATATCGAGACGCTCATGGCCGGTGAACAGGCCGACCTCGTGTTCACAGATCCTCCTTACAACGTCGCCTACGAGGGCTACACGGAGGACAAGCTGACGATCAAGAACGACGCGATGTCGGCGGAGGAGTTTCGGCAGTTCTTGAAGGACACGTTCGTCTCCTACCGCATGGCCACGAAGACCGACGCCTCGCTCTATGTCTGCCACCCGTCGCTCTACCAGCGGGAGTTCCAAGAGGCGATCGAGCATGCCGGTTTCGGTGTTCGCTGCCAGATCATCTGGGCGAAGAATACGTTCGCCTGGGGCTTCGGGCGGTACAAGTTCCAACACGAGCCGATCTTCTACTGTCACGTGAAGGGCGAATCCGACGCTTGGTACGGGGACAAGTCCCAATCGACGCTGTGGCAGGAGAAGAAGCCCGCGGCGAACCGCCTTCACCCGACGATGAAGCCAGTGGAATTGATTGAACGCGCGTTGGTGAATAGCTCGAAGAAGGACGACATCGTTCTCGATCTCTTCGGCGGCTCCGGCTCGACGTTGATTGCGGCCGAGCGGATGGGGCGGAAGGCGCGGTTGCTGGAGTTGGACCCGCGGTATTGCGACGTCATTGTGAAACGCTGGCAAGATTTCTCAGGAAAGGCGGCCGTCCACGCGGAGACCGGCGATCCGTTCCGGGGGAAGTAGGCGATGGGACAGCGCGGCCCGATCCCCATGCCGACGTCTGTGCGTCTGCTGCGCGGCAACAGAGGCAAACGACCTGTCAACTCTCGGGAGCCGCAGCCGGACCGCAAAGCACCCGCATGCCCCGAGCACCTGGACGCGGAAGCAAAGAAGGAGTGGAAGCGACTATGCAAGCTGCTACTGAAAATGAACGTCCTCACCGAAGCCGACGGCATGGCGCTGGCGTGCCTCTGCCAGAACTGGAGTACGCTCCGAAAAGCCCAGACGAAGCTGAACGAGACAGGCATGTTGTTCAAGACGCCCAGCGGCTACGTGCAACAGAGCCCCCTCGTTGGCATCGTGGGCACGTGCATCGACAAGGTCACGAAGCTGGGGCAGGAGTTCGGGCTCACGCCGGCCGCGCGTGGGCGGCTGCAAGTCAGCGAGGCTCCAGCGACAAGCGTGAAGTCCCCATGGGAACTATTCGATGAGCGGTATGGCTAACGGGCTGGAGCGGAAGGCGCCGGATTGCCCCGATCACCTGGACGACACGGCTAAGCGCGAGTGGAAGCGGCTGGTGAAGCTGTTGCTGCGCACGCGGGTGCTGACAGAGGCCGACGGGCTCGCGCTCGCGAACCTCTGCCAGGCGTGGAGCACGCTGGTGAAGGCGCAGACGAAGCTGAACGAATCCGGGCTGCTGCTGAAGACGCCGTCTGGGTACATTCAGCAGAGCCCGCTCCTGGGGATTGTGAACAACTGCACGGACACCGTGGTGAAGCTGTCGCGCGAGTTTGGACTCACGCCGTCATCACGCAGCCGTTTAGAAGTGCCGCCGGAGCCGAAGCCGGAGTCGAAGATGGGGAGGATTCTGCGGGAGGCGCGGGAGCGGAAGCAGAGGGGGCCGGGGGAGTGATAGTAGCCGAAGCTACGATCCCTGGCTGGAGGCGCTACCCATAGAACTCGCGACTTTTGAGAAGATCTGGCTGATGTTGGTGGAAACGTCCGGCATGATCGCGCCCGCGGCGACGGCCACGAAGCCAGCCATAAGTGCGTACTCGATGAGATCTTGTCCTTTGGCGTTGCTCCAAATGTGGATAGAGGCAAAATACTGCTTGATGCGATTCATGATTGATTCCCTTCAACGTGGCGACCTGATGGCACCCGATAGCTGTCTCATCGGCCTTAGGCGAGAATTCATGAGCATCCACGCGGCTTCGGCGGTCTTCAGACAGACGAGCCCCGTCTGGACCTGTTTCCTAGGGCCAGTCAGTGTCACATCGCAACGGTGCGGGCATCTACTCAAACTAGAGAGAAACGGTATCCGCTACGCGCTCGAGGCCACAGACAGCCCGCGACCGGAATTGTCGACCGCTGCGAGATACGATTTTCTGGAAAGTGCGTATTTGATAAGGTCGACTTTTGTTTCGACATTCAACTTGCGCATCAGGCTTGAACGGAAGGTATCCACCGTCTTGGCGCTGATGCCCAGGCGGCCGGCAATTTCCTTCGCGCGGACTCCTTGGACGAGAAGTTGGAACACTTGCGACTCGCGCGCGCTCAGCGTGTCCATTGGATCGGCGGCCTCAGCGAAAGCTGGCGTTCCGCGCCTGAACACGCGCTTCACTTCAACTGTCTTCGAGATATACGTGGCTCCAATAGATACCTGCTCCAGCGCGCTGATCAGATGGCGGCTAGTATCGTGTGCAGTGACAAGCCCCCTCGAGCCGCGAAGCATTGCGGTTCCAGAAAAGTGCATTGCGCCGCTGGAGATCAGGCACAGCGTCTTTGTTAGTGGGCTGATGTCGGCGATGCCTTGTAGCAGGTCGATGAAGTGGGTATCGACTATGTCGGAATCGATAAGGACGATGTCAGCGCAATAAGAACTCAATGTCGACAGCGCCTCTGCGCCAGTTCCTCGAACTCCGATGACGTCGAATCGCGCACTTTCAGCGATCAGCGCCGCCAAACCCTCTCGGAACATACATTCCGGTGAAACGATCAAAACTCGACTAGCATTCTTGTTCAGTTCCATCACCTTAGTTCGCAATTGCCTCTACTGTGTTAGTGGGCGAACCGCGGCTAAATTCTCAGGGCGTGCGAAGTTTCTGTGACGCCCCGTCCATCCGCCCTTTGACTCTATTTGTCGTTGCCGCCATTGGCGCAATCCACGCCAGCATCGGAGTATGCGTGCGTGAGCGTCGGCGTATATGGATCGAGTAGCCCTAGCCTATTTGGCGAACGTGGAATCACGATCCAGACTCGTAGGCCTTATACGCAGAACGATCGCCGGGATGCGTTTAGCGAGGTTTCGCGAGCCGACGACGGGTGTGGCGCCCTCGACGCGCGTGCGAACGCTATAGTACTCGCTCATCTGTCTTTCCTGGGCCTAACTCAGCCTAAAGCCCAAGCACTAGCGAACGCACAGCACCGCATCGACATGGCGACTGGCGAGCAACAAGTTAGCTGTAACGAAGTTGAACTTTTCCCGATCATCTTCCGCTCCGTTGAACTTGCACCAGCGCCCACACCAAAACCGACTCAGATTCAGCGCAGTCGATGCCTATAAGTAAGACCTACAAGACACAATCCGACCAAAGCCCAATTCGCCGGTTCCGGTGTTTCGTAAGTGTAGGTAGCAGTGAAAGCGGTCGTAAGCGTCCCGACCGCCGTGGGGATCTGGGCGCCCTGCGGGCGAATGTCACCATAAGACGGACGGAGTCGGAAGACGATCTGATTATCTTGGGTCGGGAAGGTACCACACATTCCCTGATTCATGCACGCGACACTCATCGCTGTGCTGGCATCCAACGCGTTCACGAAGACGTGATCTGCTTCAGGAGCGTGTTCGACGATCTGGAAAATGGGACTAGACAGTTGCGCAACGCTCTCAAAGGGACTCCCCGTGGGGCCAAGACTAAGCTTCATGAAGAGCTGGTAGTCCCCTACACCTGCTGCGGTGGATGTCCTAATCGTCATGTCTGCCCGGACATCAATGGTCCCAGCTAGTTGAAAGGACTGGAGATCACCGAGACTGGCGTCGAATGAAGGGAGACGCATGAAGATCGACGATGCGTCCATCCATAGGATCGGTGTCACAGATCTAAACTCGTATGCGAGTGTAGCGGCTGAAGCGGAGTACCCAACGGCTAAGGCGGCGAGCGCAAGAAATGGCCGGTGCACTTTCATACGCTTTTCGCTTTTCCGTGGAGAGAGAGCACTTGAATCATCTCGAGTTCAAGCGGGACACGACTAGGTCGTGGAAACCGAGGTGTTGTTGGTACATAAGGTTCAATCGAGCCCGCGATCACCCGAAAGCGTTCACTGAAGCTGAATCGGCGCCTCAAATATTCTGCAATTGAATTCTTAATCATGGTCTAATTCTCCCCAACCTTACTCTCTTGGTTTGGCCAAAGGTGGGCTCGCTTCCCCCTAGCATAATTCCACTCACCGCGGGCTCGACGATCGCCAATGGAGAATATTCCTTACATTGGAAGGGGACCGCCAGCGAACGAAAAAGTGCGTTCATAGAACAAAGACCATCAGAAAAATGGGCGCAACATGAACTCGTTACGCAGCCTAGATGGATTACGAATGTGACCACGCGACAACGACCCATCAAAACAAAGTTGAACCCCCGGACACATTCTCATTGTTCTGCAATGTCTCTGCATGTGATCAAACTGTCGTCCGATCGCGATCACTTCTATTTCCTTAAATTCATTTCATTTACTTGGCGCCCCCTCCAGACATCGGAAGTTTGCGTCCAGAATTCGCCTACCCGGAAAGCCACTGCGGTTATCAACCTAAGCGTGGTATCGACGGAAAATCGCCAAACCGATGAGCCCGATACCCAGAAGGGCCGTTTGCTCTGGTTCGGGAATCGCTTGTATGTTGACGCTAGCACAATTGCTACCATTCGTTGGTGGCGCGGAATCGGCCAAGCTGTAGCAGACCATCGTTGTACGGTCCCCCAACTGCCGCACTACTTGCGCTGTGAAGTTAAGTTGGTCCTGCGGAGTACCACCGTTGCTTTGGTCTAATTGCACGACAAACCCCGTTCCGATGTACCACAACTCCTTAACAAGTGTTGTCGCTGCCTCCCCGCTATTGACCAGGGAGTTCGTCGCATCCACACCAAACATTGTCGGACGGTATACCCCACCTATTGCCGACGATCCATAGGCGGTCCCTAAGTAGGTTTCCGTCACATACAGATCCTCCAAACGAAGGGTCGCCAGACCTTGGTCGTCCAGTATACCTACCGCGAAATACAGTGCAGTCCCGAATTCCGTATCGAACGGAGCCACCGGGTTCGCCATCCCGAGCCACGAATTGAAGCCCCCAGAATAGGTTTCGATGAACTCGCCACCGGTCAAGGTTGCGCCGTTCCCCAAAGCGTTGAATTGCGCGGGCCCATTGGGCCCTTCGGGGGTGTAGCTATTAATCAGTCCGGCAAAGGCGTTCGTGAGAAAATCGCTGAACGACGGCGACGTGACGAAGTCAGGGCCTAGAATCGGGGTGACGACAAATAGGGGCGCGGCCAACATATCGCAAGACGCTAACAATGCAACGAAAAGTAGAGTCTTCAAAGCAAACACTCCTTATTCAATTCCAATTTGATCTGTACCCAATCCGATTTGCACACCCCACTCTTTCGTTTTACATTTCGATCGGTGGGCCGTTCTAGTAGGAAGGTACCCGAAATGGCTAAACGAGCATTGGCCGCTAGGCGAATCCAATTGGTCGGTCAGTTTCGAGTATGTAGAAAGATTAAGTCACGATGTCCTTCATTGCGCCTTCTCTGCCGAACTGGCAGTGCAAACCCGATCTAAACTACGCCTGTTCGGTTCATCTTTAGATGTAGACGGCACAATGATGAGAAGCCTCCCGCCCCTCCCGTTCTGGCGGTGTTTAGATTTCGAGGAGCCAGTCGCTCCGAGTATTCACCGTCTTCCCCCGACTCTCGGAGCCCTTACATGTTCAATTGAATACACAACGCACGGCTCCAGAGTTGCGTCGCTTCCGATGTCATGAGGGCTATTCGAAATAAAAAGACCGCATTCATCGAATAATGGTTCCAATCGCTGTTTCCCCTCACATCCGAAAGTATACGTCTACGCGAAGGCATTATCAAGTGAAAATATATGAGAAAATAGGGTATTTATCTCATAGGAAGTGTCTGAGTCCGCCTGAGATGTGCAGTCTTCACGTAGGCCCAAATGGAGTTGCCGGAATGCCTTGAACGCGAGGCCTCTGGCCTAAAGTGAGAGTTGCGGCAAATGCGGCCGTATCGGATGCATTGACCGATTTCGATAACGATCACGCCGCCAGCACCGCTCGCAGATCTTCTGCGGCATCGCTCAACGCCCCCTCATCTCCCAATTTGAACGGCTCCTTTTGGGATCTGCGTTTCCGGTTCAATACCGCTGATCACCATGGCCTCCGTCTCGAAACGCCTCAGTCCTAACGTCGGCCGCAACCGCTGCGTGATCCTTCGTCGAGCCTGCTCGGTCATGTTGCTAAAG
>JAEUQC010000014.1 GCA_016789905.1 Bryobacterales bacterium | reverse complement strand
CCAATTCGCGCTGCAATTCCACGATGGGCGCCGCTACCCGGTTACTTTCTCTTCGGTTCATCTCCAGTCGCCTCCCAGCGACTATTTGAACCTAGCTAGAGCGCCCGTTCTTCGTCACGCAGGCTTGCCGGAAGGACACGGTTAAGCTCGACGTGGTCTTGGCTCAGCCGCTCGGCCAGTGACTCTCGCCACAGCGAACTCTTTCAGCAGTCGGTGACCGCAATCATTGACCAAGCCGCTCTCAAGTCCGGGCCTGATTCTCGCTGACATCATCGACCGTGAGCAGAAGTTGACCGCCTCGCCAGCGGAGCTGAACCGCCTTCCCCGCGAAGTTCTCGATCAGAGCCGGCTGAAGGTTCATCCGTCCATTGGCATCGAGTTCCACGCGCTGGCCACCGTTTGCAGCGCGCTCAATTTGGAGTGCCTTCTCATTGTCAGTGAGCTTCACGAACCATTCCTCTTGAGCGGCCATCGCCGTCTGAAGCGTGGTGGGAATCCTAACTCTCCCCTTCTCGTCTACGTGGGCCTCAACCCAGCTCTCTCGTCTTCGCACATCCATGATCTACAGCGTAACGGATCAATTCTGGATGGGGGTAGCCTGTCCCGGTTTCAGCCGCTTACGCGTCTTCCGCTACCCCTTCTAGAGGAGACACCCCGTAGCCTCATCTCCACCCTATCGGCTGCAAGAAAAAAGTGGTAGTTTTTCTTGCAGGAGCTAAGGTCAGACTGTGGCAAAAACTATTGGACAGAAGGTGCTTAGCCGAATCTACGGCAACGGCAGGGGGTGGGCCTTCTCTCAGGCCGACTTCGCCGACCTTGGGACTCGCTCAGCAGTGGACTCCAGTCTCCACCGGATGGAGAAAGAAGGGGTCATCCGCCGCGTCATTCGCGGTGTCTATGACTACCCACGCTACAGTGAACTGCTCAAGAAGACCGTGGTGCCAGACATTGACCAGGTGGCCAACGCGCTTGCCCGGAAGTTTGGCTGGAGAATCCAGCCAGATGGAGCAACCGCACAGAACCTCCTCGGTCTCTCCACCCAGGTGCCAGCCCGCATCGTCTACCTCTCCGACGGCCCAGACCGCACCTATACCGTAGCGAATCGAACGCTTGCTTTCGAACACACCGCGTTGAAAGAGGCGGGATTCAAACTCGCTCAGAGCCGACTCGTGGTGCAGGCCTTGAAATCCCTCGGGGAGGAACGGATCACAGCGAAGGTTGTTTCCAAAATCAAGGAGCAGTTGGACCCTGCCCTCCGCCGCAAGATCCTCCTCGATACTAAGACCTCCACCGGCTGGGTTTATGCAGCCATCCAGGAGATCGCCAAGGAAACCCCTCATGTTTAGGGTGGCGAAGCTTTCCTCTCAGGAGCGAAGCGACCTCTTCACCGAAGCTGCAGCGCAGATGGCCATCCGCCCTTCCATCCTGGAAAAGGACTTCTGGGTGTGCCTGGTGCTGAAGTTTCTCTTCAGCGATCACTCCCTCCAGAAGCACATGGTCTTCAAGGGCGGAACCTCCCTGTCCAAGGTCTATGGTCTGATCCAGCGCTTCTCCGAAGACATCGATTTGATTCTCGACTGGCAGCTCCTTGGATTTGACCGAGCAGAGCCACTGCGCGATCAGCTTTCGAAAACCCAGCAAGACAAATTCAACAAAGAGGTAAACCGTCTGGCCGGAGTTTTCATCGCGGAGAAGCTCACTCCAGAGCTCGATACGCTTCTTCGAGACATGGAGGTTGGCTTGTCCGCCGAAGTTGACCCCGGCGATCCACTCGTGGTCAATGTGCGCTACCCAGCGGCATTCGCTGAGAGCTACATTCGACCGGAAGTCAGGCTGGAGATCGGCCCACTTGGCTCTTGGATTCCCTCCAAGCTCCACACCATCCAGCCCTATGCCGCCGACGTTCTACCGCATCTCTTCGACGATCCATCCTGCTCGGTGCTCACCATCGTGGCAGAGCGCACCTTCTGGGAGAAGGCCACGATCCTTCACCAGGAAGCGCATCGTCAGAACCTCCTCCCTCAACGCCACAGCCGGCACTACTACGATCTGTATAAACTCGCCCTTAGCCCCGTTCGCAATGAGGCACTTTCCGCGCTCCCCCTACTCGCAGAGGTGGTTCAGTTCAAGCAGCGCTTCTACCCCTCCCAATGGGCACGCTATGACCTGGCGCGACCAGGGACGTTTCGGCTTCTTCCTACTTCTGAGGCCCAGACAAAAGCGCTCCAGCTTGACTATGAGCAGATGCAGATCATGCTCTTTGGCGACCGCCCAGAGTTTCACTCCATCATCACAGGCCTCGGAGAGCTTGAAGCAGAGATCAACTCCTTGCGCTCCTGATCCTCTTGTCTCTTAACCGTTCGACATCGGTCGGGGAAAGCCTTCCCCTAGCTCCAGCCGCTTACGCGTCTTCCTCTACCCCTTCTAGCGGGGACACCCCGCAACGCCCCGTTCAGTCCACCTCTGCCGCTACAACCCAAACTCCCAGCCGCACCCTCCGTTAGTCCCTCCGCCTCTCGCGCAAGCCTCTTCACCCGCGCACCTTTTCTCGAAACCAGTGCATACGCCTGCGAGCCAGCCTCCCGCTGATCCTCCGCAAACATTCCACGCCGGTCACAACCTCCACCTCCACTGCTGGATTCGTCATCATGTCCTGGTGCCCGTCCCCACTGAAAACCGCTGTAAGTCGCCAACACGTCCGGGCGCAAATACGCCGTAGTGGCAACCGCCTGCAATAGCAAATCCTGCACCGTCACCGCGCATGGTCTGCCCTCCAACGCCCCTCAAGTGCGTGCGCCACCGTCGAAACCAACTGCGCGTGTGCCGACAACCCTGAACACTCGCTCCTGGCCGCCGGAGCCTCGTCCACTCCCCAATACTCCGTCGCCTTCCCTCTTGTAGCTGGTTCGCCGCCACACCCCAACCAAGTCAGCAACGTACGCTTCTCGCAACAGGCTGTGTTCGGCCGGCGTCGCCAGTAGTTCTCCCAGTCTCCCCCAAATCCCCGTTCCATCTCAGCCTGTGCCGTTTTTGCCCGCCCCGGGAACTATGCGGTGCCAACAGATCCCACATTTATTTTTCCCTCAGAATCAATAACTTCCAAGAACCGCGCC
Source organism: Bryobacterales bacterium (assembly GCA_016789905.1). Lineage (GTDB taxonomy): Bacteria > Acidobacteriota > Terriglobia > Bryobacterales > Bryobacteraceae. The sequence continues at coordinate 110,041 of JAEUQC010000014.1, read as the reverse complement.
CAAATTTGCTTGCATCCGCCATGCTAACTTGAAAGCGGCTCGGGAACTCCCGCGCCGCGAAGGGCCCTCGTGCAAACGAGGGCCTTTCGCATTTCAACACCAGGAGCACTCTATGGGACGCGAAAACAAGGCCCACATCAACAACCACGGCGGTCACAAGACCAACGAGACGTCCGCCACGCAAGGCAACACCGCCAACTCCGGCGATCTTGCCTCCATCATCAATCACTTCGTCCCGCCCCACGAGGCGTGTCTCTGCACCGAGGAACGCGACGACTACGATGCCTTCGTCGCCGAACTCCTCGCCATCTACAAACCCGTCAACCGTTCCGGCCGCCTCGCCGTCGGCGACATCGCCTCCGCCTCCTGGCAAATCGAACGCCTGAAGAAGGTCATCACCTCTTCCTGGAACCTCACCCTCACCGCCTGCGCCGCCCGTCCCATGGAGCTCCCCGAACAACTCCGCGACATCAAAATCCTGGTCGACTCGACCACTGAACTCCTCACCGGCAACGGCCTCCTGTCCAAGGTCAACCGCGAGATCGCCCGGCTCCAACAAGCCGTCGCCCGCGCCGAGCGCCGCATCAAATTCATCAACAAATCCTTCCCCGACGCGCCCTTCGCCGTCCCAGCTCCGCAGGAGCCCATTCGAACCCAGCCGGTTTCCGAACCCGCTGTTGCAAACACACCACTTAGTGGCGACGTTTCGGAAACGCTGCAAAATCTGCCGCAGCCCATTTACACCACCGAATGCGCGCCAAACGTCATAAAAGGCTACCAGCGCGACTTCCCCGGCCGCCCCATCGTCATCCTTCCCGCCGAATCCGGCGAAAACGGCGACGATGACGAGTTCGACTACCGCGATATGCCCCGAAAAGTGGCCTAAAAGCGGTGTTGACGTGGCCGAATTTGCGCTACCTCGCGAGTGCTACAGGAGAAGTGTGTCCAAACGCCGGCGCGCTTGCCAACTTTACCCGCACAGCCCCGCAACTCCGCCCCGTCTCCACGCCCGTCGAACCCCAAGGCATCCTCGAATGGGCCGCCTCCAAACTCGACTTCACCCCCAGCCCCAAACAGGCCGAAATCCTCACCAGTGAGGCCAAATATCTCATCCTTTGCTGCAATCGCCAGTGGGGCAAAACCACCACAATTGCCGCCAAAGCCCTCTACGCCGCCCTCCAGACGCCGAAACTCAAAATCGCCGTCGTCGCCCGCAGTAAGGAACAGGCCGGCATCCTCATCGACAACGCCACCGAGTTCGCCATCACTCTCGGCCTCCGCACCCGTCGTGTGCCCGGCAAACAGCAATCGCTCCAGTTGCCTAACTTGAGCCGCATCGTCGCCGTCCCCCACACGCTCCATTCCAGCCTCGGCCGCACCGCCCACATACTCATCGTCGATGAGGCCGCGAAAGTAACAGACGAAGTATATTACGCTGTATCTCCGTTTGTATCTCGAACCAACGGCAAGATATGGCTCTTATCCACTCCCACGCGCCAGACCGGTTTCTTTTATAACTTCTGGCACGACACCGAATCCAACTGGCATCGCGTCTTTTCCAATGTCGAAGACTGTCCCGGCATCGACCGCGACTATCTCGCCATGCAGCAGCGCGCCAACCCCATTCGCTACAGTCAGGACTTTCTCTGTCAATTCGTCCAGCCCGCCAATCGCCTCTGTTCGCGCGAGGCCGCCACCGCCATCGTGCGTAAGAAAGGCGATAACACACCCAGCGGCGCCGGCATAATGAGTTACGTCCGCGGCGCCACCGTGATCCCGGAATCCAAGGTCTACTACGGCCTCGACCTCGGTCAGCGTTTCGACCACAGCGCCTTCGTCGCCGTCGAACTCGCCTGGCGCCATCGGGGCAAGGACCCGGTCCACTTCTCCGAGCGATACCAGCCCGAGCTCAAAATCACCGCGCTCACCCGTTTCCCGGTCGGCCTCGATTACGGGAAGGTGCATCAGATGGTGCTTGCCGCCCTGCCATCCGCCCCTCGCAAAGCGCGTCTGGTGATCGACGCTGGTGGTCCCGGCCCGCCAGTCGTCGACCGGCTGCGTAGCGCTCTGCCCGCGCACATCGAGCTCAAGCCGGTGATCATCACCGGCGGCAAGGGCCATAACACGCTCACCGGTGGCTACACCGGCATCCCGCGCCGCAGTCTCATCTCGACGCTGTTGATGGCGATGGTCGCCGGCACGCTCATTGTAGAGGAGGGGTTGCCGAACTGGGGGCAGCTAGTAGACGAGTTGGTGGAGCTGAGTGCGGAGACAACGCATCCGATCGGGGGCGCGATGCATGACGACCTGGTAATGGCGTTAGCGTTAGCGGTCTCAGCGGCGGTGAGGGACACGCCGAGCCTCCTCCCCAACCACCCAGGCGAGCCCGACAAGCGCACCCACCCGCGCCTTCTGTAGCATCCACCGCCAGCCGAAGGCGCCGGCCGGGAAACCGACATGCAACACACCCCCCGCCGGGAAACCGACATAAAACACCAACTCCCGCCGGGAAACCGACGTGAAACTCCCTCCCGCCGGGACACGTTTTAACGTGTCCCAAGACGCATCCCCACCCCCCAGGGGGCTAGGCGGCGGAGCTACCCGCCGCCCGCCGGGAAACCGACATGAAACACAACCCCGCAGCGGGCCAGGCGGGACTACTGCCAACGCCCCCAGCGGGCCACGGAGCACAACCATCAACCAACCCATCCGGCCGCTGGTCTTACTCAACCATCGCCAGCCACCCGGACCAGTTCTTTGAAATCCGAATATAGCTACCGCACCGGCTGCACAATGATCTCCGGCAGCCGGCAGGCCTGTCGCGTCACGTCCGCTGAACACGCCCGGCCTTTCATGTCCTTGCCCAGGCACACCCGCACTTCACTCAAAAACCGCCCCGCGCAGGTCACCGATACAGCGTCCTTCCCCAACCCGGGATTCGCCGCCGCAATCTCATCGCGGATCTTCAACGGCGCCACCGTCCGCGCGCTCCGCGGGCTCTGCAACGTCGCCGGCACACGCACTGCGGAAAATGCCGCCCGCGCCTTCCCAAAATACTCCGCCGCGCTCAACCCCGTGCAGACACCGTGTTTCTCCCACTCATGCCGCACCAGCCGACGGCTTGGCATCACGTCCATCATCTTCTCCACCAGCGCATTCGACAATCCCTGCGAACTCGCGCAAAACTGCGGCCACCCCCGCTCATACTGCGGCCACAGCCCATGCAAGATGAACTCGTAGCGCCGCCCCGCCCCGCACTGCGCCGTGTCCCGCTCCCCCGCCGGCGATGAACAATACTGCGGCGACCACGACATCGACAGCAGATAGAAGTCAAACTCTCCCGCCGTTCCCCGAGGCGCGTTACGCCCCTGCCCCCACCCTGCGCCGGCCATCAATGAAAGGAGCAATACCGTTCGCCACATAACCCTACAATGTTAGCTTGACCGAAGCGCAATTCATCGACCGCGTTCACACCCGCCTCCAACGCCTGGGCCTCGCCCGTGGCAACGGCATCGTCACCGGCATCGGCGACGATTGCGCCATCTTTCGCCAGCGCGGCGCCGCCGCCGATCTCATCTTTACCGCCGATATGATGCACGAAGCCGTCCACTTCACCTGGGACGAAGACCCCCGCATCGTCGGCCACAAAGCCCTCACCCGCTCCCTCAGCGACTGCGCCGCTATGGGCGCACGGCCCCTCTTCTGCCTCCTCTCCCTCGCCTTCCCCGCCGAGGCATCCCAATGGGTCGATGGCTTCTACCAGGGTTTCCTCAAACTCGCCAAGAAACACCACGTCGTCCTCGCCGGCGGTGACCTCTCCAACACCGCCAAAATCTCGTGCGACGTCACCGTCTGCGGCCAGGTCCCCCGCGGCCGCGCACTCCTCCGCTCAAACGCCCGCCCCGGCGACCGCGTCTGTGTCAGCGGGCCCCTCGGCGCCGCCGCCCTCGCCCTCGATACCCGCCGCCGCTTCATTCCCCAACCCCAACTCGCCCTCGGGGAAACCCTCCGCGAACGCGGCGTCAAATGCGCCATCGACCTCAGCGACGGACTCTCGCTCGACCTCGCTCGCCTCTGCCTCGCCTCCGGCTGCGCCGCCCATCTCAACAGCGTTCCCGTCGCCAAAGGCGCATCGCTTCAACACGCCCTCCACGGCGGCGAAGACTATCAACTCCTCTTCACCCTCCCAAAGGGTCTCCAACCCCCGCCAATAGCCCACATCATCGGCCAGATCGCCAAAGGGCCTGCCGGGCAGATACTCTACCAGGGCCAGCCACTCCCCGTCCAGGGCTGGGACCACTTCCGTCCATGAACCCCTCGCTCATCCCCGATCTCCTCGACGGCTTCCGCCGCTCCAAGACCCTCTTCACCGCCATCGATCTCGGCGTCTTTGAAGTCACCCCCATCACCGCCGCGGCCTTCTCCGCCTTGGCCCATGCCGATCCGCGCGCCACCGAACTCCTGCTCGACGCCTGCGTCGCCCTCGGCCTTCTAACCAAAGCCAACGGCCTGTACGCCAACACACCCGAGGCCGAGACCTACTGCAAACGCACCAGCCCCCACACCCTCGCCGGCTACGCCCTCTACTCGCACAACGTCCTATGGCGCCTCTGGGACCACCTGCCAGACGCTGTTCGCGAAGGCTCTCACCGTTGGCCCCAGGCCTTCAACATGCAAGGCCCCATCTTCAGCCACTTCTTCAAAACCGAGGCCGCTATGCGGACCTTCCTCTCCGGCCTCCACGGCCTCGGCATGTTAAGCTCCCCACAGGCCATTGCCGCCCACGACCTGAGCCGTGTCGAGCACTTCGTCGACCTCGGCGGCGGCACCGGCCATCTTGCCCTGGCCTTTCTGGACCGCCATCCCAACGCCCGCGCCACAGTCTTCGATCTCCCCCAAGTCATCCCCCTCACCCGCGAGTTCACCCAAGGCCGTGTCGCGACCATCGCCGGCGACTTTTTCAACGACCCGCTCCCGCCCGCCGATTGCTATGCCGTCGCCCGCATCCTCCACGACTGGTCCCCGCCCAAGATCGAGCGGCTGCTGACGAAGATCCGCACCGCCCTCCCTCCCGGCGGCTGTCTGCTCATCTGCGAGATGCTTCTCAACGCAGATCGCACCGGCCCCGCGAGCGCCATGATGCAGTCGCTGAACATGTTGACCTGCACCGAAGGCCAGGAGCGCACCGCCGCCGAGTACGATACGCTCTGCAGGGCCGCCGGCTTCCGCTCGACGAGTGCCATCACCACCGGTTCGCCCGTCGACGCCATCCTCGCCCTCAAGTAACCCAGCCACAAACGCCTCGACGGGGAACCCCACGTGCAACACCCCCCGCTGCGACACCGCAGATCTGTAACCCCGCCGCCAGGATCGGCCAGCACCCGAAACGCAGCGAAGCGGGGGCATCGCCTTGGCGTGTCCCCCCTTTCCCGTACTCTCAGCAACCCCGTACAAAACGGCCGGTTACAGCCTGTGCAATCTGGCGCCGCCGGTGGCCGGGCTGATCTGTGACTCGCTTCCACAAGCCGCGGGCCGGGAACCCCACAGGCAACTCAAATCCCTGCCGGAACTTGCTTCAGCATGTCCCAAATCGCGCGGCATCCCCACACCCAAACGGGTCACGCCCGCGTTCACCCCATGGCGCCCGGCCACCCCCGCGCGTGCCATAGAATAGCTCCAATGCCAGTAACAATCGAAAAGCAGGAATGGAAGGGCTGGCCCAACTGCTGGAGCCTCTCGAACGGCCAAGTCGAACTCATCGTCACCCAGGACGTCGGCCCCCGCGTCATGCGCTATGCCTTCATCGGGGGCCAGAACCTCTTCAAAGAATTCACCGGTGAACTGGGCAAAACCAACGAGCCCACCTGGACCCTCCGCGGAGGGCACCGCCTCTGGAAAGGCCCCGAAGATCGGTACGCCACCTACGCCCTCGACAACTCCCCCATCGAGATCGAGACCGCCGCCGACACCCTCATCGCCACCCAAATGGTCGAGCCCGAAACTGGCCTCCAGAAGCGCATCGAGCTACAACTCGCCGCCACCGGCACCGAGGTCACCGTCAAACACACCATCTGGAATCGCGGCCTCCTCCCGGTCGAAATCGCCGCCTGGACCCCCACCGTCATGGCCCCCACCGGCCTCGGCGTCACCGGCTTCCCCCCGCGCGGCACCCACCCCGAAGACCTCCCGCCCACCAACCCGCTCATCATGTGGGCCTTCACCGACCTCACCGACCCCCGCTGGAAGTTCACCCGCAAGTACCTCACCCTCCAACAGGACCCCGCCAACCGAAACCCCCAAAAGCTCGGCCACTGGAACCGCCACACCTTCGGCGCCTACTTCCTCAACGGCGAGGTCTTCCTCAAGGAGTACTTCCCGACGCCTGGCATGGCCCACCCCGAGTTCGGCGCCTCCTTCGAGATCTTCACCAACCAGGACTTCCTGGAACTCGAAACCATGGGCCCCTTCATGAAGCTCGCCAAAGACGAGTGCCTCACCCACGTCGAACACTGGAGCCTCCACAAAGCCTCGCTGGCCGCCATCACCGACGATGCTATCGACGCGGCCCTCCTCCCGCTCCTAAAGAAGTGACCCGCCGCCAACTCCTACTCTCGGCCGCCGCGCCCAGGTCCAAGCCGCAGGACCTGATCGTCGTCCTCTGCGACGACCTGGGCTACGGCGACCTCGGCTGCTACGGTCACCCAACCATCAAGACTCCCAACCTCGACGCCTTTGCCCGCCAGGGCATGACGTTCACCGATGCCTACGCCGCCGCCCCTGTCTGCAGCCCCTCGCGCTGCGGCATGTTGACCGGCCGCACGCCCTTCCGCCTCGGCGTCTACGACTGGATCCCGCCCGGTTCGGCCATGCACCTCCAGCGCGATGAGGTCACCTTCGCGACGCTGCTTCGCCAGCAGGGCTACGCCACCTGCCACTCCGGCAAATGGCACGCCAACGGCCTCTTCAACTCCCCCGCGCAGCCCCAGCCGTCTGACCACGGCTTCGACCACTGGTTCAGCACCCAGAACAACGCCGGCCCCTCGCATGAGAACCCGGTCAACTTCATCCGCAACGGTCAGAAGGTTGGACCCCTGAAGGGCTACTCTAGCCAGATCATCGTCGACGAAGCCCTCACGTGGATGCAGTCCGTCCCCAGGCAGAAGCCCATCAACCTGTTCCTGTGCTTCCATTCGCCCCACGAACCCATCGCCACCAGCCCGGCCTTTGTCGACCGCTACCCTGCCGCCAGAAAGGCCGGTGAGGCGCTTTACTACGGCAACGTCACCGAACTCGACTACCACTTCGGCCGCTTCCTCGACGGCCTGCAAGCCGCCGGCCGCGGCGACGCTCTCGTGATCTTCACCTCCGACAACGGCCCCGAAACGCTCCTCCGCTATCCGGCCGGCTGGCGCAGCCATGGCTCTGCCAGTCCGTTGCGCGGCATGAAGCTGAGCCTCTACGAAGGCGGCTACCGCGTTCCCGCCATCGCCCGTTGGCCCGGTCACATCAAGCCCGGCGCCGTCTCCGCCGAACCCATCTGCGGCGTGGATTTCCTGCCCACCTTCGCCGCCATTGCCCGGGCTCCGCTGCCGCCCAAACCGCTCGATGGCGCCAGCATCCTCCCCTCCTTCCAGGGCAAGGCCGTCAAGCGCGAAAAGCCCCTCCACTGGCACTACTTCAATGCCCTAGACGCCCCTCGCGCCACGCTCCGTTCGGGCGATTGGAAGATCACCGGCGCCTGGGCCAAGGACGGGCCGTCGGCCAGCGTCTCCGGCTTCAAGCCCGAACATCTGACCGATTTCAAGGTCCGCCCGCTAGAGGTCTTCGAGCTATTCAACCTCAAAGCCGACAAGGCCGAAACCACTAACCTCGCCGCCAAAGAACCCAAACGGCTGGCCGCCATGCGCGACCAACTCATCCAGGCCCATAAGGACGTATGCTAACTCGCCGCCACTTCCTGCTCTCCTCTCTTGCCGCCGTCGCCCAGCGCGCGCGGCGCCCCAACGTGCTGTTCATCGCCACCGACGACATGAACAACGCCCTCGGCTGCTACGGCCACCCGGCTGTCAAGACACCCCACCTCGACCGGCTTGCCGCGCGCGGCGTCCGCTTTGATCGCGCCTACTGCCAGTTCGCCCTCTGTAGCCCGTCCCGCTCTTCGCTCATGACCGGTCTCGGGCCCGACACGACGACGGTCTACAACCTGCAGAAGCACTTCCGCTCGGTCATCCCGAACGCCGTCACCCTCTCCCAGTGCTTCAAGAACAATGGCTACTATGCCGCCCGCGTCGGGAAGATCTACCACTACGGCAACCCCGGCGACATTGGCACCGATGGCCTGGACGATGCGCCGTCCTGGTCCCACAAGGTCAACCCCAAGGGAATCGACAAGGCGGAGGAGCCTCTCCTCACCAACCATACGCCGGCGCGCAAAGGCCTTGGTTCCGCGCTTGCCTTCTACGCGAGTCCCGCCCCTGATGAGCAGCACACCGATGGCATGGTGGCGGCCGAGATCATCAAGCTGATGGAGCAGCACAAGGACGGCCCCTTCTTCCTTGCCGCGGGCTTCTACCGCCCGCATTGCCCCTATATCGCCCCCAAGAAGTACTTCGACCTCTACCAGCCGGAGAAGCTGGAGCCCATTCCGCTTGCGCCGGACGAGACCAAGATCGCCCCGCCCTGGGCCTATTTCACCAATCCGCCCAATTGGAACATGACCCGCCGGCAGACGCAGGAAGTGCTGCAGGCCTACTACGCCTCTATCTCCTTCGTGGATGCCAACGTGGGCAAGCTCCTCGACGCCCTGGAGCGCCTGGGCCTGGCGGAGAACACCATCGTCGTCTTCTGGTCCGACCATGGCTACGGCACGGGCGAGCACGGCCAGTGGATGAAGCAGACCCTCTTTGAAGCTGCCACGCGTATGCCCCTCATCATCGCCGCGCCGGGCACAAAGGCCAAGGGCAAGGGCAGCCCGCGCCCCGTGGAACTGCTGGACCTCTACCCCACCCTCGCCGACCTTTGCGGCCTCAAGGACGTGCCCGCCAACCTCCACGGCGCCAGCCTCCGCCCGCTGCTCAATAACCCCGGCGCCAAATGGGACCGCCCCGCCATCAGCCAGGTGGCACGCGGCCCGAAGGTAATGGGCTACTCCATTCGCACCGAACGCTACCGGTACACCGAATGGAATGGGGGCCAGGAGGGCGAGGAGCTCTACGACTACCAGACCGACCCCAACGAGCTCAAGAACCTGGCCAAGAGCGAGAGACATGCCAAACAGAAGGCCGAGCTGCTCGCCCGGCTCCGCGCCGCCACCAAGGCCAGAGGGAGGAAGTAACCGATGAACCGCCGCCAGTTTTTGTCCGTGCTCGCCGCCGCGCCAGCCGCAATGGCCGCTGAAGCCAAGCCTAACATTGTCCTCATCGTCGGCGACGACCTGGGCTATGCCGACCTCGGCTCCTATGGCTGCCAGGACGTGCCTACGCCGCACCTTGATTCGATTGCCCGCAATGGCGTCCGTTTCACCGATGGGTACGTCAGTTGCCCCTACTGCAGCCCCACCCGCGCTGGCCTGATGACCGGACGCTACCAGACGCGCTTCGGCCATGAGTTCAACCCCGGTCCCGCGGAACAGGCGGTGGCCGAGTTCGGCCTGCCTCTCACCGAAACGGCCATGCCGAAGCGGTTGAAGGACCTGGGCTACAAGACCGGGATGTTCGGCAAGTGGCACTTGGGCTACAAGCCGGCCTTTCATCCTCAGCAACGGGGTTTCGACGAGTTCTACGGCTTCCTGGGCGGCGCGCACAGCTACCTGGACGCCGAGGCCGACCCGGCCAACCCTGTGTTCCGCGGCACGGCGCAGGTGCCCAAGATCGACTACACCACCGACCACTTCGCCGCCGAAGCGGCCGGATTCATTGAGCGCAATAAGGCCGAGCCGTTCTTCGTCTACCTGCCCTTCAATGCCGTCCACACGCCCTTGGAGGCGTTGAAAAAGTACCTTGACCGTTTTGAGGGTAAGATCGCCGACCCTCGCCGCAAGACCTTTGCCGCCATGCTGTCGGCCATGGACGATGGCGTCGGCCTGATTCTGAAGACGCTGGAGAAGCACAAGCTGACCAACCGGACCCTGCTGGTGTTCCACTCCGACAATGGCGGCCCGACGGCCGGCAACACTTCGCGTAACACGCCGCTGCGCGGCTTCAAGGCGCAGGTGTACGAGGGTGGCATCCGCGTGCCGTTCCTGATGCAGTGGCCGGGGAAGATCCCCAAAGGCAAGGCGTATTCGAATCCGGTGATCGCGCTGGACCTATTGCCGACCTTTGTAGCCGCGGCTGGCGCGGCACCAGCCGCGGATTGGAAGTGCGACGGCGTCAACCTGTTGCCGTACCTGACCGGCAAGGACAAGAGCTTGCCGCACGCCCAGCTTTGCTGGCGCTTTGGGCAGCAATGGGCCATCCGCTCGGGCGACTGGAAGCTGATGTCAATGGGCGCCGAACCGGCGCTCTATAACCTCAAGACCGACATCGGGGAAGCCAGCGACCTCTCCTCCGGCGACAAGGCTCGCGTCGAGTCATTGGCCGCCGCCTGGGAGGCATGGAACAAGGACAACATTCCGGCCAAGTGGACCCCGCAACAGCGGGGCGGCCAAAAGAAGAAAAAGAAGAAGCGGGCCTAGCGGCGGCGGAGATACGCCTGGGCGGAACGGCGGATCTCGCCGTTGTCCCCAAGGAGCCAGAGCCGTGTGGCGTGCCAGTCGATGCGCCATTCGCGCCCGCTGCCGGCCGCGCCGGGCGGGCGCGGCTCAAAGATGTCGTGGAGCAGCACGTGCAGCAGTTCATGGACACAGGTGTTGGTGGAGAACAGCGGCGCCTGGTGGCCGTGGGCGTGCTGGAGCGCGATGATGCATACGTGATAGCCATCGTACTGGGTGGTGAGCCCGGCCAGGCCGCGCGCCTGGTCCCATTGCAGGGGGACGTAATCGGTGATGACCAGATTGATCCAGCCATGTTCGAGGCCTTTGAATACGGGCCGTCCGCTGGGAGCGCGGCCGACTTCGCCGGGTGATTCAACAGAAGAGAGCACGAGACCGGCACGGCCAAAGTCGCGCACGGCCTCCGGCCAGATGACGCCGGCGAAGCGGCTTTTTTGCGCCTCGGTGAGTTGGGCCCGCGCGTCCCAGATTCGCCGCACCGGGATCAATAGCGGCGACTCGCCAAACGCCGCCGCGCCCGCGATCGCCGCCAAAAGAGTCCGCCGCGTCATCTCTCTGTTATAACCTTGCGGCTGCGGCGACTATACACGGTGTGGGGCAGACGAGCCAGAACCTCTACAACACGGCGGTGGCGGAATATGGCCGGGCACTTGACCGGCTGGCCGCCGGGTATGAGGCCGACCCCGACAAGCGGCACGACCTGCGGCAGGAGATCCACCTGCAACTGTGGAAGAGCCTGGCGGGCTTTGATGGCCGCTGTTCGCTAAAGACCTGGACGTTCCGCGTGGCCCACAACGCCGCGGTCTCTCACCTGCATCGAGAGCGGCGCAAACGGCTGCTGTTCGTGAGCCTGGAGGAACTGGAGCAGTCGCCGGGCCTGCCGGGATGGGAGCCCGACATCGACCGGGAGCGCGCGCTGGCGCGGCTTTCGGGGCTAATTCATGCGCTAAAGCCGCTGGACAGGCAGATCATGCTTTCGTACCTCGAAGAGCTGGACAATGCGACGATCGCCGAGATCACCGGCCTGTCGGCGGCGAACGTGGCGATGAAGGTCCACCGGATCAAGACCATCCTGTCCCGCCGGCTGCTACGGGAGGAAAACCGTGCCTGAAGACCCCGCTGAACTCTGGAGGAACCAACCGATGAGCGAGACCGCGATACATCTGGAACGACTGATTGCCCGCCGCGTGCGCGGGGTGGAGGCGGCGGCGCGCCGCGAGATACTAATCTGCATTGTCGCGGCGCTGTTCTTCGCGGCGGTGGTGGCGTGGCGGTTCGGCTACGTGCCTTGGGTGGCGCTGGTATGGAGTGCCGCGGCGCTGTACCGGTTTCGACGGGAGATCTGGCGGCCGGCGGCGGGCGAGATGGCGGTGACCGGCCTGGCGCATTACCGGGCCGTGCTGGCGGGGCGGCGGGATCTGCTGCGGCAAGCCTGGCTGTGGCAGGGGCCGTTGCTGCTATCGTGCGGCACGCTGGCGGTGGTGGCACTAGGGCAGGCGCACGGCGGGTTGGCCCGTTGGCGGAACATGGCTCCCTTTCTGACGCTGCTGGCGGTGTGGGTAGTACTGGCAATGGTCCTGCGGCGGCGGGAGGCGGCGGAGTTGCAGCGGGAGATCGACGAACTGGGGCCGGGCGGAGCGTGAAACGCTTTAGCATTTGGCGGCACCATTCGACGAGGAGGACGTGGCGCGATGCCCGATACCGACATGATTGGCGGGTTCGCGGAGGACCATCCGGCGTCCGAACCGTTCCCGGTGTTCGTCTCCACAGCGACCGGCAAGGAGAAGAACGTGCTCCGGATGGAGTTGATCCCGGTGGCTTGCTGGAAGCTGAACGACGTGCGGTTTGGGTTTGGGGCGTCCTTCCCGCTGCCGGCGTCGAAGAGCGAGTTTATGGCGCTGGAGGAACTGCGGCGTGCGCATCCGGGCGCGCCGTTATCGGTGTTTGGGCACGCCGATCCGGTGGACGACGAGGGGTACAACAAGACTCTCAGCGGGCGCCGGGCGGAGGCGGTTTACGCCGTTTTGACCGGAGACACGGGCCGCTTGGAGCGACTGTACAAGACCGCCGGGGAGAGCGAGGGCTGGGGCGGCGAGTGCGTCCGGACGATGCTGGGAGCGCTCGGGTACGAAGATACGCGGAGCTTTCAGGCCGGCAATGGCCTTTCCGCCGACGGGCAGGCCGGGCCGGCGACGCGGGAGCGCCTGTTTGGGTGCTATGCGGCCTATTTGTTTCCGGCGCGGCTAGGCAAGGGCGAGTTTCTGGGAAAAGGGGCGGACGAGGGCGGGAAAGGGGCGGTGCAGGGGTGCAGCGAGTTCAACCCGGTGCGGGTGTTTTCCGCCGAGGAGGACGCCGAATTCAAGAAGGCCGGGAAGGCAGAGAAACGGGACGAGGAGAACGGGGTGAACCGCCGTGTGGTGGTGCTGTTGTTCCGGCCGGGCAGTGAGATTGCGGCGGCGAAGTGGCCGTGCCCAAGGGTTAGCGAAGGGGTGGCGGGATGCAAGAAGCGCTTCTGGTCCAACGCGGCGGAGCGCCGCGGACCGCAGGCGGCGCGACGCGAATACGCCGAGACCAAAGACACGTTCGGGTGCCGGTTTTACGACCGGCTGACGGCGGTGAGCCCGTGTGAGCGGGTGCGGCCGCTGCTGCGGATCCGGCTGCACGACTCGCTGGGCCGAACGCTGCCGGGGGCGCCGTACACATTGCGTTACGGGGGCAGGGAATCGGGCGGGGTGGCCGACGCCGAAGGGTTTGTAACGGAACCGCTGGACCCATCGGTGGAGTTGTGCCAGTTGCGGTGGGCCGATGGTGAAGCGGCCGCCTGGCGGGAGATGACCGTTTATACGCGACTGCTGGCGGCGGACGGCGAGGACGGGTTGCGGCGGCGGCTCCAGAATCTGGGATATCCGATGGAGCGGGAGGCGGGGTTCAATCTACGCTGTTTTCAAGCGCACCGGGGGCTGCAGATTACGGGGGAGGCCGATGCGGCGACGCGGGAGAAACTGGCGGCGATCTACCTGGCGGCACGGGACGACTTTGAAGAGCCCGAGGAGGTGGCGCCGGCCACGGCGCCCGCGGGGGAGCAGCGGACATGAGAGGCGAAGATGGCTGACCGCCCGGCGCGGCCGCCGGTGCAATTGCAGTATTTGATGTGGGATGGCACGGACCCGGTGGACAGCAAGACGCTGGCGCGGGAACTGGCGCGGCGGTTTCGTTGTGTGAATCTGCTTGACGACAGCCCGGCCACGGCGTTCGGAGTGGCGGATTCGCCGCGGTGTTTCCTGCCGTGCGGGGCGGAGGGGAGGCTGTTTAGCGATGGGCTGTGGCTGGTGGGTTTGTTTGAGTCGCCGATCCACTTCTTCGAGCCGCAACATGCCAACGCGGGCGGGGATTTTCCGGCCATTCTGCAGTTCAGCGGGCATGGGATTCCGGGTTTTATGTTTTCGGAGAGTTCGGTGCTGATCGCGGCGTCGCGGCCGCTGAAGTTGGGTTCGTTTTCGCCGTCGGCGGGGCTGAGGTGGACCTTCATCGGGAAGGGTTGGAACAATCCATCGACGAAGGTGGTGATCTGCTCCGCGTGCCGGCAACTGGCGGGGCGGCCGCAGCAGTTTCTGTGGTCGGAGCGAATGCGAGGGGCGGCGCACCGGGTGCATGTGATGCTCTCGTACCGCAACACGGCGCCGGCGGCGGCAACGAGCGCGCGCATCAATCGAGCCTTTGTGGCCGGCCTGGCCGCCGGGAAGACGTTTCTGCGGGCGTGGAACGACGCGCATGGCGGGGGACTGCAGCACCGTTGGGCGGCGCTGGTGTACCGCAGCGCGATTGACGATACCATGCGCGAGTGGGTGCGGGACGGGAGCCTGCCGTCGGCGCCGGAAGCGGATGAGGACATCCTCTATTTCGATGAAGACACGCCGGCGGGCCGGGTGGTGACGCGACCGAGCCCGGACTTCAACGCCACCATGGAGTTCCATTCGAGCCCCTCGGGGACGACACCGCCGCTTGCCGCGGGGAACATGATGCCGCCGTGGACGCGCGTGAAGGCGGGCACGCAAGTGAAGGTGTTCCTTCACTTTTTGACGAGCACGTTTCAGGACCGGGACGTGGTTTGGGTGAGCGCGCTGCAGGTTCGGCCGGACTACGCGGGGCCGTTCCAGATCGACCAAGTGATTCGATTCGCGGGCCATGCCGGGCTGATTGCCAGCGGCGACGTGTTCATGCAGGGCAGGGTCCACGATGAGAGGGCTGGATACAAGGCTGACACCTATACCGACCTGTATGGCTTCACGGTGACGCGGGCGGCGATGCCGGTGGGAACACTGGACGCGACCTTCAGCACCTTGACGCTGGATATGGAGATCACTGGCGTGCCGAACGACCATCTGGCGGTGTTCTACCTGATGTTCCGGGTGGAGCGCGGGAACACGGAGTTTGGCATTCCGACCGACCTGGATGGGACGGGGCTCCTGCGGATCGCCAATCAGCGGCGGCTGATTGATGAAGAGCAGTTTTGTGTGTTTGTGGTGGACGCGGCGGTGACTTCGTAAGGACGAGCCGGGGTATGGCGCATTCCTCCCAGGCCCGAGCCCGAGCGCGCAACGGTCTGCCGGGAGAATCCGCGCCGGATAACGGTTCGAGCCTGTCGTCAACTTTGAGTATCGCAGCGCCGAGTTTCATCCCCCCGCCTTTCAGGCGGGCCGCTTTTCGCCACAGTGCTGCAAAGCGGGAACATGGTCGACTATCGACGAAGTGCATACGCGGTCTTCGACATCAAGTATCACGTGGTATGGATTACGAAGTACCGGTGCAAGGTATTGAAAGGGCGAGTCGCGAGCGCACTAGGGAGTTGATGCGGCAGATCTGTGAGGCGCGGGATGTGGTGATTGTGCGTGGATCGGTATCGCCCGATTACGTGGACATGCTGGTGTCGGTACCTGCGGACTTGGCACCGGCGAAGCCGGCGCAGTACATCAAAGGCCGATCTTCGCGAAGGTTGCAGGACGAGTTCCCCGAGCTAAGGAAGCGGTACTGGGGACAGCATCTGTGGGCGCGAGGATACTTTTGCGGGACGGCGGGCGCGGTCGATGAAACGACCATCCGCGAGTACATCGAGAATCAGAAATGGGATGAGGATGATCAGGGCTTCAAGATCACAGCGCCGACGGAGCCTTAAGCCGGCTTGAGCCGGGAACCCCTCAAGCGGCTTAAGCCGCGCGCGGCGACTTTCAGACGCAACCCAACCCCACCGTCTTTAGTCGGTGGTTGTTTGGGAAGAGCGAGCCGCGATGACTTCGGGACACGCCCGTTCCACCGCCGCGGTGGCGATCCGGATACGGGTGTGGATGCGCCAAGTGGCCCGAGGCCATTTACCCCACCGGGAGCTTGACGTGGAAAACGGCGCCTTTGGGCGCGGCCTGGGTGGCCCAGATTTCGCCGCCGTGGTCCAGGATTGTTTCGCGGCTCAGGGCGAGGCCCAAGCCCAAGCCGTTGCGCTTGCCAAAGCTTGTGAATGGCTGGAATAACTGGTCACGGATCTCCTTGGCGATCCCCGGGCCCTGGTCGGCCACGGTGATGTGCATGTGGCCGTTTTCACGGACACCGCGGATGGCGACCGTACCGCCGTTGGGCATGACCTCCACCGCGTTGGCGATGAGATTCACGAACACCCGCTCCATCCGGGTTCGTTCCACGTTGGCCTCCAACTCCTCCGGCACTTCGACGGCGAATTGGATATGCGCGGCCGCCGTCTCCTGGCTGAGGACGGCGGTCTGCACCAGTTCCAATAGATTGCAGCTTTCGCGTTCGCCATGCTTGCCCTTGGAGGCGTCGAGCAGTTCCTGCAACATCTCCAGGATGCGGCGGGAGGCGTTATAGATGTTCACCGCGAGACGCTTGTTGTGGGCCGGAGGAAGCTCGCTATCCACCATCATTTCGGCGCCGGAATAGATGGCGGCGAGGGGGTTGCGGAGGTCGTGGACGATGCTGGAGGCCAGGCGGCCGACGGTGGAAATACGCTCGTGGCGGATGAGGTCGCGCTGGGCCTCTTCGAGCGAACCGGCCATTTGGTTGAATGTCACGGCGAGGCGGCCGAACTCGTCTTTCTTGTCGGCCACGGCGGCGGGGATGCGGTGGGAGAGGTGTTGTTTGGAGAGCTCGGAGGCGGCGCGGTCGAGTTCGGAAATGGGGCGGACGATGCGGTTGGCGAAGATGTAGCCGAGGAGGACGCTGAGGGCGAGGGCGGCGGCCCAGATGAGAAGCAGGTCGCGACGGAGGCTGGCGAGGCGCTGGCCGGCGGCGCCGAAGGCGCGGACGATGGTGAGCTTGCCAACCGGGGCGCCGTCGAGCCCGAGGAGGTGGCGTTCGATGCGGGCATCGTCCGGAGAGACGGAGGCAAGAGTGGACGCGAAGCGGCCGGAGGGGCCGGCGAAGAGGAAGTCACTGCCACCGGTGGACTGTTTGAGAGACATGGCGGTGGCATCGGTAACGGGATAGCCGGCGACGAGGACGGAGATAATGGCAGGACCGCGGACGCTATCGACAAAGACGGGGGTGAGGACGAGGCGGAAGAGCCGGCCCTCCTGCACGTGGTAGCCGGAGACCTGGCGGGGAGCGGAAGGAACGACGGCGGCTTCGACCGGCCAGCGGGTTAGCTGGGGTGCGCCGGAGAGCGTGGCGATGGTGGCGCCGCGTGGGTCGGCGACGACGAGGAAGGCGGACTCTTTGAGGGAGGGACTCAAGTAGGCGCCGAGTTCGGTGGCCGAGTCGCGAATGGTGGCAGGGTCTCCGGTGCCGAAAGCGGCGCGAACGTTGGGCAGGCTGGAGAGCAAGAGGGCGGCGGAGCCGATCATCTCCTGGCGGGCCTTCAGTACGCTTTCATAGGCCTGGAAGCCGGCGGTGACCTCCTCTTCCAGGCTAAGGGTTGCGCTTTCGACGGCGTGGCGCTGGAGCATCCAACCGGCGACGCCGAACAGGCCGGTGACGATGCCGAACACCGACAGCCAGATTTTCCACCGCAACGGCATTGCCTAGTTACTTCTTTCCCGGGTAGGGGCCGCTTTCCGCGGGCACGGCCGGATAGTCTTTTCCATGTTTGTTTTTGTGCCCGAGTTCCAGATACCCGGTCTCGGAAATCCTGATGGCGCCGAGGTCGGCGTCACCGGAGACGGTGATTTTGCGGTCCAGGGCGGCGAGGGTTGATTCGGTGGCCCGTTCATGGAAGATACGCATGGTGTATTCGCCATCGGGGACGTTTTCCAGGCGGAAGGTCCCGTTGGCTTTCGAGGTGGCATAGAAAGGGCTCGGCACCACTACGATAACCGCGCTCATGTGGGCGTGGATGTTACAAAATACACGAACCACGCCTTCGCGGCGAAAAATTATCTTTTGTGACGTGCCCGGGGCGTAGAGGCCGGTATCGAAGGGCTGGCCGGCGAAGTTGGAAAAGGCGTTGTGGAAGATGGGGTCGTTGTTGGGGAAGTCGACCTGGGAGCCGACGGGGATGGTGAGGATATGGGGGATGAACCTCTTATTGCGCTGATCGAGGGTGAACTTGCCGGGCGCCGGGGGGCGGGGGGCGCCGGCGGGGACGAGCCAGATGACGACGCCTTCGGCGGAACCTTTCTTTTTTGCGTCGGTCAACTCCACTTTGCCCTGGACGGCGGCGCCGGGGAGGGCGGCTGCCAGGAGGCTAAAACAGGTAAGCAATCGAAAGGTCATATCGGTTCATTCGGCGATTGGCGACGCCCACGAAGTGGCTGCGGATCTGGATGCCCTCAAAAGTAAGGACGACATTGGGGGCCATGCGGTACATGACATTGGCGCCGCCATTGCGATTGCGTCCGTTCTGGCCGCGGTTCAGGTCGCTATCGCGATCGTCATGGATGCCGGCGAAGGTATTGAACGTAAGGCGGCTGGTGGCGGCGAGGGAGAGTTGCGCCCAGCCGCCGGTGGAGTGGACGTTGGTGACGAAGCCATTGGCGGCGACGCGAAAGCTTTGGCGGAGAGCGCCGAGATGGTGGACGTTTTCGCCTTTGAAGAAAAGGCCGCTGAGGGTGACGCGAGAGACGGGGGTGGTGAGCCAATCGAGGGAGAGGATGCGGGAGGGCAACTTCTGCGCGCCGACGCGGGATTCCGAGAAGTGGCCGCCGACGCCGATTTCGACGCTGCGATCGTTACTGAAGCTTTTGGCGGCGACGCCGCGGAGTTCGAGGCCGGGGCGGCGGCGGTTATTGAGGAGATTGGCGGGGGCGCCGGTGGAATCTTCGGCGGTTTGCATGAGAGCTGCCTGGGCTTTGAAGAGCCCGGCGCGCTGTTCAAAACGAACCTGGGGCTGCCAGCGCCAAAGGTTGCCGGAACTGGTGAGGGGGGAGATGCCGATGTAGGCCATGGAGGAGGGGTCATGCGGGGAGATGAGCGGGCGCATGAGGCCGGCGGAGACGGAGCGGGATTTCCAATCGATGGTGAAATCGGCGGTGCGGACGCGGAAGGGCGGGGCGGCGCCTTCTGTGTTGCCGTCCCAGAAATCCATGAACATGGAGCCGGAGATTTTGCCGCCGAGGAAGGCGGTGGGGCCGTCGTAGCGGAGGCCGATGACGGATTGGCGAACGGAGGCGCCGGCGGCGGCACGGCCGGGGGTGGCGGCGGCCTGGGTGGGCACATCGAGCCCGTTTGCGCCTTTGGTGTTATAGAAGGCCTGGAAGAGGGCCATGCCGGTGAGAGTGATGGGGAACTTGCTGGCGGCTTCGACTTTGGTGGAGGCCTGTTCTTCGACGCGGCGTTCGGCGATTTCGAGTCGTTCCGGGACACTGGGTTTGCCTTCGACGAGATCGCGGAGCTGTTTGACTTCCTGCTTCAGATCGCGGTTTTCAGCTTCGAGTTTTTCGAGGCGGGCGAGGATGGCGGCCATATCCTGCGCGGCGATGGGCAGGGCGGCGAAGAGCAAGATCCAATTACGCATGCAAAAGCTCCTTCACCCGCGCCCGAACGGCAGCCAGGGCGAAGGGTTTGGCAAGGAATTGGTTCGCACCGGCCTTCAGGGCTTCGGCGCCATCGTGGCGGGCCGACATGGCGACAACGGGGACGTGCCGCAATTCGGGCTGGGAGCGCATCCAGGCGATCAACTGGTAGCCATCGACGCGGGGGAGATCCAAATCCGTCATTACCAGGGCTGGTGCGGGGGTGTGCGTTTCGAGGTACTGCATGGCCTCGCGGCCATCGAAAACGGTGACGGTGTCGACATCGTCGAAAGCGAGCAGACCAATCTCCAGCGTGCCCGCAAGCGCTCTATCATCTTCAACAATCAGTATGGTTCGGGCCATGCCGCCCCTTTTGTTTTGGAACACGTTAAGGAAGGAAGCGATAACCGACGCCGTGGACCGTGAGGAAGTGCCGGGGAACCGCCGCGTCAATTTCGAACTTCTGTCTCAACTTTACAATGTGAGCGTCAACAGTTCGAGTGTTTGGAAAGGAATTGTATCCCCAGACGGAGTTCAGGATGACGTCCCGGGTGAGGGGACGGTCGGTATTTTGGAGGAAAAAGACGAGGAGGTTGTATTCGGCGGGGGTGAGTTTAACTTCCTCTCCTTTTCGGACGACGACGCGGCGTTCGATATCGACTTCGGTATCGCCAAAGTGGAGGACGCGGTGGGCTTCGGTGGTGGCGCGGCGGAGGACGGCCCTCATGCGGGCCATGAGTTCGCGGCGGCCAAAAGGTTTTGTAACGTAATCGTCGGCGCCAATCTCCAACAGGAGTACTTTGTCGATTTCGTCACCGACGGCGCTGAGTACAATAATAGGAGTCTGCACCTTGTCGGCCCGCAGTTGCCGGCAGATCTCAACGCCACTCATGCCGGGCAGCCGTAAATCCACGAGGATAAGGTCCGGGCGCAGGGTGAGACTACGTTCGTAGCCCTCTCTTCCATCCGCGGCCAAGTGGACCCGGTACCCCTCCTGCTCCAACATCAAACCAATTGTGTCGCGGAGGCTGTCGTCATCATCTATTACGAGTATTGTCTGCATACACGTCCGTCTGGAATTGTATCGAAAGGGATCTCAACCGATGCGTAAGTTTTATCTCAGCATTCTGTTAGCGGCCGCCGCGCTGGCCGGAGAGGAGTACAAGGCGGAGGCCGGAGCAGCGCCGCCGGCGGAGCTTAGCGATAGTATCAAAAGCCTGTTGGAAAAGCAGGGCGTGAAGATATCGAAAGACGGCAAGCCGCTGAGCGAGATCTGGTACCGGGCGGAACTGCCGGCGCCGAAGCCGACGACGGAAGCGAACCTGACGCTGCCGGGTGTGCCGCATGGGTCGCTGCTGGCGGTGATCAAGGTGGAGCAGACATATTCCGACCGGCGGGGGCAGACGTTCAAGCCGGGGCTATACACGATGCGGTACAGCTACTATCCGGAGAATGGCGACCACCAGGGCGCGGCGCCGCAGCGGGATTTCCTGCTGCTGAGCCCGGCGGCGACCGATACGGACGGGGCGGCGACGCCGGTATTCAAAGAGCTGGTGGAGCAGAGCAAAAAGGTTTCGAATACGCCGCATCCGGCGGTGTTCAGCATATGGAAGGAAGACCCGAAGTATTTTAAAGAGGGCTCGCTGGAGAAAGTGGGCGAGACGGATTGGGTGCTGATGCGTAAGATGGGCGGGCTGGGGCTGTCGTTGATTGTGGCGGGGAAGGTGGAGGCGTAGGGGGGCGCTGGCCCAAGCCTTCGGCGATCATCGCGGTTACGAGGGTGTTTAAGCTGACACCCTCTTAGCGGGCTCTCGCGACCAGGCGTGCGTGGAGACTGCAGGGTACTCTCTGTCGCCACTGTCTCGCAAATCCTCCGCCATCGGCCGCTGATAGCGGACGAATAGGAGTTTCTCTGATCGATTCGACGGGCTGGACCGGAGAGCCGCCCGGTGATCGGATGCGTGTGTGGCGCTGGCTGTTCTCGACGGCAGGGTTGCGGACCGGTGCGGGAAGGGTGACACGCTTAGGTCTGGGGGCAAATAGAACACGGGCGTAACTATTGTGGGGTTGGGGATGCCGCGCGTCTTGGGAAGTCCCGGCGGGGTTTTGTGTTGCAAGTGGGATTTTCCGGCGCGCGGTTGTTGTTGGGGTTACAGATCAGCCGGGGCACCGGCGGCGCCGGATTACACGCTGTAACCCGCCGTGTTGTACGGGGTTGCTGAGGGGGGACACGCCAAGGCGATGTCCCCGGCGTCGTGCTTCGTGTGGGGTGCTGGGGGCGGGGCGGCGGAGTCACGGATCAGCCGGGACGTAACCCGTTGCGGGGGTGGGGAGTGGTATCCCGTGTGAGGTTCCTCGGCACGCGGCATGTGGCTGGGGTTACCGATCAGCCCGGCCACCGGCGGCGCCGGATTGCACAAGCTGTAACCCGCCGTGTTGTACGGGGTTGCTGAGAAGCACGGTAAAGGGGGGACACGCCAAGGCGATGTCCCCGGAGTCGGGCTTCGTGTGGGGTGCTGGGGGCCTGGCGGCGGAGTCACGGATCAGCCGGGGCGTAACCCGTTGTGGGGGTGGGGAGGCCGCGCGTTTTGGGACACGTTAAAACGTGTCCCGTCGGGGATTTGGTTGCATGTGGGGTTTCCCGGCACGCGGCGTGTGGAAGAGAGTCACAGATCAGCAAGTCTCGGTGGGGCTTTGTGTTGCATGTGGGATTTTCCGGCGCGCGGCTTGTGGCTGCGTTACTGATGAGCTGGCAGGATCGTGAAGAAGCAATCAAAAGGGACTCGCAAAGAGCCTCTTCAAGATTGACTGAGTCGCGCCGCTAACGGCCGAGGGCCTTCTGGATGGCGGCTTCGGCGATGGGGGCCATGAGTTCGTACCCTTTGGCATTCGGGTGGAGGCCGTCGCCGGAGTAGCCGTCTTTTAGGAAACCCTTCTCGTCGACGAAGGCGGAGAAGTAGTCCGCGTAGATGGCTCCGGACTTGGCGGCGTACTCCTTTAGCCATGCGTTGAGCTTGATGATGTCGGCGGGCGGGCGCTGCGGTGTTTTGGGGCGGGCTGTATAGTCGCTGACAGGGAGCACGGAACAGAGGATGACTTTGATGCCGTGGAGTTGGGCGAGTTCGGTGATGGCCTGGAAGTTCTGGGCGATTTGGGTTTGGGTGGCCGGGCCGGTGTTGCGGGCAATGTCGTTGGTGCCGGCCAGTAAGATCATCGCGGCGGGCTTGAGGTTGATAACGTCAGGGAAGAGGCGGACGAGCATTTGCGGAGTGGTTTGGCCGCCGATGCCGCGGTTGACGTAGGGCTTGTTGGGGAACGACTGCGGGAGCTTCCAGCCGTCGGTGATGGAGTCGCCGAAAAAGACGACGCGGCCTGGTTCTGGGGAGAGCTTGGCATTGGCGGCGTGGTAGCGGCCGAGCTGGTTCCAATCCTGCAATTGGTCGGCAAGGGCCTGGGCGGAGAACTGGAGGCAGCAGGCGGCGCGGGGCGGAGCGTAGTCGTCAACCAGTTGGGCGTGGAGGGCGAAGGGGGCAAGGAAGAGAAGGGCGAGCTTCATTTTCCCTATCCTAGCGACTCCGGCGAAGGCGGCGCAGACGTAGAGCCAGGCGACGAAGACGCGGATGGCGATGCGGGTGGTGATGAGTGTGGACAACGGGGCGGAGAAGAGGCCGGGAAGGGTGACAAGCAACAAGAGGGCGAGGGCGGTGCAGGCGGCGGTGAGGAGGGGGCGGCGGCGGAGGAGCGTGGACGCGCCGAGATAGGCAACGGCGGCGACGCTTGCGAAGAAGAGAAACATGACGATGAGAACGGCGATATTGGGCTGGCCACGATCGAGGAGGGCGCGGACGAAGACGAGGCTGCCGAAGATGAGGCCGAAGCGAGGGGCGGCGGGCATCAGCGCTCGCCCTGGCGCGGGGTGCGGTAGGCGGAAAGGAGCTTCTGGTATTCGGCGTCTTTGGTGCGGGTCTGGATGCCCGTAAGGAGGCCGCGGGTGAGGCGGCGGGCGGAGCGGCGGGCGGCGGTGTTTTCAGGGCCCTGGGCATCGGCCATGAGGCGACTCCAGGTTTCGCGGAGCTGAGCGAAGGCCTGGGCGCGGGTTTCGGGATTGTTGAGTTCGCGTTCGCGATCGAGGATATCGCCGAGGGCGCGACGCTCCTGATACTCTTCGGCGTCGAGTTTCTTTTTGGCGTCCTTGTCCACCTTTTCGGGCTGGCCACAATCGGATGGGCGGGCTTGGCAGAGGCGTTTGACGCGGTCCTCATCGCGGGTCATGCGGCCGGAGAGCATGGCCTGCAGGTCCATCCATTCCACTGCTTCGACGGCAAGTTCACTGGAGAGCCAGACGTGGCCGCCTTCGAAGAAGACCACGCGGTGAGGGGTAGTGAGTGTCTTGTCGAGAGACCGCATTTCGAGCCAGTTAAAATCCTCCGTGCCGGCGGTGCCGAAGACAGCGAAGGGAGCGGTTTTGGCGGGGTTGGAATCCGGGAAGCCGGCGGAGGAGGCGATGACGCCGGCGACGAGGCCGTTGGAGGAGAGCGCGACGCCCATGGCGACGCGGGCGCCGCCGGACATGCCGGCGGTGTAGACGCGTTTTTCATCGATGGAGAAGCGAGTGGTGACATCGACGGCCATGGCGCGGGCGGCGGCGATGCTGACGGGCCAGGAGCCGTTGCGGGAGACGTTGGAGGCGGCGATGATGTAGCCGAAGGTTTCGGCGGCGACCTGGTATTGTTCGACGGCGCGGATGCCGCGGGCGCCGGGGTCGAAGGCGAGGATGAGGGGCCAGGCGCGGCGGGCGTTGTATTTGGCGGGGAGATAGAGGGCGTAGCGCTGTTCGGGATCGGCGGTGGTGGCGACGTCGGGGATGAGTTGGCCGGGAGGGAGCGACTGCGCGTGCAGTGTGGCGGTGACGAATGCCAAGACCCGAAGCGTACACTTCATTAGCAGCTATTAGAGCATGGAGGGCGGGGCTAACGGATCTCCACGCGCGCCTGCCTGCCGCCGGGGACCGATAGCGGCAAACCCTTTCGCAATTCGAACCCGAACATGCGCTGAGGTTCGGCGCCATTGACGGTGACCTCATACAGACGGCCGGGTTCGACGGTGAACCATTCCGGCCACTCGTTGAGGCGGGGGTAGTTTTGGGCCATGTTCCAGTGTTCGCGATGGCGGGCGACGTCGAAACGGAGGACGCCTTGCCAGGGTGCGCCGGCGGAGACGAGGAGGGCGACGGCATCGCCTTCGCGAACGGCGCCGAGGCGGACGCGCTCATCGTAGGGGGCGAGGGCGGCGCCCTGTGATTTGTAGAAGGCGTACATCATGGCGGAGCGGATGTAGTTGCCGTCGCCGTACCAATACTCGACGATGCCGTTATCGCGCTGGCGGGCGTAGTACTTCTTCATGGCCTCGTCGAGGGCGGCGGACAGGCGCGGGTGGGGCAGGCGGTTGAGCAGGACGAGCGCACCTTCAATACTGTCGGAATAGGCGTTGGCGCCCCATTTGCGCCCGGCGCCGGCTTCATCGAAGAGATAGTTTGGGTTTTTGACGACGGCGTCCATGGCGTGTTCGACAGCCTGTTTATAGCGGGGCTCGCCGGTGAGGAGGTAGCCGGTATAGATGGCGTTGAACATGTAGCCCCAGCAGTGGGCGTGGCGGGGGGCGACGACTTTGCCGGTGGCAACGTCGACGGAATGAACCCAGACGCCATCGGCGTTGCGGCCGGTTTCGAGCAGGCGATCGAGCAGTTTTTTGAGCGGTGTTTCCCATTGTTTGGCCTTTTCGGGGCGAAGGGCGCGGGTGAGCATGACGGCCTCCGTGAGGCCGCCGACGATTTCGTTGCCATGATCGGAGAAGACGAAGACGCCGCGGCGAGGGGAATCGGTGGCGAGGTCCCATTCGTGGGCGGGGAGATAGCCGGTGGCGGGGAGTTGATGGAGAAAGTAGAAATCGGCGATGGCGATCAATTGATCGAGGTAGCGGGGATCGCGGGTTTTCCAGCTTAGGCGGGCGAGCACCTGGAGGGCGTTGCCGTTGATTTCGGCGGTCTGAGCGGGGAGGCGGCCGCCGCGCCATTTATAGGGCGCCAGGCGGAGCATGTCATCGGCGATGTCGCGCATGCGGAAGTACCAGGGCGTTTCGCCGAGGATTTCGGTGATGGGGAGGAGGCCGTCCTTCATGTATTCGGAAGAGCCGAACATGACTTCGTCCATGACGAGTTCCGGGCGGACGAAGCCTTTGCCGCCGGGTTGGAGATCGTCGCTTAAGTGGCCGGCGCGGCGGGTGAGCAGCATTTCCTGGCGGAGGATGTGGTGCATGGAACCGTCGTAAACAGGGCGTTCGAGGAAGGCGGAGGCGATGACCATGAAGGGGTAGAGATCGGCGGCGGAATCGCGGACGACCCAGTTGGGATTGTTCTCCATGCGGGGGAGGAGGCCGGTGACGGGATCGGCCAGATTGAGCCAGGCGTGCATGACGCGGCGGCTGCGGGAGAGGGCTTCGCCGGCCAGGCGGCCATTGGCATCGGCGGCGGACCAATCCGGAGTGGCGGCCGCGGCGGCGCAGGCCATAAACGCCAGTAACAATCGCATGATGGCTTCATTATGCGACGGGCGGGGCGCGAGGGGAACGGGCGTATGATGGACGGAACCGATATGCGAATGCTAATTGTTCTATTTCTGTGCGGGGGGCTGTGGGCGCAGCCGGCCTACGATTTGCTGTTGAAGGGCGGGCACGTGATTGATCCGAAGAACGGGATCAGCGCGGCGCGGGACGTGGCGATTAAAGACGGCCGGATTGCGGCGGTGGCGGCATCGATTGCGGCGAGCGAGGCGCGGAAGACGGTGCAGGTGAACGGCCTGTATGTTGTTCCGGGCCTGATTGACATCCACGCGCATGTGTTCAGCGGGACGGAGGGGAAGGGGCTGGCCGGGGGCGATTCGAGCATACATCCCGACAGCTTTGCGCAGCGGGTTGGGGTGACGACGCTGGTGGATGCGGGATCATCGGGCCGGCATACGTTCGGCGCGTTTCGGCGGACGATCGTGGACAAGGCACGGACGCGGGTACTGGTGTTTTTGAACATCGGCGGGCCGGGCATGCCGGGTGACGCGCAGGAGCAGAACGTGGACGACATGGACGCGAAGGCCGCGGCGGCGCTGGCGACGGCGAACAAAGACGTTGTGGTGGGCATAAAAGTGGCGCACTACACGGGGCCGGACTGGACGCCGGTGGAGCGGGGCGTGGAGGCGGGACGGCTGGCGGGGATTCCGGTGATGATCGATTTCGGGGCGTTCCGGATAGAGCGGCCGTTTCAGGACCTGGTGTTGAAGAAGCTGCGGCCGGGCGACATTTATACGCACGCATTTTATGCGCCGGTGCCGTATTTCGACAAAGAGGGGCGGCTGCTGCCGTACCTGGCCGAGGCGCGGAAGCGCGGGGTGCTGTTCGATGTTGGGCATGGCGGCGCGGCGTTCGAATTCAAGCAGGCGGCGCGGGCGGTGAAACAGGGATTTCCGCCGGACACGATTTCCACGGACGTGCATTCGGGCAGCCTGAACGCGGGGATGAAGGACATGCTGAACGTGATGTCGAAGTTTCTGAATATGGGGCTGCGGCTTGACGATGTTGTGTATCGCTCGACGTGGAACGCGGCACGGGCGATCCGGCGGGAGGAACTGGGGCATCTTTCGGTGGGCGCGACGGCCGATATCGCGGTGCTGCGGCTGGAGCAGGGGGCGTATGGGTTTGTGGACTCGTGGGGCGCGGGCCTTGCGGGCGGGCAGCGGCTGTCGAACGAGTTGACAATACGGGACGGGTACGTGATCTACGATACGAACGGGCGGACGCGGGAGAGCTGGGACAAACTGGGCGACTATCAGCCGCAAGGGGAGCCGTGGTGGGACCAGACGCGAACGAGCGGGCCGCTGCGGGCGCGCCGGAAGTAGCGTCACCAACTGGCGAGGGGGCGCGGCTCGACTTTCGCGGCGCGCGCCGATTGCGGAATCAGTTGCACGATGACGCGGGAAGCGGCGCCGCCGGGTGTTTCGACGTTGAAGCCGAGGAGGCGGGTGCCGGGATTCGGCGCGTCAGTGGGGGAAGGCGGATCCGTGGAAAAAAGCCGGAGGGTGGCGCCGAGCGGTTCGATGACTTGGAATTCGAGCGTGCGGCCATCGCGAGTGAGGGTGGCGCGGCCGGGACCATCGATGCGGACATCGGCGCGAGTCAACATGGCCCAGCGGACGTCGGCGGCTTTGGATTGAAGGGCGGTGAATTCGTCCTGGATGAGCACGGTGCGATCAGGCCGGAGTTCCATGCCGCGGCGGGCTGATTGGAGGAGGCCGCGATAGGTGGCGCCGAGATCGACGACGGTGAGGCCGGGTTTGCTGGCGGTGATGGGGGCGGCGCCATCGACACGCTGCTGCGCGCCATCGACCATGAGGACGGAGTGGGCTGAGGCGCCGAGGCGGAAGACGTTCCAGCGGGGCCCGTCCTGGCCTTTGCCCCAGAGGTTGACGCCTTTGGATTCGAGGGACTCGTATTCCTGCATGCCGAGGTCATCGGCCCAGCGCGTGCCATCGGCATCGACGACGAAGGAACCGACGTCCATGTGGGCGTGGTTGGTGCCGGGGGAGCCGCCCTTGATGGCGAAATAGAGGGCGTTTTCGTCCCAACCGGTGCGATGGAAGGCGACCGGTGTTGTGCCGTGGCCGGTCCAGGAAAGGGCGGGCGGCGGGGGCGGACGGCGCATGCCGGGGGCGAGCCAGAGAGGGAGGAAGGGGTCGGCACGGTCGCCACGGAGGGCGTCGAGCGGGAGATTGTCGAGTTTGCGCCACTCATTCCAGAGCAGGTAGGGCTCCTTGCGAATAGCAGCGAACCAGAAGGCGGCGGCGGAGAGGCCTGGGGCGCGAGTGCCCGCGTCGGAATAGGCGAAGGGCAGGCCGGTGGGGCCGAAGACGTGGAGCCAGTAGCCGGCGGTGGCGAGGAAGCCGGGCTGTTTTGTGAGGCCGTAATCGTCGCCGAGGGCGGATTGCAGGGCGGCGATTAGCATGACGTTATAGGTGGTGCCGTAGCCCCAGTAGGAAGGGCCTTCGGGATAGGCGCCGTCGGGGGCGTATTCGTGCATGGCGAGCGGGACGGTGTTGACGGCGCGGGCGACGATGCGGGCGGCGAGGGCGGGTTCGGTTTCGGCGATGGCGAGGGCGCCGATGGTGAGTCCGCCGTTGCAGACCTGATTCCAGTTGTGGGTGGCGCGGGACCAATGATCGGTGGTGAGGCTGGGGCGTAGGCCTTTGGCGATGATGGCTTCGCGGATGTCCAGGCGGGCGTTGTCGTCGAGGAAGGCATAGAACCAGTCGTAGCCGATGCCGAGGGCGGCGGTCATTTCGGCGACGTCGAGGAAGTGGGAAGGGTTCCAATCGCGGAATCCGGCGGCGGCGAGCATTTCGGCGCGGGCGCGTTCGGCGTAGCGGCGGTCCGCAGTGAGTCGCCAGGCAAGGCCGAGGTGGAGAACGCGGCTGAGGCAGAGGCGGGATTTATCGAGCAGTCTGCGGCCGATGAGGACGCGGGCGACGGGTGGTTCCGTGAGGATGGCATCGGCGCGGCGGAGGAGGGCGGTGCGCAGTTTGTTGCGAATAGGATCGGCCGCCATGCTTCGGATGAGATCGCGTTCGCCGGCCTGGGACAGGAACAGGCGCGGATGGGCGGGCGGCAATTTGCGCAGGCGCTGTTCTACCTCCGTCTGCGCCACCGCGCCGGGCAGCAGGGCCGCCGTCAAGAGCAAGGCAACAACGAAACGGGTGTTCACGCCGCTCATTATAGGAACGCGGGGCGCCGGAGTAAACGGAGGGGCTTAGCGGAGCACTTTTTCAATCTCCGCGGCCAGGCGCTGTTCGGTGAGCCTTGTGGGGGAGTAGAAGCGGACGACGCCTTTGCGATCGATGACGGCGAAGGTTGGGGTGGCGGAGACGCCGTATTGGAGCATGGCGGCTTCGCTGACGGGAACGCCGGCGATGGAGACGGCCTTGTAGGTGGTGCGCCACTGCTCGTCTATGCGCTTCTGTTCGGCGGCGGTGTCCTTGGATTCGTAGTAGCGGGTGGGGGCGAGGAACTGGACGCCTTGCGGCGAGTATTTATTGACGACGCTGAGGAAGGCCGGGGCCTGGGCTTTGCAATCGCCACACCATTCGGCCCAGAGGAAGAGAACGACGGGCTTACCGCGGAGGCGAGCGAGATGGCCGTCAAAATCCGGAGCGGGGCGGCCAACGAGGCCGATTTGATTCCAGCGTTTTTGGATGCGGGAACGGAAGGCGACGGGGGCGGCGGCGTTCTTGCGCAGTTCGTCTTCCAGGAGGCGGAGGGCGGCGCGTTTCTTGCCTTTTGCCGCGAGGATCTGGGCCTCCACTTCAATGGCGGTGCCATGGCCATAGGAGGCGGGTTCGGCGATTTGGCGGAGCTTGGCGGCGTGGGAAGCGGCGGCGTCCCAATGGCCGAGCAGGGCGGCGCCGCGGGCGACCCAGGCGAGGCCCTCTTTGTATTCGGCGTCTTCGCCCTTTTCGAGGCGATGGACTTCGAGGATGGATTCGGTGCTGAGGTAATCGCCTGCGGAGAGCTTGAGGCGTTCGGCGCGGGAGGGCTGGGAGAGGCCGACGGCGGCGCAGAGGACGGCGAGCAGAGCGGCGTGGCGGGCGCGTCGTGCGTCGGCGATCTTGATGGCGGCGAAGCAGGCGGCGAAGAGGGCGACGAGGATGCCGCCGATGTGCCAGGCGTGCGATTTGAGGTAGGCGCCGGCGCCATCGTGACCGAGGTGAGCGCCGAGGTAGGCGAGCGCGGCATAGCGGGGCGTGCGTGCGGCGAGGACGGTGAAAAAGAAGGGCATGGGCCGGACGCCCAGCGCGCCAGAGCTGATGACGAAGAGCTTCATGGGCATGGGGATGGGCGAGATGGCGCTGATGAAGACGGAGAGGAGACCGTAGTGCTGGAACCAGGCGCGGGCCTTGATGCCGCGGGGCGTCATGGAGTGGCGCTCGAGGTAGGCTTCGCCGCCGCGGCGGGCGAGCCAATAGAGCAACATGGAGCCGGCGAGCGAGCCGCCGAGGGCGAGGAAGGCGCAGAGCGCGGCATGGTCGGGCGCCTTGGCCGATAGGAGCATGAGCATGGCATCCACGGCGGCGGGAATGGGGATGCCAGCGGAATCCAACGCGGCCAGGATGAAGAGGCCACCGGGGCCAAGAGCAACGATACTATCTACGAATTTGCGCAAATTCCCATTGTACCGTGCTGGAGCGGGGCTATTCGAGTTTGGCTTGCAGGGCCGCTTCGTCGAGGATGGGAATATTCAGTTCGCGGGCCTTATCGAGCTTGGAGCCGGCCTCCTCTCCGGCGACGACGTAGCTGGTTTTTTTGCTGACCGAGCCGCTGACTTTGCCGCCGGCGGCTTCGATGAGCGCCTTGGCTTCGTCGCGGCTGAGGGTGGGGAGTGTTCCAGTGAGAACGAACGTCAGGCCGGCGAGGGGGCCGCCGGAACGGTCTACTTTTTGATGCGTGAGGGTGAGGCCGGCGTCGTTGAGGCGATCGACGAGGGCCTGGTTGTGCTCGTCATCGAAGAAGGCGCGGATGGACTGGGAGACCTTGGGGCCAACGTCTTCCACCTGCTGGAGCGCGGGTTCGTCGGCCAGGCGGATGGCGGCCAGGCTGCCGAAGTGATCGGCGAGGACCTGGGCCGTGCGTTCGCCGACGAAGGGGATGCCGAGGCCGTTGATGACGCGGGGGAGCGGGAGCGTCTTGGACTTTTCGATGCCGGCCATGACGCGTTCGGCGGATTTGGCGCCCATGCGTTCGAGCGCGGCGAGTTGATCCGCGGTGAGTTGGTAGATATCGGCGATGCCACGAACGAGGCCCTTATCGACGACCTGATCGACGAGTTCCCTGCCGAGGCCGGTGATATCCATGACGGCGCGGGAGGCGAAGTGGCGCACGGAGTTCTTGAGCCTGGCCGGGCAGTTGACGTTGATGCAGCGCCAGATGACCTCGCCCTCCGGACGGACGACGTGGCCCTGGCAAACAGGGCAGGCGGCGGGCATGGTGAAGAGGCGGCGGTCCGTGCCGTGGGCGACGACGCGGATGACCTTTGGGATAACGTCGCCGGAGCGTTCGACGACGACGGTATCGCCTTCGGCGAGGCCGAGGCGGGCGATTTCGTCCTCGTTATGAAGCGTGGAACGGCTGACGGTGACGCCGCTGACTTCGACCGGGCGGAGATGGGCGACGGGAGTGAGGGCGCCGGTGCGGCCGACCTGGACATCGATTTTTTCGACGACGGTTTCCGCCTGGCGGGCGGCGTATTTGAAGGCGATGGCCCAGCGGGGGAACTTGGCGGTCCAGCCGAGGCGGTTTTGTTGATCGATGGAATCGACCTTGGCGACGACGCCATCGATTTCGTAGGGCAGGGTATCGCGCTGGGCTTCGAATTCGCGGATGAAGGCGAGGAGTTCGTCGACATTGGCGCAGACGCGGCGGGCGGAGTTGACTTTGAAGCCGAGGGCGGCGAGATGGTTGAGTGCGAGGGAGTGATGGGGCTGGCCGGGGACGCCGTTGACAAGGTAGAAGTAGGCGTAGAAGTCGAGCTTGCGGGCGGCGGTGACCTGGGGGTCCAACATGCGGAGGGAGCCGGCGGCGGAGTTGCGGGGGTTGGCGTAGCGGGGGAGGCCTTCCTGTTCGCGTTCGTCGTTTAGCCGCTGGAAGGCGAGATTGGAGATGATGACTTCGCCGCGGACTTCGAAGGGCGTTGATTCGCTGACGCGGAGGGGAAGGGAACGGATGGTGCGGGCGTTGGGGGTGACGTCTTCGCCGGTGGCGCCATCGCCACGGGTGAGGGCGAGTTGGAGTTGGCCATCGGCATAGCGGGCGGCCATGGAGAGGCCGTCGAGCTTGAGTTCGGCGACGTATTGGAAGGGCTCGCCGGCGAGGAGTTCGCGGACGCGGCGGTCAAAATCGAGGAGTTCGCCTTCGTTGAGCGCGTTATCGAGCGAGAGCATGGGGGAGCTATGGGGCAGCTTGATGAAGCCTTCGCGGGGAGCGCCGCCGACGCGCTGGGTGGGGGAGTCTGGCGTGATGAGTTCGGGGTGGGCGGATTCTAGCTTTTGGAGCTCGCGGAGGAGCTTGTCGTAGTCTGCGTCGGAGATCTCGGGCGAGTCGAGGACGTAGTAAAGATGTTCGTGGCGGCGGAGTTCTGCGCGAAGCTGCTCGATTTCCATACGATACTGGATAGTTTGAGCGATATTGCCCTTATCTACAACCCGATGGCGGGGCGGCTGCGGCGGCGGCCGGAACTGGCGGAGCGCGCGGCCGGATGGCTGGCGGTGTTGGGAACCGTGCGGCTGGTGCCGACGACTGGACCGGAGACGGCGGGGAGGCTGGCGGCGGAGGCGGTGGCGAGCGGGGCGGCGATGGTAGTGGTGTTCGGCGGAGACGGGACCGTGAACGAAGTGGCGAATGGGATGATTGGCAGCGCGGTGGCGATGGGGATATTGCCGGGGGGGACGGCGAACGTGCTGTGTGTGGAGATGGGGCTGGGAACGAACCCGGAGCGGGCGGCGAAACGGCTGGTGGAGGAGTGCGAGCCGGTGCGGATAGCGGTGGGGAAGATGGTGCGCGGGGACGGATACGAGCGGCATTTTTTGGCTATGGCGGGAGTGGGGCTGGACGCGCTGGTGGTGGAGGGAGTGAGCGGGGCCATTAAGAAGCGGGTGGGGAAAGTGGCTTACTGGATTGCGGGTTTCGCGATGGCGACGCGGCTGCTGCCGCAGTTTGAGATGCGCGCCGGGGGGCAGACGAGCCAGCGGAGCTTTGCTTTGGTGAGCCGGGTGCGGAACTACGGGGGAGACCTGGAGATCGCCAAGCGGGTAACGTTGCTGGAGCAGTGTTTTGAAACGGTGGCGTTCCGCGGGAGGCTGTCGCTGCGGTACCTGCCATACCTGGCGGGGGTATTGCTGGGGCAGGCGGGAAAGATGCCGGGAGCGGCGGCAGGGGCGGCGACGGTGGTGGAATGCAGGCCGGTGAACGGGGACCGGGTGCCGGTGCAGGTGGACGGGGAGTTGGCCGGGGAGTTGCCGGCGGAGTTCCGGGTGGCGCCGGAGGCGTTGACGCTGCTGGTGCCGCGGAAATATGTGGCGCGGGCGAAGGAACAGCGATGGATAACGTCACCCACACGTTGACGGCGGTGCTGCTGGGGCGGGCGGGCGTGGAGCGACTGGCGCCGGGCGGGATGGGCGTGTTGGTGCTGGCATCGAACCTGCCGGACGCCGATACAGTGGTGGCGCTATTCGGCGGGGGACTCGGGTATTTGGAGTATCACCGGCACCTGACTCATGCGCTGGTGGTGGCGCCGGTGCTGGGGCTGCTGGCGGCGCTCGCATTTTTCCGGGTGGGGGGGTGGCGGTTGCTGCCGGCGTGGGGCGTGGGCACGCTGGGGGTGTGGGCGCATATTCTGCTGGACCTGCTGAACAACTACGGGGTGAGGATCTGGCTGCCGTTCCGGGCGGACTGGGTGGGGTGGGACCTGTTTATGGTGGTGGACCCGTGGGTGATGGCGGTGCTGTTGTTGTGTGTGCTGGCGCCGCTGTTGGCGCGGCTGGTGGGGAGCGAGATAGGGGGGCGAGCGGCGGCGGCGCCGGGTCGCGGATGGGCGATGTTCGGGTTACTGTTCCTGGTGCTTTGGGCCGGGGGGCGGTGGGTGCTGCATGAGCGCGCGGTGGAAACGCTGCGGACGCGGATGTACGAAGGGCAGGCGCCGGTGCGCGTGGCGGCGTGGCCCACGCCGTGGAACCCGTTTGTGTGGCAGGGGTATGTTTCCGCCGAGCCGTTTTGGGGACTGTACAAAGTGGACTTGCAGCGGGAGTTCGACCCGGAACGGGGGGCGATTTACTACAAGCCGGAGGAGGCCGAAGCGGTGAACGCCGCGCGCAGGACGCCGGAGGCGCAGGCGTTTTTGCGATTTGCGCAGTACGCGGTGTGGCGGGTGCTGCCGCTGGCCGAGGGCGTGCAAGTGGAGGCGACCGATGTGCGGTTCGGGATGCCGGAGGATGGAAAGTTCCAGTTGCGGATTGTGCTTGACGAGGCGCGGCGGGTGGTTTCGGCGCGGTTCGTTTTTGGCGATCCGATGAAGGGGATGGGTGTGGGGCGGTAGGGCGGGCTACCGGTGCACGGGTGGCGGCGGCGGTGCCGGCGCGGGGTTGTTGACGTGTTTCAGGACGCCGGTGGCGCTGGCGATGATGCTGGTGAGATCGGTGAGGTTCGCCGGGACGATCATGGTGTTGTTGGTACGGGCGAGTTTGCCGAATTCGGTGATCCACTGTTCGGCGATGCGGAGCTGAACAGCGTCGCGGCCGCCGGCGTTCTGAATGGCGATGGCGACGCGCTCAATACTTTCGGCGGTGGCCTTGGCAACGGTGAGGATGGCGGCGCCTTCGCCTTCGGCTTCGTTGATCTGCTGCTGGCGCTTGGCTTCGGAGGCCTTGATGACCATCTGCTTTTCGCCCTCGGCCTTGTTGATGGCGGCTTCGCGGATGGCTTCGGAATTGAGAATGGTGGCGCGTTTTTCGCGTTCGGCGCGCATCTGTTTTTCCATGGCGCCGAGGATATCGGCGGGCGGGGTGATGTTCTTAATTTCGTAGCGCATCACTTTGACGCCCCAGGCTTCGGTGGCCTTGTCGAGTTCGCTGACGACGGAGTAGTTGATGGTGCTGCGTTCTTCAAAGGTGCGGTCCAGTTCGATTTTGCCCACCTCGCTGCGGAGCGTGGTTTGGGCGAGCTGGATGATGGCGAAACGGAAGTCGCTGATGCCGTAGGAGGCGCGCTCCGGGCTGAGCACCTTCATATAGAGCACGCCATCGACGCCGACCTGCACGTTGTCGCGCGTGATGCAAACCTGTTCCGGAATATCGATGGCGATTTCCTTCAGAGAGTGCTTGTAGCGAATGACATCGAGGAAGGGGATGAGGACATGGAACCCGGCATCGAGGGTGCCGCTGAAGCGGCCGAGGCGTTCGACGACATACGCGCTTTGTTGCGGGACGACGATGGCGGTTTTCGCCACGATGATGAACACGGCGAAGATCAACGCAACAACGAGGATGAGTTCTGGCATGGCTGCTCCTTATTCGGCGGCGCGAACGCTGAGGGTCAGGCCGTCGACCTGTTCCACGATACACCGTTGGCCGGCGGGAAGGGAGAGGCCGCCGGTGTTGCGGACTTTCCAGTTGCTGCCGCGGAGTTCGGCCTGTCCAAATTCACCGGGATGGAGCGCGGCGACGAGGATGGCGGTTTCGCCCACCAGTGAATCCACACTATGGGCGGGCCTGGGGGGCTGGAAGCGCGCCATGAGAGGCTTTC
This sequence comes from Bryobacterales bacterium, assembly GCA_016789905.1. Taxonomy (GTDB): domain Bacteria; phylum Acidobacteriota; class Terriglobia; order Bryobacterales; family Bryobacteraceae. Next base: position 73,990 of record JAEUQC010000014.1, on the reverse strand, counting down.
GGAAGAAGAGTATGGCGGCGATGGAGACGGCTAGGAAAACGAGCGCCTGCACGATGAGGCTTTCCACGCCGGCCAGGGCGAGCAGGCCGGCGACGAAAGCGCCGGCGCCGAAGAAGAGAAAGTAGAAGCCGCCCGGCGTGAGCATTTCCACGGCGAGGAGCGCGACTGCGGCAACGAGCCAGATCCACCACTGCATGGCGGCCTCCGATTTCTAACTAGGCTTTGACGACCATTGCTTCCGGATCCCAGTGCATCGTCTTGCGCGTGAAGTGGCTGACATTGGAAAGAAGCGCGGGGCCGGCGGCGCGGAGGCCAAAGGTCGCATCTTCAATCACTGGTTTGCGGGTGCGGATGGCATTGATGAAGTTTTCGTGGTGGGCGTACTGTTCGGTGTAGCCCGGGGGGAGGACCCAGCGCTGTTCGGTGTTGGCGCGCATGCCGTCGGCGCTGGCACGCTGGGCGGGGTACTTCTTCTGGTACTCGCGGATGATTTCGGCGCCGGTGGCCTTGGAGAACGTGCCGGCGGTGTGGCCGGGTTCAGAGTCCTTGGGCTTGCGTTTGAGGACGAGGGCGCCGCCGACAGCCAGATCGAGCACACCTTCTGTGCCGATGAAGCGGAAACCGGAGCCGTCGCCGCCGCCGGCTTCGAAATTCAGGCGGATGGAGAGATGGAAGGCTTTGTGGGCTTTGGTGTCGGGATAATCGAACATGCCGAGCATGAGATCGGGCACGTCGCGGCCGTCGTTCCAGTAGTAGGTGCCGCCAGTGGACATGATGCGGTCAGGGCCGTTGGAATCCATCACGTAGTGAATACCGGTGAAGAGGTGGACGTAGAGATCGCCGGCGACGCCAGTGCCGTAGTCCTGATAGTTGCGCCAGCGGAAGAGCCGGATGGGCTCAAAGGGGCGTTTGGGGGCGTGGCCAAGGAAGCGATCCCAATCGACGGTTTGCGGTGTGGCGTCGGGCGGAATGGAGTATTGCCAGGCGCCGAGGGCGGAGTTGCGATCCCAGTAGGCCTCGATCATGCGGACATCGCCGATGGAGCCTTGCTTGATTACGTCGCGGGCCTTGGCGTAGAGGATGGAACTGGCGCGCTGGCTGCCGACCTGGAGGATGCGTTTGGTTTCCTTTTCGGCCTTGATGACGGCGGCGCCTTCTTCCACCTTCTGCACCATGGGCTTCTGGCAGTAGACATCCTTGCCGGCCTTCATGGCGTCGCAGGCGATGATCTGGTGCCAGTGGTCCGGGGTGGCGACGATGACCGCGTCGACATCGGGGCGGGCGAGGACTTCGCGATAGTCGCGCGTGGTGAAGGTGTCCTTGCCGTAGACCTCTTTGGCCTTGGTGAGGCGGCCTTCGTAGATGTCGGAGACGGCGACGAGCTTGGCGCCAGGGACGGTACTGACGGTGAGGCAATCGCCCTGGCCCATGATGCCGAAGCCGATGCAGGCGACGTTGATTTTGTCGTTGGCACCTTTGGGAGTCTGGGCGGGGGCGGCGGCGGCCAGCATGGTGGTGGCGGATCCGGCTTGCAGGAAGTGGCGGCGGGTGGTGGGCATAATGAGTAGTTCCCGAATCTCAATCATATCGCGGGGTGGACGGCGATTTTTGCACTTAGGCCTCTATTGATCCGCAGAGCCGAGGCCGATTAAACGAGGGATGCCGTTTACAGATTTGGAGAGCCTGAACAACTTCGTCGAATTCGACGGGGAGCCGGACGCGGGACCGGGACAGATTGTCCCGCCGGTTCCGGAGACAGTGGAGCACACGGGCATTCCGCAGGGGATGATTGAGCAGTTGATTCTAAAGGCCTTATATTACAAGGGCGAGGTGATAGGGCGGGAACTGGCATCGGACCTGGGGCTGCGGTTCAGCGTGATTGAGGGCCTGATGGAGGGGTTGAAACGGAACAACCTGCTGGGGGTGAAGAGTTCGCTGGGAATGGGGGCGATTTCGTCGCGGTTCGCGCTGACGGAAAACGGGCGCGTGCTGGCGAAGGAGTACATTTCGGGTTGCGCGTATTCGGGCAAGGTGCCTGTTCCGCTGTATCAGTACGCTGACATGGTGCGGCAGCAGAAGCAGGGCGACGGCTGGCTGACGATGGAGGCGCTGCGGGAGGCTTACCGCCACATGGTGGTGACGGAGGACCTGCTGAACGCGATCGGGCCGGCGGTGAATTCCGGTAAATCGTTTCTGATTTACGGGCAGCCCGGAAACGGGAAGACGTTTCTGGCCGAAGCGCTGTTCAATGTGGACGACACCCACATTTACGTGCCGCACGCCATAGAGTGCCAAGGCATGATTATCCAGATGTTCGACCCGGTGTACCACCACCCGGTGGACGAAGAGACGGACCAGTTGTCGGCGTTTACGACGGAATCGACCTACGACAAACGGTGGTTCAAGACGCGGCGCCCGTTCATTGTGAGCGGAGGCGAACTGGACTTGAAAATGTTGGACTTGAGCTTCAATCCGGTGTCGAAATACTATGACGCGCCGCTGCAATTGAAGGCGAACAATGGCATTTATCTGATCGACGACTTTGGGCGGCAGAAGGTGACCCCGGCCGAGGTGCTGAACCGGTGGATTGTGCCGATGGAACGGCGCGTGGACTTTTTGACCTTCAACAATGGCACGAAGATGACAGTGCCGTTTGAGTGCTTCCTGATATTTTCGACGAACCTGAAGCCGCATCAATTGGGCGATGAAGCGTTCCTGCGGCGCATACAATACAAGATGCTGATGCGCAGCCCGCAGGAGAGCGAGTTTGTTGACATCTTTGTGCGGTTCGCGGAGAGCAAGGGGCTGGAGTGTCCCAGGGACCTGGCGGACCGGTTTTTGGACCGGCACTATCGCTCGGTGGGGAAGGCCAAGCGTCGCTGCCATCCGCGCGACGTGCTGTCGCACGCGATTGACATCATGCGCTTTGAGCGGCGGCCGATGCTGTTGAACGACGAGATACTGGACAAGGCGTTCCACTCCAACTTCGTCAGCGACGACGAAGACGTTTAGACCGCGGCGCCGGCGCGGATCAACTGTTCGGCGTGCTGGAGGGCTTCCGGCGTGAGGCGCTGGCCGCTTAACATGCGACCGATTTCGCGGGTACGTTCGGCGGGTTCGAGTTCGACGACGGCGGCGACGGTGCGGCCGTTGGACTCCTTTTTTTCCACGCGATAGTGGAAATCGGCGAAGGAGGCGATTTGTGCCTGATGGGTGACGCAAAGCACCTGATAGGCGCGGCTGAGCTCTTTCAAGCGGCGGCCGACGGCTTCGGCTGCCTGGCCGCCAATGCCGGCGTCGACTTCATCGAAGACCAGCAGGTGCTGGGCGCCGCCGGGGCGTTCACGTTCGACGCAGGTTTTGATGGCGAGGGCGATGCGGGAAACTTCGCCGCCGCTGGCAACTTTGGAAAGTTCGCGCGGCTCTTCGCCTTTGTTGGCGGAAACGAGGAATACGACTGAATCGCGGCCATCCTCGGTCCAAGGGGACTCCGAGAAGGCGACGCGGAACGTGGTGCCGGCCATGGCGAGGGCGGCCAGTTCCGTTTCGACGCGTTTTTCGAGCTGTTTGGCGGCCTGTTTGCGCAGGGCGGTGAGTTTGGCGGCGGCGGTCTCGTATTCGGCGGCGAGTTTCTTGCGGCGCGCCTCAATGGCGGCGCGCAGCTCGGAAGCGGTTTCGACGGTCCGCATTTTGGTTTGCACTTCGGCCAGGAAGTTGAGGATCTCGCCGATAGAAGCGCCGTATTTGCGCTTCAGCTTGTCGATGGCGGCGAGGCGCGTTTCGACGGATTCGAGACGGGCGGGGTCTGCTTCCAGGTGGCCCAGATAGTCGCGCAGGGTGCGGCCGGCCTCTTCGAGGGCGATGATGGCGGGTTTAAGAAGGCTGGCGACTTCGTCGAGTTGGCCGTCGATGCGAGCGAGTTCGTCGACGCGGCGCTGGGCGGAGCGGGCCTGGGCGAGGGCGGAATCGGGCGCGTCGTAGAGAGCGGTGAAGGCGGCTTCGGCGTGTTCGCTGAGGCGGGTGACATTTTGGAGCACGCGCTTTTCGTTTTCGAGCTCTTCGTCTTCGGCGGGTTTGAGGTCGAGCGATTCGATCTCTTTGCGCTGGAACGTCCAGAGGTCGGCCAGGCGGAGCTGTTCCTGTTCGCGGCGGGTGATTTCGTCGAGTTCGCGGTCGCAATCCTTCCAGGCGCGGAAGATGGCGGCGACGGCGTCGCGGGCGGGTTGGGCGGCGGCGAATTCATCGAGAATGCCGCGCTGGGCGGTTGCGTCGTAGAGTTGCTGCTGTTCGTTCTGGCCGTGAATATCGCCAAGCCAGGGGGAGAGCTGTTTCAGGAGCGCGGCGGTGACGGGGCGGCTGGCGGCGAAAGCGCGGGACTTGCCATTGGCGAGAATCTCGCGTTCGATGAGCAGTTCGTTTTCTTCGAGGGCAATGCCGGCCTCTTCGAGCAGGGCGCGGATGGCGGGGGAGGCGGGCAGATCGAAAATGCCGCTGATGCGGGCGCGGCCGGCGCCGGAGCGGACGAAATCGGCCGAAGCGCGGCCGCCGAAGAGGAGGCCGAGGGAGTCGACGATGATCGATTTGCCGCTGCCGGTTTCGCCGGTTAGGAGATTCAGACCGTGATGGAAGCGCAAGCGTTGGCGCTCGACGACGGCGAAATTTTCGATGTGCAGTTCAACCAGCATGCAAGAGGTTCAAAGGTGATTGTAACTGGAGCGGGCTAGGGCCACGGCAGTTTGTCGATGAAGTCGGGGACCTGGCTATGGATGCCGCGGAGGGTGAGGGCGAGGAGGGTGAAGGTGGAGAGGACGCGGAAGACCTGGAGCCGGAAGGCGATTTTGGCGGCGGTGGCTTCGGAGATGTCAAAGATTTTGGGGCTGACGAAGGCCCAGAAGCGGGCGCCGCAATAGAGGATGAGGGCGAAGACGCAGTAGAGAAAGAGATCGGCGGTGGGGACGTGGACGTTGGTTTGGCCGAGGAGGTTGTTGTTGCGGCGGAAGGCACGGTCGACGTACGGCCAGTAGTAGATGGCGGCGGCGAAGGTGGAGAAGAGAGCGAGGAGCGTGAGCCGTTCGACGCGGCGGGCGTTAGGAGTCATATTCCGAGGTTTTCATGAGGCCGATGGCGATGGTGGCGATCAGGAGGCCGACGAAGGCGATGACGCCGAGGCCGAGCGTTTCGGCGGCGCCGGTGGCGATCTGGATAATGCCCCAGATTAGGTAGGCGAAGAAGGCTGCGATCTCCAGTTTGATGATGCGCACAAGGGCGATGGCGCGAGCAATGTTGCCGGGCGTCCGGGGGCCGGGAACGTTGATCCACCGCGGGAAAAAGGGGACGGCAGTGAGGAGGGCGAGGGTGGCGGCGTTGACGAAGGCCAATAGCAGGAGGCTGGACTTGCCGCTGAAACGATCGGGCTGGCCGGTGAAGGAGAAGTGGGCGGGGACGCGCGCGGGAAGGGTGGCGTATTCGGCGAACAGGAGCGCGAGCGTGGCGGCGAAGACGAGAACGGCCAGGAGATCGACGAATCTGGAGAGGTTTTTGGGCATTCGAGCCGATACTAAAGAAGACGCGGGTACGCGGAAAACGCGGAAGGCAGCGCACGCGAAAGAAAATAGATCCGCTTTTTAGTGTACTTTCCTGAGAGCTTTTGCCGCGGCGGGCCACTACCTATGTGTGGTTGTAGCGCCGGTGGAGAAGCGGATTGTCTGGAATGAGCCGTTGGTGATTCCAGCGATCGGCGTGGCCGCCGGTGTGCTGTTGGAGCGTTTGGCGCCGTTTACTTGGCTGGAGGCGGTCATTCCCACCGTGCTCTTCGCTGTGCTGGCGCTGGTGCCCGGGCTCATCACGCGCCGCCGGATATGCGCAGGTCTGGCGTGTTGCGGGCTGGGCCTTGGGGCGGCTTTGTGGCACCGGCCGGGGCCGGCGCCGGTGATCGACGCGGCGGCATCGGAGGCGGTGATTGTCGATGGCTGCGTGGTGGAGCCATCTGTCTTCAGCGAGAACCGGGAACAGTTCACGTTGGAACTGGCGCCGGGTGCGCGTGGGCGGGTGTCGCTGAACCTGCGGGAAGGACAGGCGGCGCCAAGGCTGCGCTACGGCCAGCGAGTGGAACTGGAGGGGCGTGTGCGGGCGCCGCACAACTTTGGGAACCCCGGGGCGTTTGACTTTGAAAACTACCTGGCGCGGCGCCAGATCTTCTGGAATATCTCCACTCGGACGGGCGCGGAAGTGAAGGTGCTGGACGGGCAATGCGGGAACGCGTTGGAAGGGTGGCTGTTCGCGCTACGGTCGGCGGCGCTGGAGCGGCTGGAGGAGTTGTACTCGAATGACGCCTACAAGACGATTATGATGCAGGCGGTGCTGACCGGGGAGAACACGCGGCTGGAGAAGGCGTGGACTGAACACTACCGGCGCACGGGCACCTATCACGCGCTGGTCATCAGCGGGCTCCATTTAACCGTGCTGGCCGGCTACTTGCTGGTGCTGCTGCGGTATACGACCGGGCGGCCAGGCGTGTCGTTGGTCCTTTCGTTTCTGGCGGCGTGGGTTTATGCCGGGGCCAGCGGGATGACGGCGCCGATTGGGCGGGCCGCGGGGGGCTTCACGCTGTTCCTTTTCAGCCGTTACTGGCACCGGCAGACGCATATTCTGAACGCGCTGGCGACAGTGGTGATTTGCTTTCTATTGATTGACCCGGGGCAGCTTTTCGAGGGCAGTTTTCTGCTCAGCGTGCTGAGTGTGCTGGCTATTGGCGCGCTGGCCGGGCCGCTGTTTGAAGCGCATACGCGGCCCATTGTGATGGGCTTCAGCGATTTGGGGAAAGACCAGCGGGATGTGGACCTGGAGTGGCGCATTTGCGCGATGCGCGTGGAGGCGCGGCTGCTGGCGCAGACCGTTTCGGTTTGGACGCGTGTTCCGGAGAAGTACTGTGTGGCGGGCGTCTCACTGGCGGTAAGAACGTTTTACCACCTCTATGAGATTTTCATGCTGTCGGCGGTGGTGCAGGTGGCGCTGGCGCTGCCGATGGCGCTATTTTTCCACCGGGTTTCGCTGAGCGGCATGGCGGCCAACGTGATTGTGGTGCCGGTAATGAACACGGTGGTTGTGACGGGGTTTTTCGCGGTATTGACGAAGTTTGTGCCGCTGGCGTGGCTGGCCGGCTGGCTGCTGGAATTTTCGCGGCGTGTGGCGGAGTTCTTCTCCGGCCTGGAGCCGGACTGGCGGATTCCCGATCCGCCGTTGTGGCTGGCGCTGGCGTTTTCGGCGGCGCTGATTGTGCTGGCCGTTGTGGCGCGGCGCAAATCGCCCGTGCGGCGTGTGGCGCTTGGGGCGGTGTGCGCGCTGTTTCTGACACTGGTGATCCATCCGTTCGCTCCGGTGAAGGAGGCGGGGAAACTGGAAGTGACGGTGATGGACGTTGGGCAAGGGGACAGCGTGCTGGTAATCTCGCCGGAGGGGCGGACGGTGATTGTGGATGGCGGTGGCGTGCCGGGGTTTAAGGGGCGGCCGAAGCCGAAACTCGATATTGGCGAAGATGTGGTGTCGGCGTACTTGTGGACCCGATCCATCCAAAGAATCGACGCGCTGGCGCTGACGCACGCCCATGAGGACCATAGCGGCGGGCTGGCCGCGCTGATTGTGAATTTCCGGCCGAAAGAGTTGTGGGTTGGAGCGATGGGGGAGAGCGAGGTGTGGAAGCGGCTGCGGGCGACGGCGGAGCAGTACGGGGTGCGCGTGGTGGCTCGCCGGGCGGGGGAGGAGTTTGCGTTTGGCGGGGCGCGCTTTCGTGTGCTCGCGCCGCATGCGGACCATGTGCCGGACGCGCTTCCGCGGAATAACGACTCGCTGGTGATGTCGGTTGCGCTGGGTTCGCGCGGGTTTCTGCTGACGGGTGACGCGGAGAAGGAAGTGGAGTGGCGGCTGGCTGATGAGCGGGCGGTGCGGCCGGTGGATGTATTGAAACTTGGCCATCACGGCAGCCGGACGTCATCGACGGCGGAGTTGCTGGACTTGGCGCAGCCGAAGTTCGCGGTTGTATCGGCCGGGTTGGACAACCTGTACCGCCACCCGCACCCGGACGTTGTGGCGCGGTTGGAGGAGCGGGGCGTGCAGATTCTGCGGACCGACTATGGGGGGCAGATCCGGTTCTTGACCGATGGGAGGCACCTGGAAGTGACCGCGTTCCGGGGGCTGCACAAACGGGCGGAGGCGCGGGTGGTGGCGTGGAAGTAGGGCGGGCTATTCGCCTGATGCCCACGCCGACCGGAACTCCGGAAACAGAGTGAGCCCGCCGCAGGCGAAGATGGTTTGGCCGGTGATGTAGCTGGCTTCGTCGGAAGCGAGAAAGGCGAAGACGGCGGCGATCTCTTCGGAGGCGCCGGCGCGGCCCATGGGGATGTGGCTTTCCACACCGGCGCGGGCCTTTTCGTCGTTGATCCAGGCGAGGTTGATGGGCGTGACGATGGCTCCGGGGGCGACCGAGTTCACGCGAATGCCCTGGCCGGCGTATTCGAGGGCCAGGGTGCGCGTGAGGTTTTCCAGGCCGCCTTTGGTGATGGAGTAGCTGAGATATTTGGGCTTGGGGATGATTTCGTGGACGGAAGAGTTGTTGATGATGGCACCGCCGCGGCCCTGTTTGAGGAAGTAGCCCAACGCCTCTCGCGCGCAGAGAAACGGGCCGCGCAGGTTGACGCCGAGAATACGGTCAAAATCGGCGGTGGACATTTCGTGGGAGTGGCTGGGCTTCTGGATGCCGGCGTTGTTGATCAAAACGTCGATGGAGCCGAACTCGTTGATGAAGGAATCGAACATGGCTTTTACTTGCGTTTCGTCGGAAACGTCGGCCTGCATGACAACTTGGCGGCCCTCGCTTTGGCGCGCGGCGGCGGCCTGTTGTCTGGTTGCTTCGGCGCCTTCGGCGCCCCGGTAGTAGTTGATGGCGATGTTGGCGCCTTCCTTGGCGAAGCGGACGGCCACGGCCTGTCCAATGCCGGAGGAGGCGCCGGTGATGAGTACGTTCTTGCCTTTTAGCCGTTCCATGCGTGCTGATATCCTTTGCGGGTAATGTGGCGAATCCTTCTTATCTTGCCCCTTCTGCCGGCGCTCGCGCAGCAACACCCGGCCCCGCCCGCTGATTTCCAATGGGTGAACCCGTTGCCGAAGAACACGCACCCGCGCGTCCGTCATGCGAAGTACTTTTCGAAAATCCACAATACGGAGATTGGCTACGCCATCTACCTGCCGCCCGGCTACGGCGAGGGCGGCGGGCGGTTTCCGGTGATTTACTACCTGCACGGGGGCAGGCCGGGGAGCGAAGCGAAAGGCGCGGGGATGGCGGCGCATTTCGACAGGTTCATCGATAAGTACCCGGCGATTTATGTGTTTTCCAATGGCGGCGCGGTTAGCCACTACGACTATCCGGCGTACCGGTCCTTCGGCGAACGGACGCTGATTGAAGAGCTGATTCCGCACATCGACCGGACCTATCGCACCATCGCCGATTGGCGCGGGCGCGGGCTGGAAGGGTTTTCCCAAGGGGGCCGGGGCACGGCGCGCATAGCGTTTCACCACCCGGAGCTTTTCTGTTCGGCCGCGCCGTTTGGCGGAGGGCACCAGTACGAAAGGCACGCCTTGGAGAATAACGGCCACGAAGGCGAACCATCGAACTACCTGTTTGCGCCGAAGTTCAATACCTATGATTTGGCCCGCGCCTATGCGGCCCGGCGGGAGCATAAGCCGCGGCTGCTGATCGCGGTAGGGACGGAGGATCAGAACTACCGGCCGAACCTGCATTGGATGGCCCATTTGGATTCGCTGGGTGTTGTTTACGGCAAGATCATAGTGCCCAACGTGAAGCATGACGCCCGCGGGGTTTACCAGTTTTTGGGGGCGAAAAGTATGGAGTTTCACGCGGCCTGCTTTGCCGCCGTGGGGAACGTGTCAAAATAAAAGGTTACGGCGTTCTTTTCGGCCGTCCGAATCCATACAAGCAAATGAAGTCTGGCGATACCCTTTCTCTCTCTTTTGGCCTGCAGTTTGATGACCTCTATACGTCGGAGGGCCTGGCCAAGGTCGACGTAGCTTTCCAGCGGTTTCTTGCAGCCGGCGACGCGGAGTTGCTGCCCCGGCTGCTGGCCGCGCGCGTGGAGCCAAAAGCGTTGGCTCGAAAGGCCGAGTCCGAACTCATCCTGGCCATCGCGCCGCACCTGGAAGACTTCCTGGGCGAACTGTTCCTGATTCAGAAGGAGATTCGCGAACTGCAGCATCAGCACGCGGAACTGGCGCCGCTGTATACGGTGAAGCGCAACTTCGTGCAGCGGAAGGCGTTGACAGGGATCAAAGAGGCCGATGCCATTTTGCTGCATGGCAAGGCGCTGCAGGCGGAGCTGGAAACTTACATGGGCGAGCCGCTGACGGAACTCGCCTACGCGCGCGCCGTCACCAAATGGCTGGACGACGCGGCTGGACACGCGCACCATTTAGATGTGGCGGCGAAGTACGCCGCCTGGGCGCACTATTCGAAACCGGGGAAGGAAAAACACAAGTCCGGCATTTTGTTTAAGAAGCCGCACAAGGTGGAATTTGAGAATCTGGTGCCGGTGGAGACGCTGACGGAGAATAACGCGAGCCGTTTTGTGTTTCCCGAGCGCCAATGGCGGCACCGCGAAGGTTTCGGCCTTACCGACTCCGGCACGGACCTGACCGGGGCGCTGAACGAAGCCAACTATTGCATTCACTGCCACAATCAGGGCAAGGATTCGTGTTCCACGGGGCTGCGCGAAAAGACGGGCGAGTTCAAGAAGTCACACTTTGGCGTGACGCTGAACGGTTGCCCGCTAGAAGAGAAGATCTCCGAGTTTCAGTTGTCGATGACGCGGGGCAATACGGTGGGGGCGCTGGGAATCATCACGGTGGATAATCCGCTGGCCGCCGGTACGGGGCACCGCATTTGCAACGACTGCATGAAGTCCTGCATTTACCAGAAGCAGGAACCGGTGAATATTCCGGAGGCGGAAACACGGGCGTTGAAGGAGGTTTTGAACCTCACCTGGGGCTTTGAAATCTATTCGCTGCTGACGCGTTGGAACCCGCTGCACTTCAGCCGCCCGCTGCCGAAGGCCGATACGGGATACAAGATTCTGGTTGTGGGGCTTGGCCCGGCGGGCTACTCGCTGGCTCACCATCTGTTGAACGACGGACATACCGTGTGCGCGATCGACGGGCTGAAGATTGAGCCGTTGCCGGAACACCTTTCGGGCGTGGACGCGTATGGAAACCGGAAGCCCTTCCGCGCCATTCGCGATATCCGCGAGATCTATGAGTCGCTGGACGACCGGATTATGGCCGGTTTCGGCGGTGTTGCCGAGTATGGCATCACGGTCCGGTGGGACAAGAACTTTCTGAAGATCATCCGGTTGCTGATTGAACGGCGCCGGCAGTTCGCGATGTTCGGCGGGGTGCGGTTCGGCGGGTCGTTGACGGCCGACAGCGCGTTTGCGCTGGGCTTCGATCACATTGCGCTGTGCGCGGGAGCGGGCCGGCCGACGGTGATTCCGATGAAGAATGGGCTGGCGCGCGGCGTTCGGCAGGCGTCGGACTTCCTGATGGCGCTGCAACTGACGGGCGCGGCGCGGGGGAACTCTATTGCCAACTTGCAGTTGCGGCTGCCGGCGGTGGTGATTGGCGGCGGGTTGACGGCGATCGACACGGCCACGGAGTCCCTGGCGTACTACCCGGTTCAGGTTAAGAAGTTCATGGAGCGGTATGAAGCGCTGAGCGCGGCGCAGGGCGAGGCGGCGGTGCGGGCGATTTGGAACGAAGAGGAAAATCTGATCGCCGACGAGTTTTTGGCGCATGCGCGCGCCATTCGCGCCGAGGATGAAGCGGCGGCGAAAGAGGGGCGCAACCCGGTCTATTTGCGGCTGTTGCAATCCTGGGGCGGGGTGACTCTGGCCTACCGGCGCCGGATGATTGATTCGCCTTCCTACACGCTGAACCACGAAGAAGTGGCCAAGGCGCTGGAAGAGGGGATCCACTTCGCCGAGTGCCTTTCGCCGGAGGAAGTGGGCGTCGACCGCTTTGGCCATGCGTATTCGATTACCATGTCGAAGCTGGCCTGGGACGCCGAGAAACAGAAGCTGGTGAGCACGGGCGAGATGGCCACGCTGCCTGCCCGATCGATTCTGGTGGCGGCCGGCACGCAGCCAAATACGGTGCTGCAGCGCGAGGACGACACGAACTTCTTCCTGGATGGGAAGTATTTCCAGGCGCTGGACGAAAATGGCGAACCGGTGAAGCCGGAGCGTGTGGCCAAGCCAAACGACGTGCGAGTTCTTACTTCGCTGCGGGCGGATGGACGGGCCATCAGCTTCTTCGGCGATCTGCACCCGTCGTTTAGCGGCAACGTGGTGAAAGCCTTCGGCAGCGCCAAGCAGGGCTATCCGGTGGTCAGCCGCATTCTGGCGGCGCGCCGCACACCGGGGGGTGTGTCCGGGGAGGAGATGATCCGGCAATTGAACCGCGACCTGCGGGCGGTGGTGGCCGACGTGATTCGGCTGACGCCGACCATTGTGGAAATTGTGGTGAAGGCTCCGATGGCGGCGCGCGCGTTCCATCCGGGGCAGTTTTATCGTTTGCAGAATTTTGAGACGATTGCCCCGCGCACGCCGGAAACGGTGTTGGCGATGGAAGGGCTGGCGCTGACCGGCGCGTCGGTAGACCGGGAGGCGGGAACGCTTTCGACGATTGTGCTGGAGATGGGCGGGTCGTCCGATCTTTGCTCGTTGCTGCGGAAGGGCGAGCCGGTGGTGCTGATGGGCCCGACGGGGACGCCGACGGAGACGCCGGGCAAGGAAACTGTTCTGCTTGTGGGCGGCGGGTTGGGGAACGCCGTACTGTTCTCGATTGGCCAGACGCTGCGCGCCAACGGCAGCAATGTGATCTACTTTGCGGGGTACAAAAAGGCGATTGACCGCTACAAGGTGCAGGAAATTGAGCGGGCCGCCGATGTGATCGTCTGGTGCTGCGACGAAGCGCCTGGCTTTACGCCCACCCGCGCGCAGGACCGCGCCTTTGTGGGCAACATTGTGGCCGCCATGGAGGCGTACGGGAAAGGCGCACTGCATGGGGACATGGAAGAGCCGCGGTTAACGCTGCAGGATGTGGACCGCGTGATCGCCATCGGGTCCGACGGGATGATGGCGGCCGTCGCCCGCGCCCGCCATGGCGTACTGGCGCCTTATCTGTCGAAAAAGCCGCAGGGGATCGGGTCCATTAATTCACCCATGCAGTGCATGATGAAGGAGATCTGCGCGCAGTGTCTCCAGATGCACCGGGACCCGGAGACCGGGAAAGAGACGGTGGTATTCTCTTGTTTCAATCAGGATCAATCGCTCGATCACGTGGATTGGGTGAACCTGCGCCAGCGGCTTTCGCAGAATTCCACCCAGGAAAAACTGACGAAACTGTGGATCGACCGGTGCCTGAAGCAGCTTGGGCTGCGGCCGCAACTGGCGGCGAAATAGGCGAAAAAGGGCTTGGCCGGGGAGGCCGGTGACAAGGGAAGGGAGATTTTTATTTCCCTTCTTTTGAATGATTTATAGAGTTCGCCGCGACGATTATAGTGCGGCGGGCTGGTAGCTTCGTGGCTGGAGGTACCTATTTTATGTCTGTTCCAGGCGAAGTCCGGTACGGAATCGAAAGACTGTACGTTTTCCCGTACTATCAGACGCGGGAGGAGTATCAAAAGGCAACTGGCGTGGAGCCGCCGAAGTTCGACGGCACCAGGGCCCCTAAGTACTGGTTTGACCCAGCCGCCAAGGAGTCCACGCGCCGGAATATGGCCTACGACCATATTTTGTCCTACGCCGTCAACGGCTCTCCGTTGTTCGACGATAACGGCAAGCCGATGCTGGAAGTGTTGATGCTGAACAAAGACGAAGCGGCCACGGTGAATATTCCGCCGAAGGGGCTGGGGATGGCAAACATTCCCGGCGCCGACAAGCCGGAAATTCCGCCGCCGTTGCGTGCGTTGAACGCCGACGAGGAGTTCTTCGTTCCGTTCCCCGGCATTATTGGCGTCCGGATCAAGAATTCCTTGGAGCCTGATCGCGGCTTCACGGAAGAAGACCGCGCCATACTTATGGCGATCGCCAAGAAGCTGGGCGTCTAACCTAGCCGCCGGTTAACTCTGGCGAATGGAGCCGGTGGCGCCGTTTACGTTGGCCGCAACGCCGAAATAGCGTTGCAACTCGTAGGCGGTGACCATCGGATTCCGATCAGTCAATTCGGCGGAAAACTGTTCGGTTTTGCCGCCCGCGGTGACTTTGATTTGCCGGTTCATGTAGGAGCCGCCAGGATAGCCGACCGCCTCTTCGCTGTAGCTGATGCTGAGACCCGAAGTGCTCATGCCGAGGGCCGACATGGTGTCCAGCAGGCGCTGCATTCCGGTGCCGCTGGCTTCCGGCGCCGATGTGGTGCTGACAGCGGGCGCGGTAGCGGTTGTAACGGTGGCGGCGGGCGACGGATTTGTGACAGTGGCGGGGGTGGCGGCAATATTTTGACTGCCAGCGCGGCCGGGTACGGTGTCAGAACCGCGGCCTGCGCCATCGGTATGGAGTGTGAACGTGCCATTCGAGGCGGTGCGCGAGCGTTGGGATGCCGCCGTGCGGGTGGATACCGCGGTTTTTGCGGGATCTATGGGTTGGGGGGTAGAACGGGGTACGACGAACAAGAGGGCCTCCGGGAAATAGCAGAGCAACTCTCCTGCCAAACCCGGTTACTGCTTGGGCAACTGCTTTTTCACCGATTCCGGAATGTCAAAAACGACCGGGATAATCAGCGTTCGGCCAAATGGGTCAATCTTGAGCGAAGCGTTCAGCGTGGGTTTCGCCGATTCGTCTTTGGGATCGTAGACGACTTCAATACGAGCCGTATCGCCGGGCGCGAGTTCCGTTTTCTCCAAACGGTAGGTCAAACCGGGAATTGATTCGGTTTGGAACGAAATGGTGATGGAGCCTTGCATGCCATTGGTGATGACGACTGAATCCGCCGACTTTTCCCAACTGTGAAGCAGGAACCGCTCTTTATTCACCTTCACCTGGTTCAGAATAATGTTGGGATTCTTGAGCATCGCATCGATGTCCATTCCCTTGGCGTTTCCGGGGCCGGGCTTCATGGTGCCCATGGGAGTAACGCGGCCAAGCGTTGGATCGACAAAATAGCACCAGTTGCCGTTTTCGAGCTTCCAACTGGTGGCCATTGGCGCCGATGCCGGGATGTTCTGGCCGCGCATCTGAATGGAAGTCTGCACGGTGGTGACCACGGACGCCTTTTTAAAACCGTCGGCCCAGTTGATTTTGAGGATCTCGAAGCCGCGAATTTTCGACTTTTCCTGGTTGTAATGCGTGTCTTTGGTGTCTTCACACACGAACGGTTCCGCGGCGCGGAATTTGCCATCGACGTAGGGCTGGTAGAAGCCGGTCACACGGTCTCGCAGCGCCTTTTCCATTTCCGGGGGGGCGGCGTTGAAAAGATTGGGCTTCTCCTGGGCGCCGGCGCACAGGGACGCGGCGAGAACGGCGGCAAATGGTCGAAACATCATAGACAAGTGTGGAAATCCCTCTCAAAGACTAGACGCGGATGGAGGCGGAATTGTTTAAGCCGATTATTTCTTTGCCGGGTAGGGGCCATAAACAGTGAGATTCTGTTTGGTGGTGGAACGCCAGTCGCCGATTGGCGGGGCGCCGGCGTCGTGGAACCACTTTTCGAGTTGCCCCTTGAGAGTGGCGATTTCCTTGGCATAGGCCGGATCGCCGATGCGGTTGGCGGTTTCGCCCGGATCCTTTTCCAGGTCGTAGAACTCTGAGGGGAAGCCTTCGGCGCGAATGATCAGCTTTCTGGTGGTGGTTCGGACGCCCCGTACATAGCTGTATTCAAAGAACAGGCGCTCGTCCCAGCGGGGTTTTTGGCCGCGGAGGAAGGCGGCGTAACTGCGGCCGACGCGGCGCTTTTCGGGCGGGGCGGAGACGCCGGCATAATCGAGCACGGAGGGGAAGAAATCGTACGAGGAAACCATGGAAGTGATTGACTGGCCGGGTTTTATCGAGTTCGGGTGGTTCCAGATCATGGGCACGCGGATGGACTCTTCAAACATATTGAACGGCCAGGTGCCGTTGCCTTTGCCCCAGACGCCGTGGTGGCCGGCGTTGTAACCCTGGTCAGCGGTGAAGATGACGAGCGTGTTTTCGCGCCATCCGCGCTGTTCCAGGAGCCTTAAAACGCGTCCAATGTTGCGATCGGCGCCCGAAACGAGCGCCATATAGCTCTTTTTTGCCTCCTTATTGCCGTGAAAACGCGCCAAACCGGGGTTCTGATTGGGGTGTGGCGGCGTGTCGGGGAAGCAGGTTAGGGCCGCGTTGGCGTAGTGGGCCCGGTCCTCTTCGGGCTGGAAATCGAAGGGGGTGTGGGGGGCGTAGAACGGCACCTGGAGGTAGAACGGGGCATCGGGGGACTGCTTGTTGATGAATTCGAGGGCGTAGTCGCCGATGGCGTCCTCCTTGAACCCAGGGTATTCGGCGGTCACGCCGTTTTTGACGTAGACCGCGTTTTTGAACGTTCCGCCGCCGCCAGGAACGGTGGCCCAATAGGTGAAGCCGCGTTGGGCGGATTCGTCGTGACCCATGTGCCACTTGCCGACCATGCCGCACTGGTAGCCGTTCTTCGCCAGCACTTCCGGAAAGATGTCGAGACCATCGAGCCAGCCTTTGGCTTGGCCGCCGAAGCTGTCTTTGGGCACGAGCCAATCCTGAACGCCATGCGCGGATGGCAGGCAGCCGGTCATATAGGTAGCGCGGCTAGGGGAGCAGACGGGGGTGGCGGCGAAGGCGCGGGTGAACCTGGCGCCGCCTTTGGCCAAGGCGTCAATGTTCGGCGTGTGCATTTCGTTGCAGCCGTAGGCTCCGGTGGCCCACGCGCCGTGATCGTCCGTCATGAAGACAACGACATTGGGGCGGCGGCGCCGCTGCTGGGCGAGCGCGGCGAAAGGGAGCCCGAAGAGGGCGCGGCGGGTGAGTCGCATCAACTGCAAAGTAGCACAGGCAAGAGAAAGGGCGCTCTGGGAAAGAGCGCCCTTTCGGCACGTCGGTCGGGTTTGACCTTGTGTTCGGAATTGTACAGTCCCCTTCTAATCGGGGTATCTCCAGTTTAGCCGATTTTTTCGGCGATGGATTTGGCCTGGAGGAATTGCAGGAGGTAGTCCGGGCCGCCGGCCTTGGAATCTGTTCCGCTCATGTTGAAGCCGCCGAAAGGGTGGGCGCCCACCATGGCGCCGGTGCATTTGCGGTTCAGGTAAAGATTGCCGACGTGGAAATGGCGGCGGGCCTTTTCGAGATTGGCCGGGTTGCGGGTGTAGACGGCGCCGGTGAGGCCGTAGTCGCTGTCGTTGACGAGTTCGAGACCGTGGTCGAAGCTATCGGCTTTGGTGATGGCGAGGACGGGGCCGAAGATTTCTTCTTGAAATATGCGGGCGGAGCGGCCGACGTCGGCAATGACGGTCGGCTGGACGTAATAGCCGTTTTCGGCGAGATCGCCGCCACCGGTGAGGAGGCGGCCTTCGCGTTTCCCGGTCTCGATATAGGCGGCGATTGTCTGCTGGGCTTTGGCGGAGATGACCGGGCCGCAGTGGTTGGCGGGATCGTCGGCGGGGCCTTGCGTGAGGGCTTCGGTTTTCGCTTTTACCAGATCGAGGAAGGGGCCATAGACGGCCTCGTGCACGATGGCGCGGGAGCAGGCGGAACATTTTTGTCCCTGGAAGCCGAAGGCGGAGGCGACGACGCCGCTGGCGGCGGCATCGATATCGGCGTCGTCGTTGACGAGGATGGCATCTTTGCCGCCCATTTCGGCGACGACGCGTTTGATCCAGATGCAGCCGGGAACGGGGCGGGCGGCGAGCTCGTTGATGCGCAGGCCGACTTCGCGGGAGCCGGTGAAGGAGATGAAGCGCGTTTTGGGATGGGTGACCAGCGTGTCGCCAACTTCGGCGCCACTGCCAACGCAAAGGGCGAGCGCGCGAGGCGGCAGGCCGGCTTCGCGGAGCACTTCGACGAATTTCGCGGCGACGATGGGCGTTTCGCTGGACGGTTTCAGCACGACGGTGTTGCCGCAAACAAGTGCGGCGACCGTGGTGCCGGCGAGGATGGCGAGGGGGAAATTCCAGGGGGGGATGACGACGCCGACGCCGAGCGGGAGGTAGACCATCTCATTCTTTTCGCCGGGCATTTGGACGATGGGTTCTGGGCTTGCGTAGCGCAGCATCTGGCGCGCGTAGTATTCGCAGAAGTCGATGGCTTCGGCGGTGTCGGCCTCGGCTTCGGCGAAAGATTTGCCGGATTCGAGGATGAGCCAGGCGTTGAATTCGGCCTTGCGGCGGCGGAGGATGGCGGCGGTTTCGATCAGAATGGCGACTCGATCGGCGACGGGAGTGAAGGCCCATTCGCCGAAGAAGGCATGCGCGTCGTCAACGGCGAGGGCGGCCTGGGCGGCGTCGGCCTTGGCGTGGCGTCCGATGATTTCGGACGGCTGGGACGGGTTGACGGAGGCGAGCCATTGGCCGGCACGAACGGCCCGCCCCGCGATCCAGTTGTGGTAATTGCGCCCGAGCTCACCGCGGACGGCGGCGATGGCTTCCAACTGTCGCTGCCGGTTGGCAGGAAGGGTGAAATCGGCGTAGGCCTCGTTGGCGAACGCCGGAAGCGCCGGGGCGTTCATTGGGGATTAGCCTTCCACGAGTTTGCGGCCGCGTTCGAGCATGTCGGCGGCTTCGTCGGCCATACCTTTGCCTTTGCTGTAGAGTTCGCGTCCGCGTTCCATGAGGTCGCGTCCGCGCTCGCCGAGAAGGTCGCGGCCTTCGTTGGCTTTGTCGAGCAGTTTGGCTCTGGTCTCTTCGCCGCTTGCGGGGGCGTAGAGCAGAGCGATGGCGGCGCCGATTGCCGCGCCGGCCAGGAACCACACTACTTTGTCGCCACTTTCTTGTGCCATGTTAAATCTCCTGCCTTTAGTATCCCACCGGGCGCGAGCGGCGGTGCGGGAGGCGCGATAAGTAAGGGTTGACTGCGCTGGCTTGCACGCGGTTGGGTTCAGCCTTCCTTTCTCGCTTGTCCCGCAGGCCGGCGGTTGGGACTTCGTCCCGGGTAGTAAGAGGTCGATGCGGGGAACGGGCAGAGCCTTCGAAAGGAGTGTGGGCGAGAATACGAGCATGTCCGCAGTACAAGATTCAGCAACCCAGATGGCTCAATCCACGTTTGCAGGACGCGCCGGGCCGGAAGCGGCTAGCCAGGAATGCGAGGAAGAACTGGGCGGCAAAACACTGTCGGAAGCTTAATCGCGCTGGTCCGCATTTGATCGCCGAAGGGCGATCCGGCCTCTGAAATGCGCTTCTATGGGAATCGGCAAGGCAGGAAGACAGTCCGGGATGCGACGTATCGTTAGTCAGAGCAGGAACGGAACGATGCACAGCGAGTACATCGAACAGCGCCACGGGGGCTACTACGTAGCCGGGACGCGTGTTTCGTTGGATTCCGTGGTCTACTCGTTCAACGAAGGACAGTCGCCCGAGGCTATTCAGGACGACTTCCCGTCGCTGAAGCGCGCCCAGATCTACGGCGCGATTGCCTTCTACCTGGATCATCACGCCGAAATCGATAAGTATCGGGTGGACACCGAGCGTGAGTTCGAGGGGAACGCCATCCCCCTGGAACAGGCCAACCCGACGCTTTGGGCCAAGATCCAACGCGCTAAAGCCGAGGCAGCCCAAGGCGAGCGGCGTTCTTGCGCAACCGCTTCCAGGCTGACAACGACCTCAAGTTCGGAATCGTAAAGGCCGTCCGGCGGCGAGAGCCGACTGTGGACTTCCTATCCGCGCAAGAGGCCGGCCTGGACGGTGTTCCCGATCCGTTGTTGCTGGACCGCGCAGGGGCAGAAGGCCGAGTCCTGGTCTCCCATGATCGGCGAACGATGATCGACCACTTTCGCGACCATCTGGCGGCGGGCAAGTCCAGCCCTGGGCTTTTGATCGTGTCTCAAGGCTCGGCCATCGGTGATGTCGTCGAGGCTTTGCTTTACGTGTGGGGGCCTTCCGATCCAGCCGAGCTTCGAGATCAGGCCTACTACCTGCCGTCGATATCGCGGCATTTCTTTACTCGCTGAACCTGTCGGCGCGTATGACACGTGGCACCACCGACCGCTTTCGTGGATGACAACCCATCGCATTCAAACGACGCTGGATAGTGCGAGATTCTTGCCCGGTTGGCAGACAACGCTTTATGTTCCAATACCGCGTCTCCCCCAACTGCTGTGCCGCTGAGAGACGTCTTAAGACGCCCCATGCCGTTTTCCCGCCTGAGGGGGCTGAGGTCCGGCGGCGATGATCTGGGTAGTGGGAACATCGAGGAACGGCGGATGAGGCGCGTGGATTTCGAGGCCATCTGCCATGCACTCAGCCGATTGCCCTTGCGGAAACGTGGGCATGCATTTCGCGCCGTATGTGGAAGCGTGTTTTGCCAGCAAGGCCAAGACGATTGAGTGCTACCGGACCGGCCGCAAGAACTTGCGGGAGTTCGCGCCGCTCGCGAACTGGCTGCTTGACGCGATTCCGGGCGACAAGATCGCCGCGTTCATCTCCAAGCGCCGTCAAGCCGGACGCGTAGTGGCCAGCATCAACCGCTTCGGCAACTGGAGGTCCTGCGGCGAATGCTGAAGCTGGCCGTGGAGAGGGGCAGGGTCGAGAAGGTATTGCCCAAAGTAGGGATGCTGAGCGGCGAGAACCATCGGGAACACGCCCTCATTCTCGACGAAGAGAACCGCTATCTGGCCGCGGCGTCTCCTGCTTCGCGGCGTCGCGACGATTCTGCTCGATTGCGCTCTGCGCCCCGAGGAGTGCTTCCGGATGTGGTGGGAGGGTGTCCGGGATGGCGCGTTGCATATCCTCTACGGCAAGACGGAGAACGCGCGCCGCACTATCCCGTTGACGCAGCGTGTGGCCGCGCAACTCGACATGTGCCAGGCCGACGCTGCCACCGAATGGGTGTGCCCCGCACCGGCCACAGCGACTTCTCCGCCACGCGCCGATTAGTTCCTCCGCAGTCCGATTCCATCAAAGCCGCAATCGAGAAGGCGAGGGTGGGAAGAGTGAACGCGATACGGCGGAGAGCTCTACGCCGTCGGCCGCAAAAAATCTGAATGATTGCAATGGGATGAATGGTCGGGGCGAGAGGATTCGAACCTCCGGCCTCCTGGTCCCGAACCAGGATTCGGGGGATGAGGAGCAGTTGCGCTGGGTTGCCCGGGGTTGCGACGGGGTTTTGTTTTCTAACTTTTGCGGCGGGTTGGCGGTTGGGGCGTCGTGGCCGGTCGTAGTGGGTGGGTGCCGGGGGTTGGCATCGTATTGGGCATAGTGATCCACTCGCTCCCTATACCAGGGGCGAGAGCACCAAGACTTGGCTGACCCGATTACAATCACAATTTCCGGTCTCGCCTTGGGCGTGTCTGCGCTGAACGCTTGGCTGACCCTGTTCCGGCGTGGGACCGTGAAGATGACACAGCCGACTGTGATCTACTTCGGGCCAGTCAAGCCTACTGAGAAAGGCGGAAGCCTACTGAAGGTCTACCTTCGGACGCTTCTCTTTTCGACGTCCAAGAGGGGGCGCGTGATCCAAAGCATGCACGTCACTTTGCGCCGCAATGAGACGGTCCCAAACTTCAACATTTGGGTTCATGGCGAGGACAAGCTCGTTCGGGGGAGCGGGCTATTCGTCGGAGAAACAGGGGTGGCGGCCAATCACCGTTTCCTCACGCCTCGCGATGGTAATGCCTTCCAGTTCGTTCAGGGCCGTTACCGGCTTGAGGTCCATGCGCACCTGCTGGGAGACAAAGAAGCCAACCTGCTCTTTTCGCAAGAGCTGGAAGTCGCTTCAGAAACGGCGGCCCAACTCACGGAGCCAGGAGCCGGTCTTTACTTCGACTGGGGGCCGGACTCTTCACGCTACTTGACGCATGTAGAAACACGTCCCCCGTCCCTTGATGCGACAGACTTCTTACAGATACTGAATTCCCCTCGGCTGTTATCGGCCAAGGATCCAAGTACGCAGTCGTGAGCGCTTGAAGGTTCAACACACATCCAGCCGAACGGCGCTACGCCACGCGACGCGATGGCGGCTTGATCCGAAAGTCGACTTCCAGGCCCGCGTCGGTGAGCATATTGACAAGCGTGTCTAGCGAGAACCGGCTGAGCTTGCCGCGCGTCAGATCGGAGACCCTGGGCTGACTCACCTTCAATCGCTTTGCCGCGTCGGCCTGGGTCAAGCCCTCCTTCTCGATAAACTTCCGCAGCGCCGTCATCATCTCCGACCGGATTCGGAGGTTCGTGGATTCGGCTGGCGAAAAACCTAGATCGGCAAAGACATTGCCGCTGCCCTTTGTGATCGTTGTTCCCTTGATCGTTTTCATGTTCTGCCTTTCCTCGCTTCTAGCATGACCGTGTATCTCGCCCTGCCCAGGTCGATGTCGGCCTTGCGGGTTGCCCGTGTCTTCTTGACGAAGGCGTGCAGCACGTAGACCGCCTCTTCGAATCGGGCCACGTAGAAGACCCGAAATTCGTTGTCCCCATGGAGTCGGATCTCCATGACGCCAGCCCCGACATCCGGCATCGGCCTGAAATCCGCTGGCGTCTCACCACGTTGGATCAGGTCCAACTGGTAGCCCGCGTCCGAGCGAATGTCCGCCGGGGCGGCGCGCAAACAAGCCAAGCTGTCGCCGAGCCAGGCGATCGGTTTCAGGCTCGCCACTCCTCGATTATACAAGATTGGATATATTTGTCGAGCCGTTCGTGTGTGCGCCAAATGGCGCCGCGAAGTGCTGGTGTGGATGACAATGTATGCTCTTCATCCGCCGCGAGTTAGGCCCGGTTTCTGGAGGCATTGGTGCACAACCCTTTATGTTCCCACTACCGCGTGTGGCTCCATCCGCTGAAAAATGCTGAGACGTCGAGTGACGTCCAGTGCCGCATTGAGTCTTCGAAGGACGTCTTAAGACGTCCGGCGCGCCTTTTCCCCCCTTTGGGGGGCAGCGGTTTTTAGCCTACGAGCGGCAGCGGTGACGTTTGGCCAATAAGAACTACCGCGCCGCCGACAGCGTGGGAAAACATCGCAGGCGATCATAACCGGTTCATCGATCTTCGCCCACGACGCAGAAATGCGTTGAACCGCGCAGGCGGCAGCCGTATTCCGGGAGCAATCGCGATGTCCGTCTAAAAACAGAAAGGCTCGAAGAACTGGTGGGACAAGTTCACCTGGCGTGGCCGCCAGATTCGCGAGAGTACGAAGCAGCCGAACAAACGTGTCGCCGAGCAGATTGAAGCGGCTCACAAGGTTGGCCTGGCGAAAGCCGAAGTTGGTATTCGCGAAAAGAAGCCGGTGCCGACCTTGCGCGAGTTCATCGACAATGATTTCGCGCCGTTCGTCGAGTCGCGTTTCGCTAACAAGGCCAAGACCCTCGGGTACTACCGGATCGGCCTCAAGAACCTGCGGGAGTTCGAGCCGCTGGCGAACTCGCTGCTGGACGCGATCTCATCGCAAAACGCCGCCAAGCCGGACTCGCCCTCGCCAGCATCAACCGGCAAATGGAAGTCTTGCGGCGGATGTTGAAGCTGGCGGTGGAGTGGGGCAAGGTCGAAAGGCTTCTGCCGAAAGTGGAAATGCTGAGCGGCTAGCATCATCGGGAGCGCGTCCTCAGCGTCGACGAGGAACAGCGGTGCCTGGCCGCAGCGGCGGCTCAGAGCTACCTACTGCGCGACGTGACGACTGTTCTGCGATTGTGCCCTACGTCCCGAGGAATGCTTCCGGATGCGATGGGAGGATGTCCGTGATGGCGCGTTGCACATCCTCTACGGTAAGACCGAGAACGCGCGCCGCACGATCCCGATGACACAACGCGTCGCGGCGCAGCTCGACATGTGTCAGATCGGCGCGACATCTGAATGGGTGTTCCCTGCGCCGACAGCCACCGGCACATCGAGAAGTCCACGCTGAGGAAGCAGCACAAGAAAGCCCGCCGTTTCAACGGTGGAACCGTTCACGCTCCACACCTTCCGTCACACCTGCCCGGCTCGCTGGGCGGCATTCATGGACCCATACACTGGGATAAATGGTCGGGGCGAGAGGATTCGAACCTCCGGCCTCCTGGTCCCGAACCAGGCGCTCTACCAGGCTGAGCCACGCCCCGACGACGCTATCGCAACCTTCCTATGATAGCCCCATCGCGCCGAAGCCGCAACTTGCGATACGATGTTCCCCAGAATGAACCGCCGTAACGTTCTCCAACTCCTGCCCGCCGCCGCCGTGGCTCTGCCGGCCGCCGCCGCTCCGAAAGTCGATAGCTCCGCCGGTTTCCGCCTGGGCGTTGCCACCTACTCCATGCGGGGCTTCCCTCGCCCCCAGACCATCGAGATGCTCAAGACACTCGATGTCGACACCGTGTCGCTCAAAGAGTTCCACGCCAAGATCAAAGGCGACCCCGCTGAATGGACCCAGGCGCGGAAAGACCTGGAAGCCGCCGGCATCACCGTCGTCTCCGTTGGCAACATTACCCTTACCGTTGATGACGACGCCGAAATTGAACACAACTTCAAATACGCCCAGGCGCTGGGCGCCACCGGCATGGTGATGGCTCCCAATCTCCAAACCCTGCCGCGCATCGAAAAGTTCGTGAAGAAGTACAACATCAAGGCCATGATTCACAATCATGGGCCCGAGGACAAAAACTTCCCGACCCCGAAATCGGTCTACGACGCGGTGAAAAACATGGACCCGCGGATGGGCCTCTGCATCGACATCGGCCACACGGTTCGCACAGGCGCGAGCGTGCTCGAATCGATCGAAATGGCCGGAAAACGGCTGCACGATTTCCACATCAAAGATCTGAAAGACCTCTCCGACAAAGGCTCCCAATGCGAGGTGGGCGACGGCGCCATTCCGATCGCCGCCATCTTCAAGCTCCTGAAAAAGGTCAAATACACGGGCAACGCCAATCTGGAATACGAGATCAATCTGAAAAATCCGCTGCCCGGCATGGTGAAGAGTTTCGCCTATATGCGCGGCGTTTTGGCGGGTATGCAATCCTAATGTTTTGATGCGTCCGTTTTGGGATGACCTCCGCCTTGGCCTACGGCTATTGTGGAGGCATCCATCCTTTTCCATTCTTGCGGTCCTGACGCTCGCTCTCGGCATTGGGTCCAACACCGCTGTATTCTCGATTGTCAGCGGCGTGCTGCTGAAGCCCCTGCCCTACCGGCAGGCGCAGGAACTGATATGGATTGGCGGGAAAGAGGCGCGTTTTGCCGGGGAAAAGTCCGGCGCCTCGATTCCTGATATCCAGGATGTGCAACGCCGTTCGCGAACGCTGAAGCAGATTGCCGCGTACTCCTTTTTCGCCGATAAGGTGGTGGCTACGGGCGTCGGAGAACCGGAACAGCTTGACGGGATGCGCGTGACCGCCAACTTCTTCGACACGCTTGGCGTTTTGCCGGCGGCGGGGCGCACATTTCAGACGGGCGAAGATCTGCTGGGCGCGGCGCGGGTGGCGGTGATCAGCCACGACCTATGGCTGCGCAACTATGCGGGCGACGTCTCGGCGGTGGGGCGCACGATTACACTGAATTCGGTCACCTATCAGATCATCGGCGTGATGCCGGCCGGGTTTCAGTTTCCATCGCGGCTGGATATCTGGCTGCCAATGGGAATTGGTATTCAGGCGACAAAATTGCGGGAGGCACACGCGTATCTGGGTGTAGCGAGGCTGGCGCCGGGGGCGACGGCGACGCTGGCGGCGCAGGAACTGACAGCGATCTCCACGGAGCTGGAACGGGAGTTTCCGGCATCGAACGCCGGATACCGGCTTGAGGTTCTGCCACTGGCGGAGCGGGTGGCGGGCTCGGTGCGGGAGACGCTATATCTGCTGGCGGGAATCACGGGCTTTTTGTTGTTGATTGGGACGGCGAACGTGGCGAATTTGTTATTGTCGCGGGCGACGACCCGGCGGCGCGAGGTGGCGGTGCGGCACGCCCTTGGGGCTCCGCGCGGTGTGATTGTGCGGCAGCTATTCGCCGAAAGCCTGATATTGGCCCTGGCCGGCGGGGTGATCGGCAGTCTGCTGGCGTGGTGGTCAATTCGTCTGTTGCGCGGGTGGAATCCGGCGTCGCTACCGCGAGCCGATGAGCTTACGCTTGACCTTTGGGGCTTGGTGTTTGCGCTGCTGATGTCTGTTGCGACCGCGGTTCTATTTGGTTTGGCGCCCGCGCTGCAGGCGACGAAAACCGAACAGCATGACGCGTTGCGCGACGCCGGCGCGCGCGGCGGCGGGGAGGGCGCGGGGCGCGCGCGGCTGCGCAATTTCCTGGTAATAGGCGAGATCGCATTGGCGATTGTGCTGCTGGCGGGGGCGGGGCTGCTGCTGGAATCGCTGCGGCAATTGCTGTCGGTGGATCCGGGCTTCCGTACTGCCGGAGTGATTACTACGGAGATGACGCTGCCAATGCGGAAGTTCCGGACGCTGGACGCGACGGCGGCGTTTGTGGACAGTTATGTGGAACGTCTGCGCGGGTTGCCCGGCGTGCAGGCGGCGGGCGCGGCGCTGGCGCTGCCAATGGGTTCGGTGTACTCCTTTTACGAGTTCCGGATTGCCGGCGATCCGCCGCAGCAGATTCCGCCTTTGGCGGGGTACACCTCGGTGACATCGGGCTACTTTGAGGCGATGGGGATTCCGTTGCGGCAGGGCCGCTTCTTTGAAGCCCGTGACGGGCGGGACGCTCCGAAGACGATCATAATTAGTGAGCCGATGGCGCGCCAGTATTTCCCAGGGCGGAATCCGATTGGCCAGCGGCTGCAGGTGTTTACCGGCGGCGCGCAGCCGTACGAAGGGGAAATAGTGGGTGTTGCCGGCGGGGTGCGGCATGAGAACCTGGCGCAGCCGCCGCGCGTGGAGCTGTACGTTCCCCTGGCGCAGAGCCCGTACCCGATTGCCAATATTGTTGTGCGCTCCACCGTGCCGCGCGAGTCGCTGACGGCGGCAATGAAGCAGGCGTTGAAGGAGATTGACCGGGAACTGCCGCTGTACCGGATTCGGGCGATGGAGGAAGTGGTGCTGGAATCGGCGGCGCCGGCGCGGGCGCGAGGCTTCATTACCGCGCTGTTCGCGGCGGCCGCGCTGCTGCTGGCGAGTATTGGCATTTATGGCGTAATGACCTATTCTGTTAGCCGCCGGACGCAGGAGATTGGCATTCGCATGGCGGTTGGCGCGACGCCGGCGGATGTTTTGCGGATGATCCTGAGCCATAGCGCGCGGCTGGTTTTGATTGGACTTACGGGCGGGCTGGCGCTTTCCTTTGTTCTAGGCCGGCTGTTGTCGAATCTGTTGTTTGGTGTAAGCGCGTTCGACCCGGGCGTGTTGGCGGCGGTGAGCGGGTTGCTGCTGGCGGTGGCGATTGCCGCCACGGGGATACCCGCGTGGCGGGCGGCGCGGATTGACCCGCTGCGAGCGCTTCGGCAGGACTAACGGCTACAGGTTGAGCGCTTTTTCCAACGACTCCAGTGCGCGTTCGGCATAGTCCAAATGCTGCTTGGCCTGGGCCGGGTTGTTGCCGTTCAAGGCCGCTTCGCCCTGGTCCATTTCAAACTGCATTCGCTGCTGGAAGCCTTGCAACTCCGCGCGCGGGCGCAGCCCTTGCTGGGCCATGCTTTCGCGCAGCGATTGCAGCGCCGCCTTGGCGGTGACGATGCGCTGGGCCATTTGAATGACGCGGCGCCGCTGTTCGTCCAACGCGCCGCGGTCCACGGCGGGCGCGGCGGGTTGCGCGGGTGCGCTGGCGACGGGCGCCGGGGGATTTGCTTGCGGGGGTGCGTAGCTGGGGGCGGCTGGCTGCGCGTCAACAGGCCTGGACAGCGGGTTGGACGCCGGTTGGGGCTGGTGCGCCGTGACGGGGGGGCGGGCGGCGCCGGGTGACGATGTGGTTGGCCGGGGATCGGCGGCCATAGGAGTTTGGGTTGTTTGCGGCGCGGGCACCGGATCCGTGGCGGCGGGTGTCACTTGGGGAGAAGCGGGCGCGGGCTCCTGAGCTACGGCCGGCGGCTGCTCCTGCGCATTGGTCCGGAAGAACTTTGGGGCTTGTGTGGCCAACAGCGCCAGCACGGCCACGGTGGCCAGGGAGCCGGCCAGCATGTAGACGGTTCTTGGGGCCATGCCCTGTTTCATTTGGGCGGGCGCGGGAGCGGGAATTGGCGCGGGTGTGGGCGTTGGCGCTTGGACCGGCGCGGGAGCGTGGTAGACGGGTTCCGCGGCCGGGGCCTGCAGCACGCGGCCGAGGGCGGCGCGGAAGGCCGCCGCGTTTTGGAAGCGCGCGTTCGGGTCCTTCGCCATGCCGGTTAAGATGACATCGCTCAACGAGGCGGGCACTCGCGGGTCCAGTTGCACGGGCGGCACCGGGGCCTGCTGCATATGCGCGGCCATGATGGCGAAGGTGTTTTCGCCGGTGAAGGGCCGTTTGCCGGTCACCATTTCATAGAGCGATATGGCGAGCGAATAGAGGTCGGAGCGGCCGTCGAGTTGCGCGCCGTTGATTTGTTCCGGCGACATGTAGAACAGAGAGCCGGTGGTTTGATGGGTTTGCGTCAGGCTCGGGTCGTTCATGACGCGGGCGATGCCGAAGTCCATCAGTTTCACCTGACCCTGATTGGTGATCATGATGTTAGACGGCTTGATATCGCGGTGAACGATGCCGCGGGAGTGGGCGTAATCGAGCGCGCCTAGCACTTCCATACAGACGTTGACGGCGTTCTCCATTGGCACCGGTCCGTGGTCCAGATATTCGCCCACAGTGCGGCCTTCCACGAACTCCATCACCATCAGCAACTGGTTGCCATCGCGCATGGCGGTGCGGAGGCCGGCGATGTTGGGGTGTTCGAGCGCGGCCTGGACTTTGATCTCGCGCAGGAAGCGGTCCGCCAGGCCGGGGTCGCCGACGAGATCGGGGAGAAGGACCTTCATGGCCTCCGTGCGGTCCGAAATGACGTTGCGCACCTGGAAGACTTTGCCCATGCCTCCGGCGCCCAATTCGCGCAGGATTTGATAATCGCCCACCTGCATGCCTGGCTGGAGACTCATACTCGTCCTTCCTTACTTTGCTTGCGACTTCACCTGGTCGCCCACCTTCGGCTTGACGGCGCCGTTGTAGTTGCCGACGCTCGATTGTTCGTCGGCTTCGGTGATGGTGACCATGCCGATGGGGGTGCCGACGCGTCGCAGCACTTTGCCGGTGGCGGGGTCGCGGATTTCGCGGCCGCCCTGCACCACTTGTAAATTCTGTCCGGGCTTGACGCCGGCGCGGGTGCCCACATTCATGATGAGGGTGTTGCCGCTGACGTCGGCGATCAAGCCATCGATGACCACGACTCGATCGGGCAGTTTGGAGGCGCCGGCGGTGAGTTCGCCGCGCAGATTGTCGATGGCGGCGGCGGTGGCTTCGCCGATAATCGAGTTGGAAAAATTGGCGGAGGACATGTCGAGGCCGCCGGCGCCGGTGGTGCGCGCGCCGGTGCCGGACCCGAACAGCGTGGTACCGCTGCGGCGGGATTCGCCGCGGCCACTGGCGACGGAGACGATTTCGCCGGTGTCCACTAGAACGGTGCGAGAGGAGATGGCGACGACGGCCTTCGCGGTTTTCAGGCCGACATTGCCGAGACCGTATTTTGACCCGGCGCCGCGCAGCACGCCGCCGGCGCCGCCGACGCCGACATTCCTGTCGTCGCGGCCAAATTGAGTGATGCTGCCAATAATAATGGCGTCGACGCCGAGCAGTTTGCCGATCTTGGCGGCGGAATTGCTGTCGGCGCGATCACTGTTAGAAAAGTTCTGTTCCGCGAGCAGTTTCTGGATCGCCTTGCGCTCAATCACCGAGTACGTACCGTCGCGCACCAAGCGGTCCACAAGCAGATCGGCAATGCCTTTGCCGATATCGACATTCTGTCCAAATATGGCGGAAACGCCGCCCTGCACGGTGCCATACTCAAAATCCAACACCGCCACGCGCTTCTTTTGGGCGCTTAATTCCGATCCTGATATAACGGTCAGGAGCATTGCGAGAACATGCTTCTTCATGAATCACCTGTGACTGCCCGAGTGGCCTGTCATCCATAACTCTAACGCGAAAAAGCGGGCCCCGGGGCGTCACGATTTGTAACCGGAACAAAGCGTTGGACTTGTGCCGCAACTCCGATTACACTAGGAGCTACGAGCTGAATGTTTCCAAACAGAACTTTTGCCCCCCGCACCCCACGCCGCGTAAG
The DNA here is from genome assembly GCA_016789905.1 of Bryobacterales bacterium. Taxonomy (GTDB): domain Bacteria; phylum Acidobacteriota; class Terriglobia; order Bryobacterales; family Bryobacteraceae. The sequence continues at coordinate 43,604 of JAEUQC010000014.1, read as the reverse complement.
AGAGAACGTGAACGAGACGATTCGTGCCCGGGAGGTGAGGGCCGTATTTCCCGATGGCACCGTTGAAGTCATGAAGACGGACCTTGCCATCCGGAAGGCAAAGGAACTCGGGCTGGACTTGATTTGCATCGCACCGACGGCGGAGCCGCCGGTGGCGAAGGCCATGGACTATGGTCAGTGGCAATACGAAGTAAAGAAGAAGCAGCACGACGCGCGCAAGAAACAGCATGTGATTCTGGTGAAGGAGTTGAAGTTCCGCCCCAACACCGACGATCACGACTACGAGTTCAAGAAGAACCACGCGATCCGTTTTCTGCAGGAGGGCAATCGCGTGAAGGCGGTGGTGCAGTTCCGCGGGCGCGAGATCGCGCATACCGACCTGGGGCAGAAGCTATTGCAGCGATTTGCCGCCGACATTTCGGCCTACGGGCAGATGGACGGCCAGCCGCGCATGGAGGGCCGCAACGCCCACATGATCATCAGCCCGGTGAAAAAGCACTAGCCGGGCGTTACGGCCCGGCCAGTGAAACGAACATAGTCGCGCGACTACTTGCTTTTACGCGACGAGTATTTGCCCAACAGGCCCATCAGCTTCGCTGCCGAAGCCGGAGTGGGGGAAGAGCCGTATACGATGTCGGCGTTCTTCATCTTCTTGCCATAGAGCGCCTTGATGGCGTCATCGTCTTCGCGCATGGTGCTGCCTTTGAGCGAGATGCCGGCAAAGGCGCCGCGCGAACGGGACCAGGAAAGAATTTCCGCCCGCATGGAGGCATCGGTTTCCGCCGAGGAAGTGCGGCCCACCGGACCCGCCGCGGCCATCGCTTCGCCGCCGACAGTGAATTTGCTCTTTTCGAAGAGCCGCTTGGCGCCGCGCTCATTCATGACGAGCATCACTACGTCGGTTTCCGAACCGCCGATCTGGAACCCGATGCTGCCGCCTTCCACTTTCACCGCGCCGGGCGCGCTCCAGCCGCCGCCGGCCTTCCGGCAGGTAACGAACCCACGGCCATACTTGCCGCCAACAATGAAAGCGCCGCTCTTTACGCCGGGCACGACGATGGCGCATTCGGCTTTATCGAGCAGGTCCTGCGGGATTGACTTCTCCTTGATGTCCATGATTTCCTGCAACACGGCGCCGGCTTCCTCCAGGCGGGCAGCGTGCGGATTATTGGCCTGTGCCAACAAGGGCACTGTCAGTAGCAAGGGGAATAAATGCTTCATAGTGAACATACCCTTTAGAAGACCAAATACGGGCAGCGGTTACAAGTCATAACGCGGCCACGGCGGCCTTGGCGCCTCGTATGCAATCGGGAATGCCGATGCCGTCGTAGGCGTTGCCCGCCAGGTGGAGGCCCTGGTGCGCGGCGGCCAACTGGCGAATCTCCGCTACGCGGGCACGGTGCCCCAGGCCGTACTGCGCCATGGCTCCATGCCAGCGGGAGACGCGGGTGAAGACGGGCAGGGCGGTAAGGCCGATCAGGTCCTTCAACTCCGCCAGCACGTCGCGTATGAGGTCCGCCTCCGGTATCTCCACCGCTGTTTTGCCGAGGAAGCAGCGCAAAACAGCCTTGGCCGGCGGCACGCGGTGATCGAACTTCGTTTTCACGTAGGTGCAGGCGGCCATCCGCTTCCGCTCCACTTTCGGCACCAGGAACCCGAAGCCGGTGATTTTGCCTTCGACATCGGCCTGATCGAAGCCGAGCGCGAGGGTGACCGAAGAGTTGTAGCGCACGCCGCTGAGCAGTTCGGCCAGTTTCTCGTCGATCGGGCGGACGAGAGTGGAGGCCGCTGTTGCCGGGCAGCAAACGAAAACGTTTCCGGCATAAATTTTTTCTCGCCGTGTCTCAATCTCATAGCCGAAGTTCGATTTGCGGATGGCGAGCGCTTCGTCCTGGGAGCGGTCCATTTTATCCGGCAACTGGCACAGAATGGCCTGCGTTAACTGCTCCATGCCGCCCTTCAGAGTACGGAAGAGCGGCCCGGCGGCGGCGCCATTGGGCGATTGCCGTGCGCGTTCGGCGCGCATGGCGAGAGTGCCCTTGGTGAGGCTCCCGTACTTCTTCTCCATGCTGACGAACATCTCCAGCACGGCGTCGGCGCTCAGTTCCTCCGGGTCGCCGCCGTAGACACCGGCCAGGAGCGGTTCGGCCAGGTAATCCACCGCTTCCTGTCCGTAGTGTTCGCGCACCAGTTGCGCGACGGTGCGTTCCGGCGGGTTCGCCACGGGCCCGCGGAAGTACTCCAGGCCCATTTTGATTTTCGTGCCCCAGGAGAACAGGGGGCTCTTCACCATGGGCAGGATCTGCGTGGGCACCATCATCATCAGGCCGTCCGGCATGGGGACGAGTTTTCCATCCTTCACGATGCAGGTGACGCGCTGGTGGTCGTTACTGCCGATGACGTCGGATTCCAACCCCAGTTCGCGGATCAAGTCCATGGCCGCTGGTTTGGCCGCCAGAAAACTATCGGGCCCGCCTTCCACCAGGCAGCCCTCCACCTGGTCCGTGCGGATGACACCGCCCAGGCGCTTTTCCTTCTCAATCAACAGGGGCCGGTGCCCGGCCTTAGCCAGGTACCAGCAAGCCGCCAAACCTGTTATGCCGCCGCCAATGACAACATGGGAAGGCACGCAGAACCCCTCCTAGGGCCGGAATTCGCGGACGATTTGCACGGCCGCTTTCACGTTCTCCACCGGAGTCTCCGGCAGAATGCCGTGACCCAGGTTGAAAATGTGTCCTGGCCGCGTTCCCGTGCGCTTCAGCAGTTCGTGAATTTTTGCCTTCAATTCGGGAAGCGGTGCAAACAGGGCCGCCGGGTCCAGGTTGCCCTGCACCGCCGAACGGTAGCTGATGTCCATCCAGGCCTGATCGATGTTCACCCGCCAATCGACGCCCATAACGTCGCCGCCGGCGGCGTGCAATTCCCGAAAGAAGCCGGAAGCGCCGGTGCCAAAGTGGATGACGGGAACGCCGGTGGAGCGAACGCGTTCAATGAGCGCGCGCGAATAGGGCGCCACGTAGCGCACATAGTCGTCGGGCGAAAGCGCGCCCACCCAGCTATCGAAAACCTGGATGGCTCGCGCGCCGGAGGCTACCTGCATGATGGCGAAGGGCCCGAGGACGTCGACAATTTTGCCCATCAGCCGGCGCCAAAGGGTTTCATCGGTGTACATGAGGCGCTTGGTGTTCAGGAAGTTCTTTGACGGCCCGCCCTCAATCATGTAGCTGGCGAGTGTAAAGGGCGCACCAGTGAAGCCGATCACCGGGACCTTGCCCGCCAAGGCGCGCGTCACCAGTTGAATGGATTCGCCGACGTAGCCGAGTTCGTCGGTATTAGAGATGGACAGGGAGTCCACGTCGTTGGAAGTCCGCACGGGGTTATCGATGTGCGGCCCCTCGCCGGCGCGGAACTCGAGCTTCAGGCCCATCGGTTCAACGGGCAGCAAAAGGTCAGCGAAGATGATCGCGGCGTCGACGTCCAAAATCTCCACCGGTTGCAGTGTCACTTCGGACGCCAAGTCCGGCCGCTTGCAGATTTCCAGAATCGAATGCTTCGCCCGGATCTCGCGGTAGGGCTTCAGATATCGCCCCGCCTGCCGCATAAACCAAACTGGCCGAACGTCGGTAGGACGTCGGCGGCAAGCATCAAGAAATCGGCTGCTCATTGGAGCCACGCGCATTGGGCCTCCCCCCGGTCTTCGCATAGGAACGCTCGAAAACCGGCCGGTATGTGTTTCGCCGCCCACTGGCGGCCATTAATATAGATTGGTTTCGACCACGCTTCGGAGTCTAAGCTCCTCGGCGCCAAGACCGAAACGGAGAACATGCCCTGCGCCGGGTAACCGGTGCGAGGGTCCATGATATGCGAATAGATACGCTTTCCGGCCTGGAAAAACTTCTCGTAGTTGCCCGAAGTCGCCATCGATTCGTTCTTGAGGTACAACTCCGCCACGTGGCGTTCCGGACGCTTCGGGTCCCGGATGAGCACCTTCCATCCACGCGGTTCGTCCGGCGGCGCATTCAACCCGTACATGGAACTGCCACCGGCGTTTATCAACGCCCCGCTTACGCCCGCCGAACGCAGAATGGACGCCATTCGGTCCACGGCATATCCCTTACCGATCCCACCGGGATCGATTTCAAGGCCAGTTCTTCCAAATCGGACTGTGCGTGTAGTGGTCTGCAAGGATAGATTCTTATAGCCCGTCCGGGCAAGCGCGCTGCGAACTTCCGACCGGTGCGGCAGACGGCCGGAGCCCTTATAAAAGCCCCAAACCCGCATCAGCGGTCCTACGGTGATGTCAAAGGCGCCTTCGCTCTGTTCGCTGTACCGCACGCAGGCCGCCAGCAGGTCAAATAGTTCCTGGCTCACCGCCACGTTTTGGTTGGCGGCGTCCCGGTTTACTGCGCTCCATTCGCTATTTGGCCGGTAATTTGACAACATCCGATCCAAACGGCGAGCCTCTTCCAACGCCGACTCGACAGCCGCCGCCAAATTCTCGCGGTCGCTGCCCCAGGCCGCAATCGAAAAGGTGGAGCCCATGGCATCCACGCTGGATTCGTAACGGATCGGGGGCTCCGCCGCATAGGCCAACGCGGTTGCTAGTAACCACACTAGCATAATAGGGCGTATTGTATGGCGAATAAAGGGCGAAATCACAATTAAGTTGGGAGTTTTCCATGGCTTAGCCATGCCTCCGTCCCTTCAACTTACCAATTCCACGCAAACCGTGTCACGTAAACCCCGTTGCGTACACGAACATTCTGTGTTTAACTATAGTTAACAACATGTTGATATATTTAGTTTACATTATGACGGCGGCGCTGCTCGGCACCGGACTCTACTATCGGCTGCAGGCTGCCAGGTCCGGCGAGCCGCTGGATCGGCGCGGGGAGGGTTGGCCGTTGTTGGTAGCCATTCGTCTTTGCGGTATCGCATTCGTGGCCGTGATATTGACGGCGGAGGCGCCATTGGAGGGACCGCTTTCCTGGGCGGGTGCGATCGTATTCACGGGGGCCGCTGGGTGGCTCATTTGGATGTACCGCTCACTGGGCCGGAACATCACCGACACGGTGGCCGTGCGGCGGGGCGCCACGTTGGTTTCGCATGGACCCTACAGACTAGTCCGTCACCCGATGTATACGGGCTTGCTCGCCGCCGGGGTTTCGCTGGCTGTAGTGCTGCGCAGTTGGGCGCTGCTAGCCGTTACGATTGTTACGTTTACGCTGCTTGCGCTCCGTTCCGGAGCCGAAGAACGGTTTCTGGCGGAACGGTTCGGGCAAGCCTATCTTCAATATATGCAACGCACTGCACGCTTCTTCCCAAAATTCATCTGATATATTGGTACGTTCCCGTCGTCAACCCGATTCTTCGGGAAGGAAGAGGACCATTGAATGCGCGTTCATCTGGTGAATCCCAGTGACTCGTCGTTTGGTATTGGCGTAATTACACCCCGGTGGCTGTACGTCCTTGCCGCGGCGACCCCGGCCAAGTATGGTGATCCGGTGATCACGGACGAGACGTTAGAGCAATTGGACATGAATAATGTTCAACCTGGCGACATTGTAGGCATCGGCATGCATACCGGAAATGCATTGCGAGGGATGCAGGTGGGCCGAAACTGCCGCGAAAAAGGGGCGACCGTCGTTTACGGAGGCGTGCATCCCACGCTTTACCCGGACGAAGCGATGGAGTTCGGCGCCGCGCATGTGGTGGTGAAGGGTGACGGAGACATTGTGTGGGGCCAAGTGATCGATGACATCGTCAACGGCCGCGCGCAGAAGATGTACGACGGGGGGCGGGTGTCCGGCAAAGGTTTTCTGCCGGCGCGCTGGGATCTGGCCGGGCGGGATAAGTACATGTGGGCTTCGGTGCAGACGGTGCGGGGCTGTCCGAAGCACTGCTCGTTCTGTTCCGTATGGCGGACGGACGGGCAGAAGCCGCGGCAGCGGGAAGCCGATGTGGTGATTGAAGAGATTGTGCAGCTTCGCAGGATGGGGTATCGGTTCATCGCGCTTGCTGATGACAATTTCTACCCGGTGACGAACACTGACATCATGCTCGCCGAGCGGCAGGGCAATGCGGCCCGGGTGGCGGAGCTTACGGCGATTCGCGAGGAGCGGTTCGACCTGATGGCCAAGATGGCACTACTGCCCAAGGACATGGTGTTCTTTACGCAGATCACCATGGAGGCAGGAGAAGACACCGAATTCCTGATCGCGATGAAGAAGGCCCATATTCTGGGAGCGTTGGTTGGGGTGGAGTCGGTGACCGAAGAGGGGTTGAAGGCGGTGTTCAAGGACTTCAATAAGTCCGGCGAAAACCTCGCCCAGCGCTTGAAAACGTTCCGGGCGCATGGGGTGCACGTTCTGGGCAGCTTCATTTTTGGCCTGCCGACAGACCGGGAAGACACCTTTGCGGCCACGGCGGCACTGGCCAAGGCGGCCGACCTGACATTCGCGCAGTTCGTAATGATGACGCCGTTTCCGGGCACCGTGGATTTTGAACGGTGGGAGAAGGGCCTGGGCGAAAACGTTCCGAAAGTGGAAGGCATCCCGATTACGCGCTACTGGCTGATTCCGCATGAGGTGCGACCGAAGATGTTTACTCCGCACCCGACGATGAGCTCGGAGGATCTGCGGGCGCGGACGCAGGGTGTGTGGGATAAGTTCTACGACATCAAGGAAATCTGGCAGCGCTCGCGTGTGGCGCCGACGTTACGCGGGCGGCTGGCGTTCCTGTTCATCTCCAAACTCTACCGGCAGATGTATGCCAACACGGGCATCTCCACGGATTCGGCGCGCCGGCAGCGCGCCACGAAGATGGCCCGATTGCTGGCCATACCATGTAAGAAACTGTTCGCCGCCAAGCCGATGCCGGAGTTACAGTCTCCGGTGGCGCTGATGCGGCCGGCGTCGTCGCTGGTAACCATCGGCGACTAAGACCTGATTCGTGACAGAATAATGCGAGCTGCCATGCCGCGTATTCTGATCAATGAGTGTAAGCAGGAGATCTCGTCCTTCAATCCGGTGATAGCCCACTATGAGGATTTCCTCATCGACCGAGGCGATCAGGTTTTGAACTATCATCGCCCCGTACGGTCCGAAGCCGGCGGGGCGATGAACGTTTTCGCGACGCGTCCGGACTATGAAGTGACGGGAGGCTATGCCGCGCGCGGGATTACGTCGACGGGGACAATCTCCTCGGCGGCGTTCGCGCGGATCGCGCGGGAGTTCCTGGATGCGGTGCGGAACGCGGGCCCCATTGATGGGATCTACTTTTCCTTACATGGCGCGATGGCGTCCGAGGATGTGGACGACTGCGAAGGGTACCTGCTGGAAAAGACGCGCGAGATAGTAGGGGAGCAGATGCCGATCGCGGTATCGCTGGATTTGCACGGCATTTTGACGGACAAGATGCTGCGGCATTCCGATGTCACGGCGGTGTTTCATACAAATCCGCACACGGATTTCTACGAGACCGGCCAGCGGGCGGCGCGGTTGCTGATCCGGCTGATGGATGGCGAGATAAAGCCGGTGCAGATACGGATTCCGGTGCCGGCGCTGGTGCGGGGGCAGGAGTGCATAACGGCTACCGGAATCTACGGCAACTGGGTGCGGGAGGCGGTGGCTTTTGAGAACGCGCCGGGCGGGCTTTCCGGCGGGTTCTTCATTGGCAATCCATTCACGGATGTGCCGGACCTCTGTTCGAATGTTTTCCTGGTGGCGGACGGAGACGAAGCAGCGGCTTGTGAACTGGGAAAGCGGATGGCGCGGGAGTTTTGGGAGAAGCGGGCCATGATGCAGCAGCCGCTTTTGGCGTTGGAAGAGGCGATTTCAATCGCGAAGAACGCAACGGGCCGGGTGGTGCTGGTGGACGCGGCGGACGCGACGAGTTCCGGCGCCTCTGGCGATTCGAACGCGATACTGGCGGAATTGATCCGGCAGGGATGCACGCGCACGGCGCTAGTGCCCTGTGTGGATGAGCCGGCGGTGCGGGCGTGCATTGCGGCGGGGATAGGGGCGGAGATCAGCGTGAACATCGGGGGAACGCTGGACCCGCGATTTACGCCGGTGCGGGTGACGGGACGGGTGCGAGTGCTCTCCGATGGGCATATGAATAGCGAGAGCCATGGCGAGCATTGGTATGCGGGGCCATCGGCTGTTTTGCAGGCCGGGCCGAACACGATTGTGCTGACCTCGCGGCCGGTAAGTCTATATGACCGGACGCCGTTTCTGGTGAACGGGCAGGACCCGGCGGCGTTCGATATGACGGTAGTGAAGAGCCCGCTGTGCCAGCCGCGCTTTTTTAACGACGGAGCACAGCACGTGCTGAATATAGACGCGCCGGGATCGACGAGCGCGAATGTGAAAGGACTTGGCCACACAGTGGCCCGGCGGCCCCTCTATCCGCTGGAAGACGATTTTATATACTCGCCGGAACCACGACGGTTCCGGCGCATTTGAAGGAGAGCAATGGGATCGAAGATCGAACGAGTATTGGCCTTTGGGCTGCGCGGGAAAACTCCCGAGGGCGGCTGGTCAAATGAGTTGCAACCGGAGGACTGCGTCCACACAATTATCGCCGTGGTGACGGGGGACGACATTGGTTGGGGCTCGGTATTCACCTCTGAGGCGCTTGTCAACGCGTCCTTGGAGATTTTACGGCCACTGTTGATTGGCGAAGATGCGTTGGAGCCGGAGCGAGTGAGCGAGAAACTGCACCAGAACACGTTCTGGCTAGGCCGGGGAGGGGCGATCACACACACGATCAGCGGGATCGACATCGCACTGTGGGATTTGCTCGGAAAGGCTTGTAAACAGCCGGTGGGCCGGCTGATGGGAGGGCGCCACCGGGAAGAAGTGAGGCCCTACGCCTCGCTGCTGATGCGGGAGCCGGGACGGATGGAAGGGGAACTGCTGCCGGTGAAGGCGCAGGGGTTCCGGGCTTTCAAGATCGGTTGGGGACCGTTTGGACGGCAGAGCCATGTGGTGGATGAATCGATTGTGCGCGCGGCGCGAGAAGCCGTGGGCGGGGATTCGCTGCTGATGGTGGACGCGGGAGGGTCCGACGCGTACTGGCAGGGCGGATATAAGTGGGCGCTACGGACCGCCGAAATGCTGGCCGACTACGATGTGTTCTGGTTTGAAGAACCGTTGCAACCGGACGCGCTCGAGGATTTTATCGCGCTGAGGCGCGCCTCGAGCGTGACCATCGCGGGCGGGGAGGTGCTGACGCGCCGTCAATCCTTTGCGCCGTGGCTGACCGGGGGCGCGTTCGATATTGTGCAGCCGGATGTGACCAAGTGTGGCGGGCTGAGCGAGCAGCGGCGGATTGCGCAGATGGCGGTGGATAATGGCGTGCGGTTCATTCCGCATGGTTGGAATACGACGGTTGGGCTGGCTTCGGACCTGCAGATAGCGTCGGCGTTCGCGGGGACGGATATGGTGGAGTATTTGACGGGGTCACCGTTTATTGACGATCTGTGCGCGGGCGGCTGGAAACTGAATGCCGAGGGGATGCTGCGGATACCGGACGGGCCGGGTTTGGGAATCGAATTGAATTTGGACGCGCTGGCGGAGTTTTCGCGCGCGGATGTTTCGGCGTTGAGACGCTAAATGCCGCTTGTCGCCTATCTCTGGATCGCGTTTGCGCTGAACTATGTGGACCGCCAGATGGTTTACAGCATGTTTCCGGCGCTGAAAGCCGACCTGGGATTTGCGGGGGCGAAGCTGGGCCTGATTGGCTCGATTTTCATGTGGGTTTATACGCTGTCGATGCCGGTTGCGGGAAGGTTGGCGGATATCTGGCGGCGGGACGTGTTGCTGGTTTCGAGTCTGGTGTTGTGGAGCGCGGCGACGATCGGGTGCGGAATGGCGGGTTCGGAAACGTCGTTTCTGGTGTGGCGCGGGGTGATGGGGATTACGGAAGCGTTGTACTATCCGACGGCGCTGGCGTTGCTGGCGAGTCATTACTCGGAGGGGGCGCGGAGCAAGGCGCTGGGGTTTCACCAGTCGGGGATGTACGTGGGAGTGCTGATTGGGGGGTGGTATGGGGGATGGGCGGCGGACAATTTGGGTTGGCGGCAGGGTTTTCTGTATGCGGCGCTGTTGGGGATCGCTTATAGCGTGGTGTTGGGCTGGGGCGTGCGGGGGAAGGGAGTGGGGTTAGAAGCGGCGGCGGCGCGGCGGGGCGGATCGATGATGGGGTTGTTCCGGTCGAGGTCGTATGTAGCCTTGTCGTTTGCGTTCGCGGCGTTCTGCGCGGTGCAGTGGATTTTGTTGGCTTGGTATCCGACGTTTTTGCAGGAGCGGTTCGGGTTGTCGATGACCGATAGCGGTTGGAACGCGACCGTATTTGTGCAGGTGAGCCAGGTGGCGGGGATACTTGGGGGAAGCGCGTTGGCGGATCATTTGCGTGGGCGGTGGCGGCCGGCAAGGCTGTACGTGGCGGCGGCGGGGGTGTTTCTCAGCGCGCCGTTTGCGTACTTGACGTTTGCGTCGGGGACGCTGTTGGAAGCGCGGTTGCATTCGGTGGGGTTCGGGTTGTTTTCGGGGCTATTGGCCGCGAATGCGTTTGCAGCGGCGTATGACGTGATTTGGAGCGAGAACCGGGGATTGGGCGGTGGCGTGTTGAACATGATGGGGGGATTGTCGAGCGCTGGGATGATCTACATGGCGGGGGTCTGGAAGGATACGATCGGGTTCGCGGGGATGGTGGTTTGGATGGCGGCGGTGGCGGTGGCGGCGGCGATTCTGTTGGTTTTGGTGGCGTCGCAATTTGACGGGGAATGCGGGCCGAAAGTGGTGTTGGGAAAATAGGGGGGGGTGCGAGGGGGGGGATTTTTTCCGGCCCTCGTTTTCGCTTGTAATTGATTGATATGAAGTGGCTTATCCGCCGCGTCCCCGATCAACCGGGGACAGACGGGGGGTGGCTCCGATGGGGGGAGGGCGTGGTATAAACGGGAATGCGATTTGGGCTGGTATTGGTGTTGGCGGCGCTGGGCGCGGCGGCGGCTGATTGGCCGGGGTTCCGGGGCGCGAACGGGGCTGGAGTGGCCACTGACTCGCTCGCCTATCCGGTTCGATTTCGGACCGTCTGGAAAGCGGCCGTTCCGGAAGGGCTGTCGTCACCGGTCGTGGTGGGATCGCGGGTGTTTGTCACCGGGCTGACTGGGAACAGCTTTGTGCTCGTGGCGCTGGACCGGGCGAGCGGGAATCCGCTATGGCGGAAGACGGTGGAACGGAAACGGGCGGAGACGCTGCATAAGCTGAACCACTCGGCTTCGCCAACGGTCGCTTGCGATGGCTCGACGGTGGTCGCATTCTTTCCGGACTTTGGGCTGGTGGCCTATACGGTGGCGGGCGTCGAGCTGTGGCGGACGCCGATGGGCCCATTCAAAAACGCCTATGGCATGGGCGTTTCGCCGGTTATCGCCGAGGGGCGAGTGGTGTTAATTGTCGATCAGAGCATCGGTTCGTATGCGGCGGCGTTTTCGCTCGCCAATGGTGAACAGGTTTGGAAAGTCGCACGGAAGGAAGCGCTCTCCGGCCATTCGACGCCGGTGGTGCATGGCAAGTGGGTGCTGGCGCCGGGTTCGCTGCGGATGGAGGCCTATGAGATCGCCACGGGGCGCGTGGCGTGGGGCGTGGATGGGCTGCCGGCGGAGATGAAATCAGTCCCGGTGGTGCATGGGGATTTGGTGTTAGTCCACGGGTTTAATACGCCGGAGAACGACGCCGGGAAACTGCTGCAGATTCCTTCGTTCGCGGAGGCATTGAAAGGTTTTGATAAGAACAGCGATGGAGTATTGAGCAAGGCCGAGGCACCGACGGCGCATGTGACTTCGAGCTGGACGTATCTGGATCTGGACTCGAACGGATCGTTAGACCAGGGGGAATGGGAGCAGTACGCGCGGACGATGCGGGCGGAAAACGCGCTGCTCGCCTATAAGATTGGCGGCGGGTTGGCGTGGAAATTCCTGCGCTCGATTCCGCAGTTGCCGTCGCCGCTGGTTTACCAGGGCGTGCTGTACATGATCAATGAGGGCGGGGTGTTGACGACGCTCAACGCGTCGACGGGGAAGCTGTTCAAGCAGGCCCGGCTGCGCGGGGAGGCGGACAAGTATTATGCGTCTCCGGTGGCGGCGGATGGGAAGATCTACATCACGAGCCACACGGGGAAAGTGAGCGTATTGAAGGCCGGGGCGGAGCAGGAGTTACTGGCGGTGAATGAGGTGGAAGAAGAGGTGCTGGCGTCGCCGGCGCTGGTGGATGGGCGGGTTATGATTCGTACGAAGGGAATGGTGTATTGCTATGGGGCTGCTGAGTAGGCGGGGGATGTTGAGCCTGGCGCTGGCCGGGCGGGGGATGCGCGTGGCGACCTTCGCGGCGGATGTGACGCCGCCATTGGGGGCGGCGCTTTGCTACGGGCTGGTGCCGGTGGCTTCGGAAGTGGTGGACAAGCTGGAGGCACGGGGCGTGGTGCTCTATCCGGCGGGGGAGCGGCCGATTGTGTTGTGCAGCGTGGACTGGCTGGGGATTGGGAATGGGAGCCGGGACCGCTGGCGGGCGGCGCTGGCGAAGGCGGCCGGAACGACGCCGGACCGGGTGACGGTGCACACGCTGCATCCGCACGACGCGCCGGGGGACGATGCGACGGCGTATGCGTTGTTGCCCAAGGGCGTGGCGCTTTATGACGATGCGTTTGCGCGGCTGGCGGTGACGCGGACGGCGGCGGCGGTTCGCGCTTCAAAGCCGGCGGCGGTGACGCAGGTGACGGGCGGAGCGGCGGAGGTGCGGGAGGTCGCGTCGAACCGGCGGATACTGGGGGCCGATGGGAAGGTGGCGTTTGGGCGGATGACGTCGTGCCGAAACTCACCGCAGTGCGCGGCGCCGGTGGGGGTGATTGATCCGTTGTTGCGATCGGTGAGTTTTTGGGGCGGGGAGAAGCGGGTGGCGACGTTGAGCTATTACGCGACGCATCCGATGAGCTATTACGGCAAGGGCGGGGTGTCGTGCGACTTTGTGGGGAAGGCGCGGCGGTCGCAGACGGATACGTTTCAGGTGCATTTTACGGGCGCGGCGGGGAACATTGGGGCGGGCAAGTTTAACGACGGGGCGCCGGCGAACCGGGCGGTGTTGACGGGCAAGATGGCCACGGCGATGGCCGAGGCCAAGGCGGCGGAAAAGCCGATTGCGGTGGATGCGGTGCGGTGGGTTTCCGAATCTGTCGCGATGCCTTTGCGGACTGGGAAGGGATTCAGCGAAGAGGAGATTGTGGCGGCGATTGGGGACGCGGCGTTGGACGCGAAGCAGCGGGCGAACCATGCACGGTATCTGGCGTTTTTGCGATTGACGCGAGCGGGACGGAAGATCGATTTGACGGCGCTGCGGCTGGGCTCGTTTTCGATACTGCACATGCCGGGGGAATTGTTTGTGGAGTATCAGTTGGCAGCGGCGGAGATGCGGCGCGGCGAGTTAGTGGCGACGGCGGCGTATGGGGATTACGGGCCGATGTATATTGGCACGGCGCGGGCCTACGAGGAGGGCGGGTATGAGACTTCGGCCGTGTCGCGCGTAAGCCCGGCGGTGGAGGATGTGTTGATGGGGGCGATGCGGAAGGTGCTGGGGTGAGGGGCGATATGATGGAGCGGAGGTCCCCTTATTGACGTCCGATAGCGCACTCGAGACCATATCGATTCAAGGCTTCAAGAGCATCGCTTCCGTTCAGGATTTGCGCTTGGGGCCGATCAATGTTCTGATCGGGGCCAATGGTTCGGGGAAGTCGAATTTCATTGGGGCGTTTTCGTTCCTGCATGCCATTCGGGAAGGGCGACTACAGAGCACGGTGACGGCGGCGGGCGGGGCGGAGCGGTTGCTTCATTTCGGCTCGAAGATCACTGAGGAAATCGCTTTCCATCTCGGGTTTTCTGGGCAGGTGAACCAGTACAGGCTTCGGTTAAAGACGACAGATGACGATAGTCTGTACCCGTTTGCCGAAACGGCATACTACTGGGCGAAGTCGCAGTATGCGGAGCCATATTCCTCGGGAATCGAACCAATTGGGCGTCGATTGGAGGCCGGCATTAGCAATCCGCAATTGATCAAGACCGCCGGATGGGTCCGAACTTTGCTGGGTGGATGGCGTGTTTATCATGTGCACGATACCAGTTCGACTTCGCCGATGCGAAAGACGGCGAAGCTAGACGATAACGAGCATCTTCGGGCCGATGGTTCCAACCTCGCGGCGTTCCTCTATGTGCTCCAGGAAAGGCATTCGGAATCGTACTCGCTGATCCGGCGGACGGTTCAGATGGTGGCTCCGTTTTTCGACGATTTCCGGCTGCGTCCGAATCCGTTGCAGCCGGAGAGCATCAAGCTGGAATGGCGGCATAGAGACTCTGATTTATACTTTGACGCCGCGTCCCTTTCCGATGGAACGCTGCGGTTCATCGCGTTGGCCACCTTGTTCCTACAGCCGAAGAGCTACCGGCCATCGACGATTCTGGTGGATGAGCCGGAACTGGGACTGCACCCGTATGCGATAGGGAAGTTGGCGGCGCTGGTACGACAGGTTTCGGTGGAGACGCAGGTTGTTGTTTCCACGCAATCGTCGTTGCTGCTGGACTATTTCGAGCCAGAAGAGGTACTGGTGGCGGAGCGGGTGGGTGGGGCTACCCAGATTCGGCGATTGGAGGCAGCACCGCTGGCGGCCTGGCTGGCGGATTACAGTTTGGGTCAGCTGTGGGAGAAGAACGAAATCGGCGGGCGTCCCGGGAAGGGCTGACTCCATGCGGCGCCTGTTGATTCATGTGGAGGGGCCGACGGAGGAGGACTTCGTCAACGAGGTGTTGCGCGACTATCTGCTTGGTATTGGGTATTCGAATGTGAGTGCGCGCATAGTTGGCAACGCCAGGGCGCGCGACCGGCGAGGGGGAATCCGGCCGTGGCCCCAAGTGAAGAAGGACATTGTGACGCACTTGCGACAGGATCCAGGGTGTGTGGCGACGACGATTGTTGATTACTACGGGCTGCCTCAAGATGGGGATGGCGCATGGCCGGGACGGCGGGAGGCTGCACGGTTAGCCAATGCACGAAAGGCAGAGACGGTTGAGGCGGCATTGTTGGCGGATCTGGGGAAGCAGTGCGATCCAAGCAGATTCGTGCCGTTCGTAATGATGCATGAGTTTGAGGCGCTGTTGTTCAGCGACTGCGCCGCTTTCAGCCGGGAAATTTGCCGGCCGGAACTGGAGGCCACGCTGCAGAGTATTCGGGATGCATTTCCGACGCCCGAAGACATCAACGACTCACCGGAAACGGCGCCATCGAAGCGTTTGCAGGCTTTAATCCCGGGGTATCAGAAACCACTCCTGGGGACGTTGGGGGCGCTGGAGATTGGCCTGGAAGCGATGCGCCGGGAGTGTCCGCATTTTGATGCTTGGATCTCCCGGCTAGAGTTGCTGGCTGCCTAGGCGGTTCTACTTTTTTGCCTTCGCGCGTTTGGGAGCGACGCTGGAGGGCAGCAGATTGCTGATGATGTGGCTGACCGTGAGAGGGCTGGCTGGATCGTAGTTGTGGCAGGTGAAACAGTTCGCCTGGTTGCCGGACTGGAAGAACGTTTCCATCGTTAGATTTGCGGCTTCGAGCGAGCCACGCTGCACGTTGGTGCCACTAGAGCCGACACCGCCGTTGGTCCAAAGTCCGCCAACGAGCGTGTAGTTCTGCCACACCTTCATCGGACTTCCGGCCGGGAGCTGGGCAAAGAATCCGGCAAGCTGCGTGTTGAGCGTTTGGATGTTGAAACGGTTGGTATCGTTGTTGTTGCCGTTGGTCATAGAGCCAGGGTCTGTGCCGAGCGGGAAGACGCGGCAAACCTGATTGGGCGTGCCCGTCACGCCCGGAGGCGGCGGGGGCGTGACGCCCTGATTGAAATTGCACTGCGGGCAGCCGTTGACACCGTTCTGTTTGAGGCAGGCGGCGCAGGCGCTGCTTAGGAACGACCAGCCGGCGGCGGGCGCGGGCTGCGGATTGGCGCAGTCTGGCGCGTTGTTGACGTGTTCGAAAGTGGCCCAGACGAATTCTGGATGTAGTTGTGTGTTGATGACCAGATGGAACCCAACGAGGCCGAGAATGATAGGCGTCTGGGAGACGCCGGGCACGGTAGCGGTCATGGTGTAGTAGGCGGGGTCGGCGGCTTTCAGGATTCGCCACGACGTCTTGATCTCGATGGTGTTGGGAAGATAGCCGGCGGCTGTGGCCTGGCACTCCAGGGAGTTGTAGAGCACGTAATAGAGCACGACGTTGCCGTTCTGGTCGTAGAGCGGGCCGCCGGTGGCCTGAAGGATATCTTGAGGAACCACGGGGTCAAAGCTGTTCGTGGCATCCTTCGGAACACGGACGAAGAGGGCCTTGGCGGTGTTGGCGCGGCCCGTCTTCTTGGTCATGGCGCACTGGTTGGTCTGGTTTGGCTGATAGACGTTGAGCGTTTCAAATTGCAGTTCGCCGGACGCGCCGGCCGGTTGGACGAGGGAGAAGAACCACTGGTAGGCGAACTGATAGAACTGGCAGTTGGTCTCCTGGGTAACGGGCACGCCCGGGCCGCCGATCTCCGTGGGCGGCGCCGGAGCCGTGATCCAACTGGCCTGAGCGACGCAGGCGGCGGGCGGCGGAACGGCTTCCGCGGTTGGTTTGGGTGCTTCCGTGCGGGTGCAGGCGAGGCTGAATAGGCAGAGCAGCGCAATGGCCCCGGCAGCGGCTTTGTGTCCGGTCATCCTGGGTCTCCTGGCAGTAAAGGCGATATGGGCGTTGTCTAAGCGATTAGCTGCGCGAGCCTAGTATGCAACGTACGGCGGGAAAGTACAAGCGTTTTTTTACGGCCGGGGAGCGGCGACAACTCCCCGGCCGTGGCGGCTACTGAACCGCGGGTTCAAGGACATCCTTGCGTTTCCTGGGTCCGGATTGCTCGCGTTGGGGCCAGGCAGCCTGGAGCAGGGCGAGGCGCTGTTCCAGTTTGAAGAGGGTTGCGGTGTTAGCGGCGAACTCGCGCTTTTGCGAACTGGCCACGTAAAACTCGTGCAGCCGGCTATTTGCCCAATGCAGGGCGAAGATCTGGTAGACCAGTTTGGATTCCAACTCGCCCGAAGGCCTGTATTTGTTGAGAACCTCCCGGTAGAGCTGGATTTGAAGCGCATGGGTGTCAGTAGTCATGACAGTTCCTTTTCGAAACGCGAAATAGAAAAAGGCCCTCGTTTCCGGAGTGTTCCGGGAAGGAGGGCCTTCTCATCAGGACTATAACATGGGCTGTCAAGCGGACTTTGGGCAAGTCCTCTATTATCAACGGTTTTGTGGCTGGGAACGGGTTTCTAGTAGAGCTTGTTTTTGTAGGCGTCCTCGATGGAAGCCTGCATTTCGGCGGCGGTGTCGGGAACGTCGATCTGGTCCTTGAGCATCTGGCCGTAGAGGGGCATCGGTGCCTTGTAATCGTCGTGCCAGAGCCTGGAACGGATCAGTGCCTTGCCGCAGTGGAGGAAGGCCTCGTGGATGGTGACGATGAGGGCGGTGGCGGGGTGGCTGTTGTTTACTGACCAGCGGTGGACCACTTCCGGGGCGGCGGTGATGATGGCGTCGCCATTGACGCGGAGAGTTTCGATGATACCCGGAATGAAGAAGAGCAGGCCGACATGCGGGTTGGAAAGAACATTTGTGAGGGAGTCCAACCGGTTGTTGCCGCGCCAGTCCGGGATGGCGATTGTACTGTCGTCGAGGATGTGGACGAATCCGGGAGCGTCGCCGCGCGGGGTAACGTCGGCCCCTTCGGGGCCTTGGGTGGAAAGGGTTAGAAACGGGCTCTTTTCGATAAAAGCCCGGCAGTGCTTGTCCAGCCTGATCTGGGTTTTGAGGCGGGCTCGTTCGAGGACCGGCGGGTAGAGTTGGCGAAGGTCTTCGAGGGACGCGATCGGAAAGCCCGGGATGGTCATGGGGTGATTGTATCCCGGGCCAGTAGAGGGAGCGCCGGGTTTCAACCGGCGGCGGTGTGGGGCCGGCTCTTTTCCTCACATTCGCCGATGGGAACATCCACGGTCACATCCATCTCCGGGTCATAGGCGTACTGCAGGACCCGGCCGCTGGAAAACGTGAACTGGGCGACGACGGTGAATTCGAATCGCCAGGTTTGCGCCTGACCCGGAATGAGTCTGGGATCGATACTGAGGGGGACTGAGGGCATGACCGCGGCGTGGAATCCGTCTACATCGGGGTGATGGATCAAATCGGTTCCGCCTAGCAGGACCTGTACGTTGCCGTTCGCGGTCCGGAAGGGGCTGGCGACTGGGATGGTGTGGTGTGCTCTTGGTGTGAAGATGGCGTAGATGGCCACCTGGAGTGTCGCGTCCCAGGGGACCGATTGATTGAAATAAACGGTTATCTGTAGCTTGTCGGGGTCCGGGTTGGGGCCGGAGGGGAAGGTGAGACTGGGGCCCGCGCCGGGCCCGTCGGGGTTGGCGGAGAGGCGCCGCCAGGTCTGTGCGTTCGACGCGCGGGAAAACCACTCGCGGCTATCGTTGCCAGCGGCGTTAAAGCGCCCATCGGTTCTGGTGAGGTCGGCGGTCAGTTTGAGGTCAAACGTGGTGTGGGACATAACGGCTCCTGTGTCGACTATTTGGCGGCGCCTAAAGGAAGTTTCGTCATCGCCATTCGGATATGGTAGCGGCGATCGGAGCGAAGAGGGGACAACTCCGGTTCCAATTCAATTTCACTTTGCGGATAACCGGCGGTGAGTGCGCGATCGAGGGCCGTGAGAGCGAGGTCGCGGTCGTTACAGAGTTCGCGAGTGACAGCGAGACGGAACCACAGGATGGCGGAGGTGCTGGCTAAGGGTGCGCCGGCGATTTCTGACCGGGCGGCGGTGGCATCGCCGAGCTTGGCGAGATAGAGCGCGATACGGGAGCGGAGGTCCCAGTCGGCGGGACGCGAAGCGGCTTCGATGCGGGCAAGCTGGATAGCCCGAGTGTAAGCGGCGGCGGCTTTCGGTCTGGTGCCGGAGCCCCAGCGGTAGGCGTCGGCCAGGTTGCCCCAATACATGTACGCATTTGGGCGGCCATCGACGGCCTTTTCGAAAGCGAGGATGGCGTCATTGTAGCGTCCTTGAAAGTAGCGGCTGGTGCCTAGATTGTTAAACGTCGCGGCGGCAGGAACTATTTCCAGGGCTCGCTGGAACTCGGCCGCCGCGCGCTCATGCTGGCCGAGCATATGGAACGCGGCGCCCAGATTGCGGTGGAGAGCCTCCAACTCCGGGGCCTTTTCGACGGCGGTTTGCCAGACGGAGACGGCATCGGAAAAGCGCGCCTTGCTGTAATAGTGCTGGCCAAGATCGAAGGCGTTGCGCCAATCGCCGGCGTCGAGTTCGAGTGCGGTGCGAAATGATTTTTCGGCGGACGCGGCGTCGCCCCGTCCATTGTGCAGGGCGCCGAGGACGCGGTGCGTTTCGGCGCGCCGGGGATCGAGTTCGACCGCCCTTGCGAGCTCTGTTTGGGCGAGAGCGTAGTCGTTCTGGGCGACCGCGACGCGGGCAAGAGCAACGTGGCAAATGGCAAGATCGGGAGTGAGAGCCACTGCCCGTTCGGCTGACTGGCGGGCAACCCGCAGCCATTGGGGATCCGGCACGCTGCGGTTCTTCAAGAAATAGGCATGGGCGAGACCCGCGTGGGCGGGGGCGTAAGCCGCATCCGCCGCTATGGCTTTTTGAAACTCTACGATGGCCAGATCGACATTGCCCTTGCGGTCTTGGCGCGCGAGCAATTGGTCACCAGAACGGGTGTTGCCGTAGGCGGTAGGAGAGGAAACCGACGGCACGTTTGCAGTGAGCCAGGACCGAATAGAGTTACGGCCCGCGAAGCCACCCGCGAGAGTCAGCCCCACGGCGGCGACGGCCAGCCAGCGGCGGGATCGCTTTGCGGGAAGCGCCGCCATGGCGTCAGCCGACGCAGGACTCAAAACGGTGACCGCATCGGCTATGGACTGCAGCCGCTGGCCACGCTCTTTGATGAGGCATCTTTCGATGAGGGCGGCGACGGCCGGGCTGGCGTTGGCTGGCGGATCGTGCGGCGTGTTGGCAACGGCGTGCAGAACGGCCATGACATTGCGGCCTTGAAAGGGCCGCTTGCCGCAAACCGCTTCGTAAAGAATGACGCCGAAGGAAAAGATGTCGGTGCGCCAATCGGTGTGCTCGCCAAGGGCCTGTTCGGGCGACATATAGGCCGGGGTGCCGACCACCGCGCCCGCCCGTGTAAGCACGGTTTCCGTATGCTCTCCGGCAAGCACCTGGCGCTTGGAAAGTCCGAAGTCGAGAACCTTTACCAGGCCGGAGGGATTGATCATGATGTTGGCCGGTTTGAGGTCCCGGTGCACGATGCCGGCGGCGTGGGCGGCGGCCAGGGCGGCGGCCACCTGGCGGAGAATTTCCAGCGGCGCCAGGGTAGAGCGATTGGAAAAGTAGCGGTCGAGGGTGTCGCCTTCGATCAACTCCATGGCGATGAAATCGGTTCCGTCCACGGAATCGTAGGCGTAAATGGTGACGATGTTGGGGTGGTTGAGGGCGCTGGCGGCGTTGGCCTCGCGGGCGAAGCGGCGGCGGTCTTCCTCCGTGATGGTGCTGCGCGCGATAACTTTCAGCGCGACCGGACGGCCTAGCTTGGTGTCGATGGCCTTGTAGACGGCGCCCATGCCGCCTTGCCCGAGTTCGCCGGTGATCTCGTAGTGGGCAAGGCGGGAGGGAATACCGGATTGTCCTGGAGCCGCCATGGATGCATAGTGCATTGTTTACATGCCGCTTCGCAAGTTCCGGCGAGTTCCTGTTGCCATACCACAGGAGCAGTGGTAGCCTTTGTGTGGGAATGCCACATGAGCAAAATGGAGCTACTGCAGGGAACGTTGGAAGTGATGGTGTTGCAGACGCTGGCGACGATGGGCGCGCTGCACGGGTACGGGATCGCGCGGCGGATTGAACAGGTGAGTGGTAATCAGGTGCTATTGAACCAGGGGACGATTTACGCGGCGCTGGTGCGGCTGCAGCAGCGGGGATGGATCGCGGCGAAGTGGGGGACATCGGAGAATAACCGGAGGGCGAAGTACTACACGATTACGAAGGCAGGAACAAAGCAACTGGCGGCGGACGCGGCGTACTGGCGGCAGTTGAGCGAAGTGATGGGGCGAGTGCTGGCGCCAGTGGAGGACGCCGAGTGATGGAACTCTGGCGGCGGGCGCGGGCCGTGCTTCGGGGCCGGGCGATGGACCAGGAGTTGGACGAAGAGATGGCGTCCCATGTGGAGATGGCGACGGAAGAGAACCGGCGGCGCGGCATGAGCGAAGCCGAGGCGCGGCGGGCGGCGCTGGCGGCGCTGGGCGGGTTGGCGGCGGCAAGGGAGACGCATCGAGAGGCAAGGGGGATTCCACTGATGGAGACGCTTTGGCAGGACTTACGGTATGCCCTGCGCACGCTGCGCCGGGATGTGGGACTGGCGGCGTTCGCGATTCTGATTACGGGGCTGGGAGTGGGCGCAAGTGTGACCGTGTTCAGTGTTGTTCACGCGATTCTGCTGCGAGACTTGCCGGTGGCGGATGGCGAGCGTCTATTGTGGATCGCCAATACGGGTGGAGACGGACTGTCGGCGCGCACCACACAAACGGCCTATCTGAAAGACATGCAGGGAAACCTGTCGACGCTTGCCGAGGCGGGCGGGTACTTCGCGTTCTACGGAATTGGGGACCTGAAGATGACTGGCGCGGGGGAACCGGAGCGGCTGACAGGGGTGCCGGTGACGGGGAACTTTTTTTCGCTGCTTGGGGTGGTGCCGGTGTTAGGCACCGGATTTACGGAAGCGGAGACGCAGCCCAATGGACCGGACGCGGTAATGGTGAGCCACGACTTCTGGGAGCGGCGAATGCACCGCGACGCGGGCGCGGCAGGGCGGACGCTGCTATTGAATGAGCGGCCCTGCCGCGTGGCGGGTGTGTTGCCAAAGACGTTCGATTTTGGAGCGATGTTCGCGCCGGGTGTGCGGGTGGATGTTTTTCCGGTTTTTCCGCTGAGCGATCAATCGAACCGGTGGGGGAACACAATGTCGGTGGTGGGGCGATTGAAACCAGGGGCGACGGCGGCGGAGGCCGCCGCGGAGATGAAAGTGTTTGCGCGGCAATTGGCCAAGCAATACCCTGGGCAGAACGATTTTACGCCGCAAGTGCGGCCGCTGCGGGAGTATGTCAGCGGCAGTGTGCGGACGGCGATGCTGGTGCTGAGCGGGGCGGTGGGGCTGGTGCTGTTGATTGTTTGCGCGAATCTTTCGAACCTGTTGCTGGCGCGTGCGACTGCGCGGCAGAAAGAGATTTCGATTCGAGTGGCGCTGGGGGCCGGGCGCTGGCGGATAATGCGCCAGATGCTGGTGGAGAGCCTGCTGCTGGCGGCGTTGGGGGCGGCGCTGGGGTTGGCGTTGGCGGCCGCGGGGACGCGAGTGCTGGCGGGGTTGGAGACGGAGATTCCAATGATGGCCCTGGCGCAACTGGACTGGCAGGCGATGGGCTTCGCGATGACGGCGGCGGTGGTGACGGGAATCGGATTCGGGCTGGCGCCGGCGGTACGTATGAGCGCGGTGACGGGCAGCGACCGGGGTGCGTCGGCAACGCGCCAACATACACGAGTGCGCAATGCGCTGGTGGTGGCGGAGGTGGCGTTGGCGAGTTTGCTGCTGGTGGGAAGCGGGCTGCTGATCCGCAGTTTCGCGCGGGTACTGGATGTGACGCTTGGGTTCCAGCCGCGGCAGGCGGCGGCTGTGCGGATTGACCCGGGCCGCGATTTTCCGAATCGCGAAGCGAGGCACGCCTACTATCGCGCGGCGCTGGACGCGGCGCGCGCACTGCCCGGAATGGAGGCTGTTGGATTGACGGACACTCTGCCACTGGGGAAGAACCGGACGTGGGGCGCGGCCGCCAAGGGGCAGGTGTACGGGCCAGGGAATTTTCCGTTGGCGTATGTAAGAGTGGTGAGCGATGGGTTCTTCGAATCCATGGGGATGACGCTGGTGCAGGGGCGGACGTTCACCGCGAACGATGACAAGAGCGGCCTGCCGGCGATTGTGGTGAATGAGACGCTGGCACGGCGGCTGTGGCCGGGGGAGGACCCGCTGGGCAAGGTGATTCTGCGCGCGGGGGCGCCGGAGCGTGTGGTGGTGGGAGTGGTCAAAGATGTGCGGCACCTGGCGCTGGAGAAGGAGGCGGGAGGGGAGATGTATTTGCCGATCTGGCAAACCGGTGACTTTTCTCAAGTAGACTTGGTGACCCGCGGCGGGAGTGAGGCACTGGTGCGAAACGCGCTGCGCGGGCTGGACCCGGCGTTGCCTCTGACGGCGTTCCGGCCTCTGCAAACGCTGGTGGACACGGCGGTGTCTCCGCGACGATTGATTGCGTTGCTGTTGGGCGGGTTCGCTACATTCGCCCTGCTGTTGGCGTCGTTGGGGATTTACGGCGTGATCTCCTATTCGGTAACGCAGCGGCGGAAAGAGATGGGAATTCGGATGGCGCTGGGAGCAACTGGGGCCGCGTTGCAGCAGGGAATCCTGTGGCAGACGCTGCGGTTGGCGGGCGCGGGACTTGGCGTGGGGCTGCTCGCGGCATGGGCACTGACGCGGGTATTGCAAGGCATGCTGTTTGGTGTGACGCCATCGGACCCGGCGACATTTGGCGCCGCGATGGCGCTATTGACAGGGGTGGCGTTACTGGCTGGGTATTTGCCTGCCCGGCGCGCGGCGCGGTTGAATCCGGTGGAGACGCTGCGGCTGGAGTGATGGCGTATCGTAATAGCAACAGCCATGATGCGCCGTCAGTTTCTTACCACCACCACGCTGCTGCCCGCGTTGGCGCAGGCCGCGCCCACGCGATTTCAACTGGCGTGCATGACGCTGCCCTACGCAGCGTTCCCGCTGGAGGCGGCGCTGGAGGGCGTCAAGCGGGCCGGGTATAACTTCGTCGCCTGGGGCGTGAACCATCGTGACGCGTCGGGACGGGCGAAGCCAGCGCTGGCCGTGGACGCCACTGCCTCCGAAGCGGCCGCGCTGGCGCGGCGATGCCGGGGCATGGGGCTGGAACCGGTGATGATGTTTTCCACGGTGAATCTGGAATCGTCCACCGCGCTTGACGCGCATTTGCGGCGCATTGAGCAGGCGGCCGCGGCGAAGATTCCCTATCTGCTGACCTTCGGCAGAACCACGGGCGGCGAGTACGGAACGTTTGTCGAGAACCTGCGACGTATGGCGCCGGCCGCCCGGCAGGCGGGCGTGCAAGTGGTCATAAAACAGCATGGCGGCAACACGGCCACAGGGGCGCATTGCGCGCGGATTGTGCGCGAAGTGGCCGACGAGGGCGTGAAGATCTGCTATGACGCGGGGAACGTGCTCGACTACGAAAGCCACGACCCGATCACCGACATCCAAACATGCTGGCGCGACATACGTGCGTTCAACATCAAGGACCACCGGAACACGCCGAAGGACGAAGACTGCGGGCCGGGCTTCGGTGAAATCGACCACTATAAGCTGTTCGCGCCGGTGATGCGGACGGGGCTCACCATTCCCCTAACCTTCGAAAACATCTTCGCGCCGCTGGTGCCTCGCCCAACAACCGTGGAGGGTGTGGACCAACTGGCGAGGCGGGCGCGGGAGTACGTTGAACTGGTGCTGCGCGGACTGGAAAACACGTCAGCCTAGCCAGTGGATTCCCTCTACCGTATCGCCATCGTTACGAGGCCCAATCAGGTATGCGCTGACGCGGGCGGCCGCCTCCAGCGCATGCACACGCACGACGAGTTCATTCACTCCGGGGCGCAGTTCCACTGCCTGCTGGAACTGTCCGTTTCGATACCGCGTGCGGCTCTCTTCGGCCAAAACCGGTTTGCCATTGAACTCGGCCTCGAATCGCCCGGTGGCTCCAATCCACAGGAACGCTTTGGCGTGGCCTTCGGAGCGAACGCGCGTGGCGGCGGCGAAGCGGCTGCCGGGTGTTACGGGCTTGCCGCTCCAGCGGTCGAAATGCAGCGTGTCCGTGGGGATCTCGCATGGCTTCCAGGTTTCGATGGGCGCGGCCGGATTCGCCGTGACGCGCCACAGCCGATTGCCACGCCCGAACCAGGCTTTGGGCTTGGCCCAGCGGCGGCGCAGTTTGTCCGGCTCGGCGCCGTTGACATCGGCCAGGGCCAGGTCGCGCGTGCCCATTTCACGCTTTGCCGCCATGTGCAGAAACTCGATGTCCCATGGGTTGTAGCCCAATAAATACGCGGCCATGGCATCGATAGCGACGGGATCTTCGCCGGCCATCACCAGATTGCTTTGCACCATCTGGTCACTCACGCCGCAGTTGTGTTCCTGGTATTGCAGGCCGCGCAGGCCATCGACGACGGCATAATCGGGCGGGTGGAAAGCGGCGAGATCGACGATGAACGGATCAATGCGATTCTCGACTGAATGGCCCGAATGGAGATTGGCGTTGTGGAACGTACCCGGCACGGCATAGGCTTCGCGGGGCGCGGTGCCCACGTAGTTCTTCAGGCAGCAGGTGATGCCGCTTTGCAGGTGCACCTTCATGACGGGGACGGTGATGAGGAAATCGCAGTTGCGGATGGTGTTGGTGACGAAGTAGTCGGGGCGGGCTCCGAAGGCGCCGGTGCCGTTCGGCGCTTTCGGCACAACAATGCGCTGAAATCTGCCGGCGGCATCGCGGACGGCGTCGTAGCTGAGGTCCACATAGTCGAACCCGCGCCCTGGGAATTCCTTGCGGAAATCGGCCAACATGCCGCCGAAAGACCCGCCTACGCCAGGGAACTCTTCCAGGCCCCAGTCGAACGTCATGGCGTCGCGGCGCACGTCGTCCTGATAGATGACATTGTCTTTGGCCGGATCGGAAAGGCGGCGATAGCTGCCGCCTTCGGCCAGCGTGATGCGGCCGGCGCGGGAGAAGCGCGCCACATACTCGAGGACCGCGCGGGTAACGCGAAAGTCCGTAATGTCGCCGGTGCGGTAGAACTCGCGCCCGCGCAGACCAACGATGTTGGGCTTGATGACCACCCATGAGCCGGGGCGGATTTTTGCCTCCAGGCTACCGGCGCGCGGTGTGCCAAGGCGAATGGCGGTCCACACCATGTCGCGCACGCGGTCATAATCGAGCGGATCGGTGGCCGAACTGGGTTGCCGCAGTTTGCTGTAGTTGCTGGGTACCAGGCCGATGCGCGTGCGTCCCGGCGCGCCGAAAAGGGAGCCCGGAAGGGCGGCCGCCCCGGCGGCGGCGAACATGAGTTGCCTGCGACTGAGTGACTCCATGTCCAATTTATACACCCATTTTTCCGAAAATGGATCTAAACTCGAAAGCAAGGAGGTGGTTCTCCATGCGCAGACGCGACGTTCTTCTCACTCCCTTCCTGGCGCCACTGGCGGCGCAGGAGAAGAAGCCGCGGGAGTGGGTGACGGCCGCGGCCAGTCGCGATACGGCTCCACGTGTGGGGCTCATCCCTTCTAACTTCGCGGGCAGTGAAGAGATAGATGGGCGCAAGATTCGCGCGCTGACCAAGCCCGCCGCGTTGGATTCGACGCTTTCCGCCGCGCAACTGGACGACATGCTGCGGCTGGCGGTGGAGTTGGGGGGCGGCCGGCGTGGAGGTCTGGTGACGGCCATGCATCGGGATGATTGGGTGGTGATAAAGACGTGCGTTCAGCGCTGCCCTGGCGAAGCTGGATTTCATGCCGGCGCGGTGACGGATCCTCGGCTGGTGGCGGGTGTGTTGCGTTACCTGGCGGAGCGCGGATTGGGACGGCGATTCACAATCGCCGAAGGCGCGCCGTGCCAATCGGACGCGCTTTGGGATACGACTTGGAATGGCGAGTTCGATGGTATGAGCTACCGGGCTATTGTCCAGTCCCTAGCCAAACGGCACGCGGCGCTGCGTTTCGAACTGTTGGATCTGAATACGGCGCCATCCTTGGAGATGCCGGTTGAGGGGCGCGTCTGCGCGGGCCGTAACCCACAGGGCATTTATCATGTGCCACGCGTGCTGCGCGAATGCGACAAAGTGATTTCGCTGGCGCCACTGGGGACCATGGAGGGGCCCGGCGTGGCGCTGTCGATGCTGAACTATCTGGGGTTCGCGCCGGGGGCGCGCTATGGCGACTCCAAACAAGGCTTGCAGGCGCTGGGAGAGGCAGGCGAGATTGCTGTCGACTACTTCTCTTTCCATCCGGCGGACTACGCGATTGTGGGTGGTTCCTTCGCGGGCAACGGATCGAAAACACGCCGGCATAATGTGATCATCGCCGGCACGAACGCGCCCGCCGTGGACGCCGTCGGCGCCGCCGTGATGGGTTTGGAATCGACCTCCATCCGGCACCTGGAACTGGCCGTGCAGCGCGGCTACGGGCTGAACGATTCGTACTCCATTTGGACGCGCGGGTCGGAGATCGAAGAAGTGAAAACCGAATTCGGCAAACTGGTTTAACTGCCGGTCACTTCGCGCAGCAGGTTGAAGAAGGCCTTTTTCCGGTCTGTGTTGATGCCCCAGTTGACGGGCGGGCATTGATAGCCGTCGGAGTAGTTGCTGGCGCCAGGGTCGAAGTAGCCCCAGGAAGCGTACTCCGAAATGGCGGACATCATGTTGTTTTCGGGCTTGTCGAAATCGAAGTGATCGTCTTCGTTGAACAGGACCGGCATGGGCCGGTAGCCCTCCACGGCGCGAGTCTGGCGGACCATTTCGGCAATGCGCTTCGGGTCCTTTACGCCGTTTCCATGCAGCAGCAGGAAATCCGAACTCTTGACGACGTTTGGCAGCGGGATGGCGTTGCCGCCATAGGATGTGCCGGTTAGCAGACGGCGGCCTTTGCGGTTCAAGCTCTTCACGAGGTCGATCAGTTCATGGACGCGGGCGGGTTTCAGAATCTCGTGATCGTAGGCCTTCACGTTGGTCTCGTTGTCGACTTCAACGAGCACATTGCGGTAGTCGCGGTCGAGCAGCCAATTGGTGGCGTTGGTGACGGCGAGGCGAATGGCCTTTTCGTCTTTCACGTTCTGGTCCTGGCCGAAGTAGAAGTAGCCAACGATTGCCACCATGCCGAGTTCGTCGGCGCGGTTGAGAATCCGCTCCAGGCGGCTCATGCAGTCCGGCCGTAGCGAACCGTCAGGCGCGATTCCGGAGGTGATCCACGGCTGTGACTTGCTGTAACCTTCCGGGCTGCCGCCTTGCAGATTGACGGTGAAGGAGAGCAATCCGTGCTTGCGCCAAACCGGCATGGCCGCCAGGAACTCGCTCACATTGCGTTCTGCGTCCCACTTTTTCGTGTCCGGGTAAGCCCATTTTACGGCGGTTTCGGGGTTGTGATCGTCGAAGGTACCCTGCACCATGCGGGAGTTCATCAGCAAGCCTTCAATCTTGTGGCCCTTGTAGCTGCGGCCTTTGTAGGTGACGCGGCCGTTGATGAAAAATTGGTTGCCGCGAATGGAAACGGCGGTGCGGCGCGGCGCGGCGGCGAGCAGGGGCGAGGCGGCGGCCAGGTGGAGAAGCGAACGTCGGGAGACCATGTGTGTAGAAGACTCACTGGAAATTGAATCACAAACGGCCCCCGGGCCGTGGGTAGCTCTCCCTGCGCTGAAAAGGTCCCAGTAGAGCGGGCCTCTTCGCCGGGCCGCACATCCGTTGCGCGCCGGCCTGAATCCCCGTGCAGTCTACTGCGCCGCCGCCGCGGCGAGGGCAAGTAAGATGAGGAGACGCATCGCCGTCATCGTATCCCCATGCTCAACACCTTTTCGCAGTTCCTGCCCAGCCGCATTTACGCGAGCTACGACGTGGAAACCAAGGCTCCGCTGGAGGCGGCCCTGGAAACCATGGCCGGCGAACAATCCAGCGGCACGTTCCTTGCGCTGCCCGGTGAGACCCCGGAATTGAAGGCTCGCTATGGCGCGCGGGTGGAACGGATCGATCGAACCAGCGAATCCGCGGCGGCCACCGTTCTTTCGTGGCCCATCGAAAACATGGGGCCGAGCCTGCCCAATCTGCTTTCGACGGTGGCCGGGAATCTGTTCGAGCTGAAGCAGTTTTCGACGCTCCGGCTAACCGGGCTGCACTTGCCCGACGAGTTTCGCGCCGCCTACCCCGGCCCGCAATTCGGTGTCGCCGGCACGCGGCGCCTCACCGGCATCGCCAACGGCCCCATTCTCGGAACGATCATCAAACCGAGCGTCGGCCTGTCGCCGCGGGAAACCGCTGCGCTGGTGCAACAACTCGTCGATGGCGGCATCGACTTCATCAAGGACGATGAACTGCAGGCCGATGGGCCCCACTGCCCGTTTGCGCAACGTGTGGAGGCGGTGATGGCCGTCATCAACAGCCACGCGGAACGCGCCGGCCGCAAGGTGATGTTCGCGTTCAATCTCACCGGCGAGATCGACGAGATGCTCCGCCGCCACGACATTGTGGAACAGGCCGGCGGCACTTGCGTGATGGTGAGCATCAACAGCGTGGGCCTTTCCGGGGTCACCTATTTGCGGCGCCATTGCCGGCTACCGATTCATGCCCATCGAAACGGATGGGGTCTATATTCGCGATCACCGCATATCGGCATCAGCTATCTGGCGTATCAAAAACTGTGGCGGCTGGCCGGAGTGGACCAAATGCATGTCAACGGCCTCCGCAACA
The DNA here is from genome assembly GCA_016789905.1 of Bryobacterales bacterium. Taxonomy (GTDB): domain Bacteria; phylum Acidobacteriota; class Terriglobia; order Bryobacterales; family Bryobacteraceae. The sequence goes on along the minus strand of JAEUQC010000014.1, from coordinate 13,889 downwards.
AGTTCTGCGAAAGTGACGCGAGCGTGCTCGCGTCGGCGCGCGAGTGCATGACGCCCATGTTCAACGGTGCCAATCGCGGCTGCGAAGTGATGCCCGTTTTCTCCTCCGGCCAGACAGTGCGGCAAGTGCAGGATACGTGGAACGCGCTGAGCACGGCGGACCTGATCTACGCCGCCGGCGGGGGCCTGATGGCGCATCCAGCCGGCGTCGCCGCGGGCGTGCGCGCCATGCGCCAGGCGTGGCAGTCAGCCATGGAAGGTGTTGATCTGCAGACCGCCGCCAGTGCGCATGTTGAGCTTCGCCAGGCGTTGGAAAAGTACGCATGAGCCCGTTGTTGCTCACCTTTTATGGCGACGATTTCACGGGCTCTACCGACGCCATGGAGGCGCTTTCGGTAAACGGCGTACCCGCCGTGCTATTCCTGGCGCCGCCCACGCCGAATGACTTGCGGCGATATCCCGATTGCCGCGCCGTCGGCGTGGCCGGCCTCAGCCGCAGCCAATCCCCCGCGTGGATGGACGAGCATTTGCCGCCGGTGTTTGAAGCGCTACGCGCCCTGGGCGCGCCGTTCTGCCACTACAAAGTGTGCTCCACGTTCGATAGTTCTCCGGCCATTGGCAACATCGGCCGCGCCGTGGAAATTGGCCGCCGCATTTTTGGTAACGCCACTGTGCCGATGATCGTCGGCGCGCCGGCGCTTCGCCGCTATGTGCTGTTCGGCAATCTGTTCGCCACCGCCGACGGCGCGACGCACCGGATTGACCGGCACCCCACCATGTCGCGCCATCCCGTAACGCCGATGGGCGAAGCCGATCTGCGGCGGCATCTGGCGCAACAGACCGCGCTCTCCTCGGCCCATGTCGACATCCTTACCCTACAGGCCGGCCTGGGCCTGGAGCGTCTGCAAACACTGCGCGCCGAAGAATCGGCCATCGTGTTGTTCGACACGCTCGACGCGGCCAGCCTCCGCGAAGCCGGGCGCGCCATCTGGGAGTCCCGCCCCGCGCACCCGTCGTTTCTGGCCGGCTCCTCCGGCGTTGAGTACGCGCTACTCGCCCATTGGGACTTACCCGCCAGGCCGAAGACCGCGCCACCCCCGCCTGTCGATCGGCTGCTCGTCGTTTCCGGCAGTTGCTCCCCCGTCACAGCCGGGCAAATTCACTGGGCGCTGCAAAACGGATTCCATGGAGTGGCGTTGGACCCAGTGGCGATGTTGGAAAGTGATGCCGAATTCGAACGGGCCGTTGCGGCCGCCGACGCAATTCTTCGCAACGGCGGCAGCCCCATTCTCTATTCAGCGGCCGGGCCCGCCGACGTGGTGTCCGGGAAGGACCTCGGCCATCGTCTGGGTGCCCGTCTCGGCGCGCTGGCCAACCGGCTCCTTCGCGGACACGAACTCCGCCGTGTGATTATCGCCGGCGGCGACACTTCGGGGTACGCTAGCCAGGCGTTATCGATACAGGCGCTGACGCTGTTGCAACCTTTCGCGCCGGGCTCGCCGCTTTGCCGCGTCTGGTCGCCGGATCCCGCCATGGACGGGCGCGAGATCATGTTGAAGGGCGGTCAGGTAGGCGGCAAAGCGCTGTTCGTCGAAGTGCGGGGTTAAGCCAGTATCTCCCGCAAAACTTCCAAATACCGCGCCACATCGGCGGCGTTATTGTACAAATGCAGCGAGGCCCGAACGCGCCCGTCTCCGGCCCACACGATCACATCCCTCTCCGCCAGCGCCGCGCCAATCGCTTCCGCCCGCTCATGAGAGAAAGCCACAATGCCTGAGGCATACTGTTCGCCTTCCGGCGTCAACATCTGGCAACCCAGCCCGGCAAGGCCGGCGCGCATTTCTTCCACCAACGGCCCCATCTCCCGCCAAATGGAGTCCACGCCCACATCCAGCAGAAAGCGCAAACTCTGCCGAATGCCGTACAACGCAGGGAAATTTGGCATCCCGCCGGCCAGGCTGCGCGCGCCCGCCTTCAATTCGTACCGTTCGTAGCGATCGGGCGTGAACACGTTCGGCACCGAATACCACCCGATGCTTGATGGGTCGGCCATCTTCGCCCGGTACTCGGGTGACACATAGACCAGCCCCAGGCCGTGCGGCCCCATCATCCACTTAAAGCTGCTCGAATACAAATAATCGACGCCCGCCAGGCTCAGCGGACAACGTCCCAGCGCCTGCGTTGCGTCAATCGCCAGCACGGCGTCCACGCGCCGCGCCGCTTCAGCCAATTGCGGCACAAACGGCAGATACGCGCCGGTTTTATAACTCACCAGGCTCAACGAAATCAGCCGTGTTCGTTCGTTCAAACGCGATTCCACATCCTCCCACCGCAGCGCTCCGCCCACATTTCCAACGACCACGACCTTCACCCCCTGATCGCGCAATCGCAGCCAGGAAAGCACGTTTGATGGGAACTCCAGGTCGCTGATAATCACTTCATCACCCGTCCGCCACTCGATGGAATTGGCAAGTACGCTCATGGCCTCCGACGCGCTGCCCAGAAACGTCACGTTCTCCGCATCGGTCCCCAACAACTCCGCCGCCAGCGTCAGTGCCTCGCCCTCTACCCGGTGAAACTCCTTCCGGCCCGGTGTGCCCAGCGACTTGTCGCGGAAATACTGCAACAGCGCATCCGCTTCGGTTGCCACCGGCAGGCCCTCGGCCGCCGTATCAAGATAAGTCAGTTCCATCGCCCGGGGAAAAGCCGCGCGAAAACGATCACTCTTCATTCAGCTATCGTTGCACAGCTCCATTTCGTTGTTGTATAGTCAGGCCCACCAGGAGGATTCACGATGAAAGGCTCATCGGTGTCCGTTGGAACGTTGCTCGACAGAAAAGGCCGCCGGGTCTTTTCTATTTCTCCGAATGCATCGGTCTTTGCCGCCATTGAAGAGATGGCCGCACACTCGGTCGGCGCTCTCGTCGTCCTTGACCGCGGCCGGCTGGCCGGGATTCTTTCGGAGCGTGATTACACGCGGAAAGTCATACTCGCGGGACGGTCTTCCAAAGACACGCCCGTCAGCGAGATCATGTCCACGGATCTGATCACCGTGACTCCGCTCGATAGCGTTGGCCACTGCCTGCGCGTCATGTCGGATGCTCGCGTCCGGCACTTGCCGGTTGTTGCTGATCACATGGTTGTCGGCATGCTTTCCATTGGCGACCTGGTGAAACAGGTAATCGCCGAACAGGAAAGCACGATCGACCACCTGCACAGCTACATCGCCGGCGCCTATCCCAGCTAGCGGATGTAGTAACCGGCCGCCTTCCATGTGCCGCCCTCGCGGCTCACCATTACGGTTTCCACGGCCTTCGCCTTCTTAGCGAAGGCCGACCCGTACTCCAACACCATGTATTCCCCATCCGGCGCGCCGGCCATTGTCTTCGTGGCCTTCGCCGACGTGAACCCGCGGGATTGCATGGCTCCGGCGCCTTCGCGCATCGCGCTGATTTGCGGTTCCCACTCGTCCACCGTAGCCTGCGCCCTCATGTGCTGGCTCGATTGCTTGTAGGCGTCTTTGTACTTCCCCTGGTCAATCAACGCCAGCCACTTCTCTGCCGCTTTGCGGACGGCGTCCTCGCTTTGCGCGAAAGCGAACGGCGCCGTGGCGGCCAGTGCGAATAGGTTTCTGCGAGTCATCACAGCTAATAGAGTACGCCCAGGGAGTTTCCGTTTCCATGGCCCGGTCACGTTAATTTTTGCGCTGACAGGCCAACCGAACACTTTCGGGAAGAGGAATCGAAAATGAAGAAACTGCTAATCTGCGCCTTCTTCGCGCTTACGCTCGCAGGACAGAACTTCCAGCACGTCAGGCTCTACAAGGTGAAACGGGATCGCATGGCCGAATGGCAATCGGCGATTCAGGATCTGATGGCCATTTATAAAAAAGCCAACGTGGACGCTCCCACCGCGGTGTACCAATCGCTCACCGGGCCGGAACAATTCGCCATCGTGAGACGCTACGACAAGATTTCACAAGCCGTGGCAAGCCGCGCCGATGCGTTCAAAGGCAACTTTGAGGCCGAATACCGCGCGGCGAACATCCGCTTGATGGCAACGGTTGAAGACCGCGAAACCCGCGTCACCGAAATCAAGCCGGAGCTCAGCATTCGCGACTCGACCGTCCCCGCGCCCTACCTGCGCGTCGCGCGCGTTCGCGTCAAGCCGGGCCGGCAGGATGAGATGCGGGCAGTGTTAAAGGAAATGATGAGCGCGGGCATGAAGCCGGCCGGCGTGAAGCTCTACCTGGTAACCGAAACGCGAATGGGAGGGCCGGTCGGCGAATTCACCACATCGCTGGCCGTGCCCGCGCTGACGGATCTGGATGAATCCGCCGCGCGAAAGGCGATGGGTGAAGTGAAGTACGCATCCTGGGCCGCCAAGCGCGACGCTGTTACGGAATCCGCCGAAGTGAACCTGTACCGTTACCGGCCGGAACTGAGCAACTGGAACCCGAAGCCGTAGCCTTTGCTAGATTGAGGATCATGTGGCCCGTGGTCCTCATCCTCGCCCTTTGCATTCCCGTCCATGGCCAGATCGACGGCGAAGCTGCCTATGCGAACTTCCTTCGCTGGCGTGCCGTGCCGGAGAATGCGCGACTAACCTGGCAGGCGGCCACGGAACGTTATGCGGCCAAGTTGACAGCAGATGGCATGGCACCCTCGGAAGCGCGGCAGACGATGAGCATCATCGCCTCCCGCGACGAAGCCGTGCTCTACGATCCTGTTTACGCCGGCAAGTCCCCGTCGCCGCAAACTCCCACCGCCCTGCTCGTCGAAGCCGTCAAAGGACGCCGCCCAGGCAAAGCCCTTGACGTAGGCATGGGCCAAGGCCGCAATGCCATATTCATGGCCCGCCACGGCTGGGATGTCACCGGTTTTGACGTTTCCAAAACAGGCATCGCCGCCGCCCAACGCCACGCAATGGCTGCCGGAGTCAAGCTCAACGCTCTCGTCCTCTCCGATGAAGAGTTCCCCTTCGGCCAAGCCCAGTGGGACTTGATCGCCATCATCTATCCCATCGAAAAGCGCAGCGTTTTCCGCGTTCGCGACGCCCTGCGCCCCGGCGGCATCATTGTCGTCGAATGCGGTCATAAAGACGGCAAGGACTCCCCGTTCGAATACGACACCAATGAACTGCTGCGCATCTTCGAAGGATTTAGAATCAGGAAGTATGAAGATACGGCGGGCGCGCACGAATGGATGCGAAAGGAAATGCGACTGGTGCGCTTGATTGCGGAGAAGATGCCTTGAAGCCCTCGAAGAAATTCGTGCTTTCGCGCCGTGAGCCGGAGATCCCGTTCGACCTTTCACCCGCGAATGCAACAACCGGCGGCCCCATCTTCGAGCAACATCTAATCGGCGCCGACGCCCGTGGCCTGCAAACGCGCGAGCTTCGCATCGAAGCATCAACTCTAGAACGTCTCAATATGGCCGGCAGCAGCTTCACCACGGTAACCATCAAAGACGCGCGCCTCATCAACTGCGATCTTGCCAATCTCACCACCCGCGGCCTCACGCTCCTCCGCGTCGAACTCATCGATTGCCGCATCACCGGCCTTAGCGGCGGCGACGTGGACGCGCAGGATGTCCTCATCCGCGACGGCGACCAACGCTACTCGCAAATCCGTGCTTCCCGCTTTCGCAATACGGAGTTCGACAACTGCAATTTCGAAGAGTCTGACTTTCAGGGGACCGATTTCACTGGCACGGTCTTCCGCCGCTGCAACCTGCGCAACGTGGAAATGGGTAACGCCCGTTTGCCCAATGCGGACCTGCGCGGTTCCATAGTGGAGGGTCTTCACATCGCCGTGGAAGGCCTGCGCGGCGCGGTGGTGGACCCTTCCCAGGCCATGACGTTCGCGCTGCTCTTAGGACTTCGGATTGAATAACCCCACCCGAGTACGCATGGACAAGTGGCTCTGGGCCGCGCGCTTCTTCAAGACGCGCGCCCTGGCCGCCAAGGCCTGCGACCTCAATCGCGTCACCTCCAATTCCCATCCCGCCAAACCCGCCCGCGAAGTACGCATCGGCGACGTGTTGGAGATCAAAAACGATGGCGGCACATTCGTCGTGGAAGTATTAGTCCTCAGCGAGCTGCGCGGCCCCATGGCTGTGGCGCAAACGCTCTTTCGGGAAACGGACGCCAGCCGCGAAGCCCGCCTGAAGGCCGCTGAAGAACGCAAAGCCATGGCGCAGGCCGATGGCTGGACCGAGGGCCGCCCGTCCAAGCGTGACCGCCGTGAAATTGAAAGATTCCGGGGGCGCCATTGATCGACGAAATCGAATCCCATCGCCGCGCCATCACCGGCCATTGCTACCGCATGTTGGCCTCCGCTGTGGATGCCGAAGATGCCGCACAGGAAACGCTCATCCGTGCCTGGAAAGCGATGGATAAGTTCGACGGCCGCTCCACCCTTCGCACTTGGCTGTTCCGCATCGCCACCAACGTTTGTCTCGACGAACTCGCCGCCCGCGGCCGCCGCGCCCGCCCCATGGAAGAGCGCCCCCCGGGTTTCCGTGGCGACCTGACACAGCACCCCCGCGAGTATTGGATCGAACCCATTCCCGATGCCCGCGCCGTGCCGGACGCCGACCCCCTTGCGCAACTCCAGTTGCGCCAGAGTATTCGCCTCGCCTTTGTCGCCGCGCTCCAGAATCTTGCCCCGCGCCAGCGCGCCACGCTGCTGTTGACCGAGGTGCTTGGCTGGTCCGCCGCCGAAGTGGCGGAGACGCTGGCCACCAGCATTCCGGCCGTCAATTCCGCCCTGCAGCGCGCCCGCGCCGCCACCGCGCAACTTACCCCCGCGCCCGCCGAACTCACTCCCGCCCAATCGGAACTTCTTGAAAAATACGTCGCTGCGTTCGAACGTTACGACGTTGACGAAATGGCCTCCCTGCTGCGTGATGACGCGGCCTTCTCCATGCCTCCCTACGCCCTTTGGCTGCAGGGTCCGGCGCAGGTGCGCGAATGGCTCAACGGCCACGGCGCCGGCTGTCGCGGTTCGCGCCTCATCCCCGTGGCCGCCTGCGGTTCGCCCGCCTTTGCCCAATACCGCGCTGACCCCGCCGGCGGCCACTCGCCTTGGGCGATCGTCGTCCTTGAACTCGATCAGGACCGCATCGCCGGCTGGAATTCGTTCCTCGATACGGCCACGCTGTTCCCGCTATTCGGCCTGCCGCAAAAGTTATCCTCGAACCGATGATCTTCTGCGCCCGCGCCAGTCTATTCGCTATATGGCCACTCCAAGAAAGGTATTCATCAATCTCGCCGTCGGCGATCTGGAAAAATCCAAGGCGTTTTTCGCGGCACTCGGCTTCGGGTTCCATCTGAAATGCACCAATGACGAAGCCGCGTGCATGGTCTTAGGCGAGGATGGTAACGTGATGCTGCTCACTGAGTCCACCTTCAAGCGCTTCACGCAACTTCCCCTTGCCGACCCGCGCCGCCAAACCGAATGCATCGTCTCGTTGACATGCGAAACGCGCGCCGAAGTCGATGAGATGTTCGGCAAAGCCATCGCCGCCGGCGCCTCCCAGGCCATGGACGCGCAGGACCACGGCTTCATGTACTGCCGTGGCTTCTATGATCTGGACGGCCACCACTGGGAATTCTTCTGGATGGACCCCGCGTCCTTGCAATAGCCCTGCTACGCCGAACGCGCCAGCCGGGAGTGTACCGCCGTCGCCGCTTTCTCCGGATAGTCGGACCGGTAGTGCCCGCCCCGGCTCTCGCGCCGGTCCAGCGCGGCCTGGGCGATCAGCAGTCCCACACGACGCATCGATCGCAACTCGTAATCCACGCGCGTCGCCTCGTCGCGCCGCTCCAGCGGCACGCTCCGCAGCACGCTCACCGCCGTGTGCAGCCCTTCTTCATTGCGCGATATGCCGCAATGCTCCCATGTAATCGAACGCAGGTGCGATTCCGTCATCGCCGGAAACACCTCCGTCCGCGGAATCTCACCCTTCGCTTCACAATGCTTCAGCGCCGTCATCGCCGCCGCCGCGCGCGCGCCAAACACCACGCCCTCCAGCAGCGAGTTGCTTGCCAACCGGTTCGCCCCATGCACGCCTGTACACGCCACTTCCCCTGCTGCGAATAGCCGGGGCACCGTTGTCAACCCATTCAAATCCGTATGCACACCGCCCATGGCGTAGTGCGCCGCCGGGTGTACCGGTGCCGGTTGCCTGGTCAGGTCCAGCCCGTAGTGCAAACAGGTCTGGTAGATGCGCGGGAAGTGATGCTCCATAACGCCCGGTCCAAAATGCGTCATGTCCAAAAACATGTGTGGGGATCCGGTGCGCGATATCTCTCGCACAATGGCGCGGCTAACCACGTCCCGGCTCGCCAGCTCGTCGGTGAATCTCTCCCCCGCCGCGTTGCGCAGGAACGCGCCATCGCCGCGCAGCGCTTCCGATAACAGGAATCGTGGCGCGCCGTCCAAATGCAGCGCCGTTGGGTGGAACTGCACAAACTCGATATCGCGGATCACCGCTCCCGCGCGCCACGACATCGCCACGCCGTCGCCCGTCGCCACGTTCGGGTTCGTTGTCTCTTTATACACCCGCCCCAGGCCCCCCGTCGCCAGCAGTGTGGCCCGCGCATAGATCGGGTGCCGCTTCTGATACCGTTCGTCGAACGCCACCGCCCCGCGCACTTCCCCATCGGCCATCAGCAGATCCGTCACCGCCGCGAAGCTCAGGAACCGCACATTCGCCAGCGACGCGGCCTTGCGGTACAGCGTCCGCGAAATCTCTTTTCCCGTCGAATCGCCATGCGCATGCAAAATGCGATTCCGCGAGTGCGCGCCTTCCCGGCCAAACACCAATTCGCCGCCCTCCCGGTCGAACTCCGCGCCCCATTCCAGCAACTCTTCAATCACGTGCGGCCCTTCGGCCACCAGCGTCCGCACCGCCTCCGGGTCGCACAGGCCATCGCCCGCCTGCAGCGTGTCCTGTTCGTGCAGCGTCACCTCGTCGTCGTCAGAAAGCGCCGCCGCAATGCCCCCTTGCGCATACTCCGATGCCGACTCATGCAGCGTGTCCTTGGCCAACACCAGCACCTGCCCATGGGCCGCAAGCGAAATGGCGGCCCGCAGTCCGGCCACGCCCGCCCCAATCACCAGATAGTCACAAACAATGCTGTCCGACGTAGCACGCATATCACCATGGTACAAACGAAAAAGCACATGTCCTCATACGCAGTCACCACTGGCACCCAACGATACGAGTGCCACATCGAGCGCGGCATCCTCGCGCGCGTCGCCGAATACATCCCCGCCAAGGCCGGAAAGGTCTTCATCGTCACCACCGAAGATGTCTGGAACCTGCACGGCGCGCACATGCAATTCCCCCATGAACTCGTGTTTTTCCCCGGCGGCGAGCCCAACAAACGGCTCAACGTGTTGGAAGCGATGGCCGAACAGATGCTCGCCAAAGGCGCGGACCGTTCATCCCTCATCGTCGCCTTCGGCGGCGGTATCGTCGGCGATGTCGGCGGTTTTCTCGCCGCCATCTTCATGCGTGGCATACCCGTCATTCAAGTGCCCACCACGCTCCTCGCCCAGGTTGACGCTTCCATTGGCGGCAAAACCGGCGTCAATCTCGTCGGCGGCAAAAACCTTATTGGCGCCTTCCATCAGCCGCTGGCCGTTCTCATTGACCCGGCCGTGCTCGCAACTCTTCCCGTCCGCGAATACCGCTCCGGTCTCTTCGAAGTGGTGAAATACGGCATCATCGGCAGCCCCGCGCTCTTCCGTTTGCTGGCCGACAAATCGGAAGCAGTCCTCGCGCTCGATCCCGAAGCCGTCGATTTCATCGTCAGCGATTCCGTCCGCATCAAAGCCGAAGTGGTCTCCGCCGATGAGAAAGAGGGCGGCTTGCGTCGCATTCTCAACTATGGCCACACGCTCGGCCACGCGCTCGAGGCCGAAACCCAATATACGCGGCTGTTGCATGGCGAAGCCGTCGGCTACGGCATGAACGCCGCCGCCCACCTGGCTGAACGCCTCGGCCTGCTGGCTAAACCCGAAGCCGATGAAATGCGCCGCGTCACGGATCTCTATGGCCCTTGGCCGCAGGTGGCCGACATCAGCCCCGATGCCCTAACCGCCCACACGCTGAAGGACAAGAAGACCATCCAGGGCACCACCCATTTCGTGCTCGCTGAAAGCGTGGGTACGGTACGCGTCGTCAGCGGCATCGCCGCGGCCGATGTCCGGGCGGCCGCGGCGGCGGCGCTTTAACGATGGCGCTCGAAGCAGGCAAAGGCACCACCCCTCCCGGTGCCGCCACCGAAGAACAGGCCGCCCGTTACGTCCGCGGCATGTTCGGGCAGGTGGCCCATCGCTACGATCTGCTGAATCACGTTCTCAGCTTCCAGATCGATAAATACTGGCGCCGCCGCACCGTCGCCCGCGTGCAGCACATTCTCGATCGCGCCGATGCCCGCGTCATCGATCTCGCCTGCGGCACCGGCGATCTCACGCTCGCCCTCACCCGTGCTGGCCGTGCCCGCGTCGTTGGCAGCGACTTCTGCCACCCCATGCTCATCGGCGCCGCCGCCAAAAACGCCCGGCTGCTTTTTGAAGCCGATGCCCTCTCCCTCCCCGTCGCCAGCACCAGTGTGGACCTTGTCACCTGCGCCTTCGGCTTCCGCAATTTCGTCAACTACCGCCGCGGCATGACGGAAATCCTGCGTGTGCTGAAGCCCGGCGGCACCGCCGCCATCCTGGAATTCTCCACCCCGCCCAACGCCGCCTTCCGCGCCTTCTACAACTTCTATTCCAAACAGATCCTGCCCCGCGTCGGCGCGCTCATCAGCGGGTCCAAAGACGCCTATACCTACCTGCCGGAAAGCGTGAAAAAGTTCCCGGTGGCCGATGTCTTGGCGCGGGAGTTTCAGGAGGCCGGCTACGGCCAGGTGGAGTACGAGCTATTGACGTTTGGCATTGTCGCGCTCCACCTGGCCAGAAAAAAGGACTAGAGCAGCGCCGTCGGCCGCCGCTTCCAGCCCATCGTCTCCACCGCCGTAATGTGCGCCCCGGCCTGCGTCAATATGTGGTGCAGGTCGTTGCCCAGGCTGATGAACGGGAAGCCTTTGTCCAGGAACTCCTGCACGCGCGCCGTGCCGAACAGGAATACGCCCAGCGCCACGTTGTTCTTCTTCGCCGCCGCGATCAGCTTGTTGGTCGCTTCGCCCAGTTCCGGCGACGTGTACATGTGCGGGAATTCGTACTTTTCATAGAGCCCCATCGACATGCAGAGATCGTTCTGCCCCAGGAACAGCATGTCCACGCCAGGCACAGCGGCAATCTCTTCAATGTTCTCAATGCAGCTCGCCGTTTCCACTTGCAGTGCAACAATGGCATTTTTGTTCCAGTTGCCGGCATAGCCCAGCAGTCCCGCCTTGTTCATGCTCCGTTGCGGAAAGTAGACGCTCCGCGTGCCGGCGGTCGGATACAGCGCGCAGCTCACAGCCGCGCGGGCTTCCTCGGCCGTGTTGATGTAGGGGACCAAAATGCCATCCGCTCCCAGGTCCAACGACTGCTGAATACCTGGCCGGTCGTCATACCCGCCCACGCGCACGAAAGACTTCGCGCCGCCGCTTGCCACGCCGGCAATCATGGCCGACAATTTTTCATAGTTCATCGGACCGTGCTGTGTGTCGATCAGCAACCAGTCATAACCGGTGTGCGCCAGTTGCTCAGCCACCGTCGGGCTGTGCGAATTGACGAACAACCCAATCTTGGGCTGCCCCTCTCGCAACTGCTGCTTAAACTCCGCACCGGTAACAGGGGTATCTGCCATTGTCTTGTGTCTCCTAAAATCGAAAGCTCTCTGGACTATACCCAATGTAGCGATTTGAGTCCAGAAGCCATGACAAGTTCGGGGCTCCAATGCCGCTAGTATAGGCGGATATGCCGCGCAGACTCCTTATACTGCTGGTGCTCATCGCCGTCGTGGCCGCCGCCGCATGGACGCGCATCAGCCACTACCGCATCGATGTTCCCGCCTACTCCCGCCCGCCTAAATCGTTGCTGCTCGATCAGAACTGGTCCCCCGCTCAGCGCGCCGCCTTCCACCACACCGCCCAGGGCACGCGTCTCATCCCATGGTCCTGGTTCCAGGCGTTGGAACAACCCTGCCTCTCGCTCTCAAAGTGCGATGACTTGAAGGACCCCGCCTACCTCGCCCGCTTCGGTTTCATCCCTTCCGATAGCCATCCCGGCTCGCTTCCCATCGGCTTCGCCCGGCAGGACAACTTTCACGATCCCGTCACCAAACGTACTTACCCGGTTGTCGGCTTCACCTGCGCCGCCTGCCACACCGGCGAACTGTTCTACGGCGATTACGCCATCCGCATCGAAGGCGGTCCCGCCATCGTCGACCTCGGAACATTCCAAAAAGCGCTCGGCCTCGCGCTCGCTCTCAATAAGATCATCCCCGGCCGCCAGGCCCGCTTTGAACAACGCGCCGGCGGGTCCGCGGCGGATCTCCGCCGCGATGTCGACGCCTTCCTCGCACAAGCCATGAAGGAGAAGGAATACGTCGACAAACATGCGATCTACGCGATCCCCGCCGGCTTTGCCCGCACCGATGCCCTCACCCGCATCGGCAACCAGGTCTTCGCCGTTGACCTCGACAAATTCGAGAACTTCCAAGTCTCCAATGCGCCAGTCCGCTTCCCCCAAATCTGGGACGCCCCGTGGCTCGATTGGATTCAGTACAACTCCTCCATCGCCAACCCGCTTGTCCGCAACATCGGCGAAGCGCTCGGCGTCCGCGCCATGTTGACCGCCCCCGATCTCGACAACTCCGTCGATATCGCCGCACTCAATGAACTCGAACTCCTCATCGCCGGCCCTGCGCCCTACCTGGGCCTTGCTTCTCCCAAATGGCCGGCCGTTTTGCCCCCGCTCGACGCGGCCAAGGCGGCGCATGGACAAACCCTCTATCGCAAGTACTGTCAGCACTGCCATCTGCCGCCCGTCGCCGAGTTAGCCGCGGACCGGCAAGCAAAGGCGCCGCGCTACTGGGCCAAGTCCTCCGCCGGCATGTCATTCCTGAAGGTGACCGACGTCAACATCCAGGAGATTGGCACCGACCCGCGCGCCGCGCTTGATTTCCGTAACCGCACCGCCGATAGCGGCGCGCTGAAGAAGGGGCGCCTCACCGCTGCTGAGGGGTTGGATTACGTCACCCGCGCCGTCGCCGACCGCTACTTTGAAGCCAACAATACCCCTGCCGCCACGCGCCTCGCCTGGTCCGGCTACCGCACGCCGGGCGCGGAAGCGGTGCGTGACAAGCTGGTCTACAAGGCCAGGCCGTTGAACGGCATCTGGGCTGTCGCGCCGTACCTGCACAACGGGTCCGTCCCCAGCCTCTATCATCTGTTGGCTACCGAAGCCGAACGCCCCGCCAGGTTTTGGGTTGGCAGCAAGCGGTATGATCCCAAGCTGGTTGGCTACGAAAGCGGCCAACTTGCGGGCGCGTTCCAATACGACACCACGGTTGCCGGCAACAGTAACCGGGGGCATGTCTTCACCGATGGTCCAACCGGCAACGGCGTCATCGGGCCGCGCTTGAGTGAGGAAGAGCGATGGGCGCTCATCGAGTACCTCAAATCAATCTGAAGCGTGAAATGCGGCGCGGCTGGCCCATCTGTATACGGTGGTGGTGGATGCGTCGCTGACGGCGGATAAGGCCTACTACTTTGACACTGCGGCGGGACCGACGCTGGGGCTGTTTGCGGGGCTGAACGAACGGACGGCGGTGAACGGGGTGGCGACGGGGAATGTGCGCCAGACGCTGGTGACGTGGGCGACGACGGCTGTTTCGGGGAATCCGTACATTGGCGCGAGCGTGGAGACGATTGATGTGGATAACC
>JAEUQC010000208.1 GCA_016789905.1 Bryobacterales bacterium | reverse complement strand
ATTGCAGCAGATTGAGGCCTTCGCCGGAGTAGCTGTAGGCGGCGCCGGGCTCGGCGTGGAGGTGCATTTTTTGGTCGGGTTCGAGGAAGGCGAAGTTCAGGAGGCTGGAGGTGTGAGCGAGCAACATGCGCGGGGTGACGCGGAGCCAGCGCGGGTCGTGGACAAGATCGGCGGCGGTTTCTTTGTAGGGCGGGAAAGTATTGAGAGGCGCAGTTAGCTGGCGGGCGACGGGGATGTCGAGGTGGATGCCGCCGTGTTCGACGGCGTAGGCGGCGAAGACGCCCTTCGTTATGGAGGCGGCCCAGATGTTGGTGCCGGTGTCCATGGGGAGGGGTGGATCGACATGGCGCAGGCCAAAGGCATGGCTCCAGACTAGGCGGCCACGTTCGATGACGGCGACCTGCGCGCCGGTGACGCCATGGAGGGCGAGGGTTTCCCGGGCGAACGATTCGGCTTCAGAAACAGAAATCGCCGAACCGTCCAGCCTTCGCAGGCGGGGCGGTTCGGCGTTGGCGACACCACTGACAAGAAGAACAGCGGTGAGGCGAAGAAGCGGGTGCATGCCGGAGACTACGGCGCGCCCGCTTCAAAGTTCCAACAATCTGGTTATCGCGATTCGGCCGGTTCGAGCAGTTTTTGCGTTTCGGGCGCGGGGGCGGCGGGGGCCGATTCCTGCTCCTTCTTCTTCAGGATCTGGTCGATGATCAACCCGGCCAGACCGCCAACGGCGGCGCCCACGATGGCGCCTTTAGCGCGGTTGTCCTTCGACATGGCGGCGCCGATGGCCGCGCCGGCGGCGGCGGCGGTGCCCATGACGGCGGCGCGCTTTTCCGGCGCGCGCTTCTTTTGCTCTTTAGAAGCCGGATCGTCCTGACCAAACGCCAGGCCGGCAACCAACGCACTCACCACCAGCAGTTTTTTCACGGCCATTCGCCTCCAAGCAATAGACTGGGGCGGCTGGAAAAGTGTTACTAAAAATTCGTTTCGGCTTCGGCGGCCAGACCTTTGCGGTCGAGAATTTGCACATCTTTCCGGTGGAGCCGGATGAGGCCCTCACTTTGGAAGCGGCCGAGGTTGCGGGAAACGACTTCGCGGACGGTGCCGAGGCGGTTGGCAAGGTCCTCATGTGTTTCCTGCATGGTGAAGGCGGCGCCGGCGCCATCGGCCATTTCGAGCAGGGCGGAGGCCAGGCGCTGGCGGATGCTGCCGAAGGTGACGCGTTCGACGAATCCGACGAGGTGGCGCAGGCGGGCGCTGAAGACGCTAAGGAATTTGAGGGTCAATTCCGGATTACGGCGGCAGCAGGCGAGGAAATCGGTGCGGCGGATGAGCATGGCCTCGCAGGGCTCCTGGGTGATGACGGTGGCGGGGTAGGGGCCGCCATCGAAGACGGGGACTTCGGCGACGGTGGCCGGCGCCTCCTGCACGGCAAGGACGATTTGCCGTCCGCCGGGCGAGAATTTGTAGACGCGGACGCTGCCGCTGGCGACCACCCAGATACCTTCGCAGGGCTGGCCTTCCTCAAACAGCGATTCCTTAGCGTCGAATTTTCGGATGACTGCCAGCTTGGCGAGATGCTCCCGTTCGGCCGCGGGAAGTACCGCGAACAAGTCAATGGCGGACAGGGCCTGGAGACTGAGTTGGCTCACCCAACCATTGTGACTCCGGTTACTGTCATTTTGCAGGAGGCATTCCAGAATTGGACGTGCCAATAAAGAGCTATATTGTGTGGCCCGTGCCGGGAAAGACCTCCGAGTTGGAGGACGCGCTGATGGAGATGGCTGGTTGCGAGGTGCTTCCGGCGGTGAATCAGGAGCTGCTGCTGCTGGTGACCGATACACCGGACGAGGCGGCAGAGAAGGCGCTTTGCGGCCAACTGGAGAGCCTGACGACGCTGCACTGTCTGAGCCTTGTGGCCGGAGTGAGCGAAAGGGAGGCCGCATGAACCGCCGTGACCTGTTTAAACAGATGGTGGCTGCGGCCGCCGTCACCGCCGCCGGGGAGCTGGTTCCCGGCGTCTCCTTCGGCGCGACGCCGAAAGTGGATTCGATTAACGGGCTGACGTGGAAGAAGGCGCCATGCCGGTTCTGCGGCACCGGCTGCGGATTGTTGATCGGCATTTCGAACAACCGCGCGGTGGCGGTTAAGGGTGACCCGGCGAGCTCTGTAAACAAGGGGCTATGTTGTGTAAAGGGGTACCACTCCGTGATGGCGCTTTACGGCGCGGACCGGCTGACGAAGGCGCTGGTGCGGAAGAACGGCACACTGGTTCCGGTGCCGATCAACGAGGCGCTGGACCTGGTGGCGAGCAAGTTGAAGGAAAACATCGCGCAGCACGGGAAGGATTCGGTGGCGATTTACGGGTCCGGCCAGTGGACGATTCCGGACGGCTACTGCGCGTCGAAGCTTTTCAAGGGCGCCATTGGCACGAATAACGTGGAGGGGAACGCGCGGCTGTGCATGGCCTCCGCGGTGACCGGGTTCATGACGACGTTCGGGCTGGACGAGCCAATGGGCTGTTATGAGGACATCGACAACGCCGACGTATTCGTCCTGTGGGGCAACAACATGGCGGAGATGCATCCGGTGTTGTTCAGCCGGATGCTGGAACGGCGCCAGCAGGCGACCGGGACGCTGATTGTCGATTTGGCGACGCGGACGACGCGAACGTCGATGGCGGCGGACCGGTCCATTTTGTTCCTTCCGCAAACGGATCTGGCAATCGCCAACGCAATTGCCCATGAGTTGATCCGGAACAACTGGCTGCATTCGACGTTTCTGCAACGTCATGTGAGCTTCCACACGGGGAAGACCAATATCGGCTATGGGACGCAGGACAAGTTCGCGTTCACCGATGAGCCGAAGACCATTGATTTCGCGGCGTATAAGAAAGCGCTGGAAGAGTACACACCGGAAAAGGTGGAAAAGCTGAGCGGCGTGCCGGCGCGGGAGATTCGGTTCCTGGCATCGCTGTACGGCGACCCGAAGAAGCGGGTGGTGAGCTTCTGGTGCATGGGAATGAACCAGCACACGCGAGGGACGTGGATTCAGAACCTGGTCTACAACATCCATTTGTTGACCGGAAAGATTTCGACGCCGGGGAACAGCCCGTTTTCGCTTACCGGCCAGCCGAGCGCCTGCGGCACGGTACGCGAGGTGGGCACACTGACCAACCGGCTGCCGCACGGCGAAGTGACCGACCCGCACGCGCGGGAGATGGCGGCGAAGATTTGGGGCGTGCCGGTATCGAATATCGCGCCGAAGCCGACACTGCACACGGTGGAGATGTTCCGGGCGCTGGACCGCGGGGACCTGAAGATGATTTGGATTCAGGTGACGAATCCGATGGTGACGATGCCGAAGACGACGCGTTATCGCGATGGATTGAAGAAAGACGGCCGGTTTGTGGTGGTTTCCGATGTGTATCCCACGCCGACGACGGATGTGGCGGATGTGGTGTTACCGTCGGCGATGTGGATTGAGCGGGAAGGGATGTTTGGCAATTCCGAACGGCGGACGCAGCACTGGGAAAAAATGGTGGACCCGCCGGGCGAGGCGATGTCGGACACCTGGCAGTTGATTGAAGTGGCGCGGCGGATGGGGCACGGAAAGCTGTTCCCGTATAAGCCGGAGACGCATATCAAAGAGATTTGGGAGGAGTACCGGCAGTTCCACCATGGGGCGGCGCATGAGATGGCGTCGTATGACGAGTTGCGTTCACGGCCAGGCATTATGTGGCCCTATGTGAAGGGCAAGGAGACGAAGTGGCGGTACAACCCGAAGTACGATCCGGCGGCGAAGCCGGGGGATACGCACCACTTCTACGGCAAGCCGGACCAGAAAGCTTGGATCTGGTTCCGGCCGTATGAGCCGGCGGCGGAATCGCCCGATAAGGAGTATCCGTTCTGGTTGAACACGGGGCGGGTGGTAGAGCACTGGCATACCGGTTCTTTGACGCGGCGCATACCGGTGCTGCACCAGGCGATGCCGGCGGCGTATGTGGAGCTGCACCCGAACGATGCGAAGAAGTTCAACGTGAAGAACGGCGACCGGGTGAGGCTGACGTCGCGGCGCGGGACGATTGTGCTGCCGGCGCTGATCGACCGGCGAGGGCGTCCGCCGGAGGGGCAGGTGTTTGTGCCGTTCTTCGATGAACACAAGCTGATTAACGAATTGACGTTGGACGCGTTCTGCCCGATTTCCAAGCAACCGGACTATAAGAAGTGCGCGGTCCGGGTAGAGAAGGCTGTATGAAACGGATATGGCGGATTGCGATGGCAACGGCGCTGATGGCCGCGGCGGTCTTCGTTATCGGCCACGCGCTGGGCTCCGGCGAGCGGGAAGCGCGGACGCCGGCGGCGACGAATTTAGAAAGGCCGTTGCCGATTTTGACGGAGAGCGGCGTGTTTGAACGGTCCAACAAGGGAGCGTTTTTGAAAGACGTAAAACCGGGGCCTGGGCAGCCGGAGCGGCATTTGCCGGCGTACTATGCGCGGCGCGCCTACCCGGGCGGCCCGCCGGCGATTCCGCATGATCTGGTGGACGACAAAAGCATGGGGGGCAAGAGTTGCCTGGCGTGCCATTTGGACGGCGGGTGGGTGCCGGCGTTCAAGGCGTTCACGCCGGTGACGCCGCATCCGGAACTGATCAACTGCCGCAGTTGCCATGTGCATCCGGAGAACAAAGGGAATTTCCAGGCCTCTACGTTCCAGGCGGCACTGGCGGCGGAGGTGCCGAAGGGCGCGATGCCTGGAGCGCCGCCGGTGATTCCGCATGAGCTTGATATGCGGTCCAATTGCCTGGCGTGCCATGGCGGGCCAGCGGCGCCGGCGGAGATCCGGACATCGCACCCGGAGCGATCCAATTGCCGGCAATGCCATGTGCAGGGCGCGGCGCCGCAGCCGTTGTTCAGCCGGAATGGAGGCGGCCAATGAGAGCGCTTGTTTTAGCGGCGATTCTGCTATTAGCGGCCTGCGGCGGCGATCATAAACCGCACACCACACTGCTGGCCACGCTGCAACAATCCGGCCATGTGGAGGGCCCGCCCGCGCTGCAGGTGGACCCGCGCACGCCGCACCTGACGAAATACCCGTGCGCCAAGTGCCACGATAAACCGCTGCCGGTGTTGAAGCAGACCAAGCCTGCCGCGCACTGGGAGATCAAGCTATTGCACGCGCCGGGCGTGATTACCGAATGCAAGACGTGTCATAGTGAGACGCCGACCGAGTCCTTGCATCTGCTGAACGGCAAAGAGATCAGCTTTGACAGCAGCCACGAACTTTGCGCGCAGTGCCATTCTAAACAAGCCGCCGACTGGCGCGGCGGGGCGCATGGGAAGCGCATGAGCGGCTGGGCCGCCGACCGGCGCGTGCTGAACTGCACGGGCTGCCACAATTCCCATCAGCCGCGGCTGAGCCCGCGCTGGCCCGCCCTATCCCGCATGCAGGCTGAGGAGACCCCGTGACCGAGTCCCCATTCAAAATACTTACCGACAAACCGATGGACCGGCGCACGGCCATCGGCACGGTTGGCGGCATGTTGGCCGCCGGCCTGGGTGTGCTGCAAACCTCGTGCAGCCCGATGGCCTCGGCGGCGGAGAAGGAGAAGGCCAAGCTGGACTGGGAGGCCTATTTCCAGGGGCATTTCCAGGCGATGACGCCGGCCGAAAAGGAAGCGACCATTCAGCGGCTGGAGCGCAGCTATGAGTTGAACACGGGCAACCGGATTGACGTTAGCGCGCAGGGCGCGCGGGAGAACGTGCTGTACGGGTATGCGTTCAACGTGTCCAAGTGCCGCGGCTACATGGACTGCGTGAAGGCCTGCATACAGGAGAACAACCAGGACCGCGCCAGCGGGATGGCCTACATCCGGATTCACGAGTTGGAAAAGGGTTCGATGAATTTTGAAGAGGCCAGTGACGACTTCTTCCACCAGGTGCCGGCCGCGGGCCACTTCTACATGGGCACGCAATGCTTCCACTGCCAGAACCCGCCGTGCGTGGATGTTTGCCCGGTGAAGGCGACGTGGATGGAGCCGGACGGCATTGTGGTAGTGGATTACAACTGGTGCATCGGCTGCCGTTACTGCATGGCCGCCTGCCCGTACGACGCGCGGCGATTTAACTGGGCGGACCCGCTGGTGCCGGCCGAAGAAGTGAACCCGAACCAGCACTACCTGGGCAACCGGCTGCGGAAGAAGGGCGTGGTGGAAAAGTGCACGTTCTGCGTGCAGCGTTCGCGCGACGGCAAGAATCCGGCGTGCGTGGAGGCGTGCCCGACGGGGGCGCGCGTGTTCGGGAACCTGCTGGACCCGAACAGTGAGATTCGCTGGATTCTGGCCAATAAGAAGGTATTTCGGCTGAAAGAGGATCTGGGTACCGAGCCCAAATTCTGGTACTACATGGACTAACCGATGCGCACACTCCGGGCATTTTTCAACGACGCGTTGCGCGAGGCGACGCAAGGATCCACGGCATACCACCTGTGGATGGCGATACTGACGGGACTGATGTGCTGCGGCGCATGGGCCTATTCCATTCAACTGCGCGACGGCATGGTGGTGACCGGGCTGCACGACCATGTGAGCTGGGGGTTCTACATTTCCAACTTCACGTTCCTGGTGGGAGTGGCGGCGGCGGCGGTGATTCTGGTGATGCCGAGCTATGTACTGAAAGACCACGACTTCCACAGCGCCGTGCTGATTGGGGAGGCGATGGCGGTTGCGGCGTTGATCATGGCCATTGCGTTTGTTGTTGTGGACGTGGGCGGCCCGGCGCGGCTGTGGCACTTGATGCCAATTGTGGGCGTGATGAACTTTCCGCGATCCATGCTGGCCTGGGACATTCTGGTGTTGAACGGCTATCTGGCACTGAATATCGGCGTGCCGTTCTACCTGCTGTATTCCCACTGGCAGGGCAAAGAGCCGGACAAGCGGCTGTACGTGCCGGTGGTGCTGCTGTCGATCGCCTGGGCGGTGAGCCTGCACCTGGTGACGGCGTTCCTGTACGCCGGACTGCCGGCGCGGCCATTCTGGAACTCTTCGCTGCTGGGCCCGCGGTTTCTGGCCACGGCGTTCACGGCCGGGCCGGCGCTGATGATTGTGGTGTTAACGCTAATCCGGCGTTTCGGCGATTACCCGGTGGCGAAGGAGACGATTGAAAAGCTATCGGTGGTGGTGACGGTGGCGGCGCAAATCTGCGCGGTGATGACGATTTCCGAGTTGTTTGTGGAGTTTTACCGGAACACGCACCACGGCATGTCGGCGCGGTATCTGTTCTTCGGGATCGGGGAGAAGCGGGCGCTGGTGCCGTGGATCTGGTCTTCGATCGCGCTGACATTCACGGCGACCGGGCTGTTGTCGCTGCACCGGCTGCGGGCGAAGAAGCCGGTGCTCTATCTGGCGTGCGCCATGTTATTCGTAGGTATTCTCATTGAGAAGGGAATAGGTACAATTATTCCTGGTTTTATTCCCGAACCGTGGGGCAAGATTCATGAGTATTCGCCAACGTGGGTGGAACTGGTTGTGGCGTTGGGTATATGGTCCATGGGAGCATTTGTTTTCACGGTTCTGGCCAAGGTGGCGATACCGATAGAGCTGGGCCAACTGCGGGAGAGAGAGGAAGAGACAGAGGCTGATTGTTTAGAGGGTGTAAGTAAGTAGGCGCCGTAGCGTAGACCGCTGGTTCCAGCTTCATTCAGTACATACGATTGATAGGCGCCCTCTCGTTTGCCAGGTACTGTTGGTACAGAAGTTATGTACCTCAATCGCATTACAATCAGCCTGATCGCACTCACTTCGCTGGCCATGGCCCAACCGGGCAACACAAAGGGGAGCGGGAGACTTTCGCGGGAATTGCGGGCGACGGACGGGGACGCCGGGCAGCCGTTCGATGTGATTATCCGTTACAAGGACGGCGCGGAACCGCGGGCGCGGCGGGCGCAGGGGAGAATGCCTGAGGTTGGCATGGCGACGCGGCGCGTAACGGCGGCGGAGCTGCGGGAGTTGGAACAGGACCCGGATGTGGAGTACGTGACACCGGACCGGGAGGTGGGCGCGACGCATTTTCCGCCGTGGATGTACATGGAGGCGATCGGGTTCCGATTCGCGGCAATGACGGTGCCGGAGCGGCCCACGCAGACAGGCAATGGCGTGTACGTGGCTGTGCTCGATAGCGGCATCAATAAAGACGCCTACCTGAACATGGCGCCCTACTGCACGACATCCCGCGTTGTTTACAGTAAGAATTTTGTGACCACGGAGAGCACGACGGCCGACCTGTATGGGCACGGCACGCATGTGGCGGGGATCATTGGCGGGGAAGGAACCTGTTTGGGCGGGGCGGGCGCGTACCCGATGACGGCCGTGGCGCCGAAGGTGAAGCTGTTGAACCTGCGCGTGCTGGACGCCAATGGCCGCGGGCAGGACAGCTATGTGATTGCCGCAATCAATCACGCGATATCGCTGAAGACGGCGGGCACGTATCCGATTAAAGTGATCAACCTTTCGCTAGGCCGGCCGGTGCGAGAGAGTTTCCGGCTGGATCCTTTGTGCCAGGCGGTGGAAAAGGCGTGGAAAGCGGGGATCACGGTGGTGGTGGCGGCCGGGAACGCCGGCCGGGACAACACTTACAATACGCAGGGCTACGGCACGATTGGTTCGCCGGCGAACGACCCGTATGTGATTACAGTGGGCGCCACGCGGATGGCGGGACACACGGGGAATAGCGACGACACGATTGCCTCCTACAGTTCCAAAGGCCCGTCGGCAGTGGACCATGTGATGAAGCCGGACCTGGTGGCGCCGGGGAACACGGTATACGCGCGACTGGACGCTTCGCAGTATCTGGTGCGTTCGTATCAGGCCAATGCCATTGGCATCAGTTTCGAAATGGGCACAATCAACGTGCAGAACGTGTTCCTGCTGAGCGGCACCAGCATGGCCGCGCCGATGGTGAGCGGATCCGTGGCGCTGCTGTTGCAGAAGGACTCGACGCTTCGGCCGGACCAGATTAAGGCGCGTCTGATGAAGACCGCATTCAAAAACTTTGTTCCCGGAGCGGCCATTACCGATCCGTTCACGGGCGTTACCTACAACGTGACGCACGACGCGCTGACCGTTGGCGCCGGCTATCTGGACCTGAAAGCCGCACTGGCCAATACGGAGAAGCCCACCGCGGGTAAACTGGCGCTTTCCCCGTGGCTTTCGTGGACCAATGGCAAGGCGCAGGTGAACAAGACCTACCCCACCATTTCCACCTCCGTACTTTGGGGGGAATCTGTTTTGTGGGGCGATTCGGTGCTGTGGGGCGACCTGGTGATGAAGAACGGAGCGCTGGTTGGCCCGTCGAGTGTTTTGTGGGGCGATTCCACGCAACGCGGGTTCTCCGTGCTGTGGGGCGACTCGGTACTGTGGGGCGATTCGCTAAAGCTCTTCGACGAAGCCCTGTCCATCAAAGGGGACCGGTAGTCAAAGGGGACCGGTAACAATTTTCTTTCGCTGATTGATCACTCCGGCCGCGCCGCAAGGCGCGGCCATTTTTTTCTAGCGGAGGGTTTCGGCCAGGGCCACGGCGCCGGCGGCATCGCGGGTATGCAGCTCGAAGTGAAACTCAGAGTCCTGCCACTGCAGGACGTGCGCGCCGTTTCCGGGACTGCGCACCAGAAAGCCGCGATGGCCTCTTACGGTGACCGGTTCCACGGTGGATCCCGCCTCATTGGGCAGGTAAATAGCGGGATCGGCGCCGACGAGGCGTTGCAATTGGCGGGCCTGGGCGGACGGCAGGCCGGCGAGTTCCAGCGAAAATTGCACGAACGGCTCCGGCATCACGTTGGGTGGAAGCGTCAACACTTTGGGCCGGGCCTGCACCAGAAACGCGCAGGCGCGCCACATGCCCTTTATCTGCGGGCATTCGCCATAGGAGGTGACGGCGAGCCGGCTGCCCGGGCGGAGTACGATTCTGGCGCCGTCAATGCCATCGGGCGCCTCCACCATGGGGCGGCCCAGCCGGGTGAGTTCGGCGCGGATGGCGGCCAGATCGACGACACGCGCAATTTCCGGCTGCTGCTCCACACGGAATGAGGGCTGGTGGGGGCTGGCCAATGTCAGCACGTGGAAGCCAGCCAGACGTTCGGCCTCCGCCTGGTCCGCGGTGCGCCATGTTTCGCCGTTCTGGTGGAGCGGAAAAACGTTCGGCAGCAGCAGGTCCATGCTTGTATTGGCCATATCCAAGGTAACGGGGGCCGCCTGCCAAAGGACGATGGACCGCCAGACGGACTGGGCCAGGACACGGGCGCCCGGAGTGAGCAGGGCGATGGCCAACGTGGCCGCCACGCCCATGCCGAGGGCCCATCGGGGGGGGATGCGCCGGGCCGGGGGCGGGGCGGCGGCGCGTTGTTGGACACGGCTCCACGCGGCGTCGATTTGCTCCTGCGTCATAACAAGGCCCGTATCCAACAGGGCCAGCTTCCTGGTAACGAATTCAGATGTCGCCATACATTTCCTCGTATCTTTCCTTGAACCGGCGTTCGGCGCGGGCCAGCTTGGCGCCGGTTGAGGTCACTCGAATTCCGGCCAATTCGGCCGCTTCCTGATAACTTGCCCCGTCGGCGCGGGCCAGCAACAATACAGCATCCTGGGTGGAAAGCGACGACAGCACCTGCCGCACTTGCCGTTGCCGCTGTTGAAGAATTGCATCACTTTCCGGATTACCGGGGTGATTGGGCGGAGCGGCGCGCCGCTCCCGGTTATCGCGGCGTTCGTTGGCGCGTAGCCGGTCGAGCGCCATGAACAGCACGCATTTTTTCAGCCATCCTACGCGGTCCCGAATCTGCTGCCGCTCGCGCATGAGTTTGACGAAAGCTTCCGAGGCGAGTTCTTCGGCTTCGGCCAGGTTACCGGTTACGCGCTGGGCGTGGCGGACAACGGCGCTGTAGTTTTCCCGGAAAAGGAGTTCGAAATCGCCGCCGCTCGCCTGAATCGGGACGGTGGCCTCGGAGGTGGCGCGCATACAATTAGGACGGCGCCGACGAGCGTTTTGTGCTGCGCCCGGAGGTTCTCTACGACTGCCCAAGAGGGCATAATTCACCGGAAGCGTGGCGCCAAAAAACGCTTGGACGCTTGACACTGCGTTTACAGATGTGTATTGTTCTGCCAGTCAGGCAGTTCTTTGCAGTTGTTTTTCGGTGTACGGCAAGTATGACAGGAGATGGAAGATGAATTCAACTTCAAATCGCTTCGTCTTGGTGGCCTTTCTCGCAGGCATTGCTCTATTGGGTGCGGGAGTTGCCATCGGTCAGGATTATCGTGCGAAGGTTCAGGGAACGGTCACCGACCCATCCCAGGCCAAAGTTGTGGGCGCCAAAGTGTCGTTGCTCAACGTGAACACGGGCGTGGAAGCAGTTCGGCAATCGGACGGGACAGGCTCCTTCCTTTTCGATTTCGTCTCGCCAGGGACGTATTCAGTGACGGTGGAATCCGTAGGTTTTCAGAAGTTCGTGCAGGAGAACATCACCGTGCAGACGCGCGGGGATATCACCATCAACCCGCAACTTTCGCTGGGAGGCGTTTCGGAGAAGGTAACGATTTCCGGCCAGGTTTCCGAAGTGCAGTTCAACACCGCCACGATGACCACCATGGTGACGGGCCAACTACTGAAAGACCTGCCGGTGCTGGCGCGCAATCCGTTCACGCTGGCGCTGCTGAACCCGGCGGTTGTAAACCGCTACTGGGATGTGTCGCACCGGAACCCTTTCTACATGTGGTCCAACAGCGGGATGGACGTGGGCGGTTCCACGGGCGGGAAGAACGACCAATTGCTGGACGGCGTGCCGCTGGGCTATGCGGCGCGAGGCTCCTACAACGCGTCGATGGACGCGGTGCAGGAAGTGGCGGTGCAGCAGAACGCCGTGGACGCTGAATTCGGCTTCGGCGCCGGAGGCACGTTGAACCTGTCCATGAAGTCCGGAACGAACGACTTTCACGGCACCGGATACTACTTTGGCCGCAACCCGGCGCTGAACGCCATCAGCAACCGGATTGTGAATCAACCGAGCGTGGTGAAGAACCACACCTGGGGCGGCACCATCGGCAACCCGATATTGAAGAACAAACTGTTCAGCTATTTCAGCTACGAGCAGTGGAAATCCACGCAACCGCAGAACAGTGTATCCACGCTGCCGACGGAGCTGGAGCGCAACGGCGATTTTTCCAGGACGCTGGCGCCCAATGGCGCGGTGCGTCCGATCTACGACCCGTTCACCACGGTGTTCGACGCCGCCAGCGCCACCGCCACCCGCACGCCGTTTCCGGGCAACATCATTCCAGCGCAACGGATTGACCCGACCGGCCGCAAAATCATGGCCGACCTTTGGAAACCGAACGGACCGGGCGACAACATTACCGGCGTGAACAACTACAAGGCCTCCTACTACTGGTGGCTGAAGTATTGGAACATCTCCGAACGGGTGGATTACAACGTGAGCGATAAGATCCGCATGTACGCCCGGTTTTCGAAGTATCAGACGCGGCTGGACAACCCGAACCATGGCGGGACCATTGCCGTTCGCTCCGATAACGGCGGCATTATGGACGCGTTGAACGCGGCTGCCGATGTGCTGTATTTGATGTCGCCGCGGACGACGATCGATTTCCGCTACGGTGCATCGTATCTGGAGGACGAATACGATTCGGCATGGGCGAAGGTGCCGGAAAGCGTTTGGGCGGGGCTGTTCCCATCGGGCTGGTACAAGCCGGTGTTGAAGGACCTGCCGGGCATTTACTATCCCAGCTTTGGGTTTTCCGGAAACGGTTCGGTTTCCGCCGGGCTGGGGAGCTGGTGGCAGGTGCGCGGACGCGTCCACGCGCCCAGTGTGCAGATGACGCATGAGGCGGGCAAGCACCACCTGAAGGCCGGCTGGCAGTTGCGCTACAGCTATGACGAGAACGGATTGCCATCGGTGGGCGGGTTCAATTTCAACGCCGTCGACACCGGCAACACGTTTATCAACTTCAACTCCAGCCTGAGCGGCAGCCAGTTCGCCTCCGCGCTGCTGGGCGTGGTGAACAGCGGGAACGCCAGCATCAGCCCGATGTTCAACAACCAGTATTCCCAATGGGGCATTTTCTTCCAGGACGACTACCGGATCAATAAGAACATCACGCTGAACCTGGGCCTGCGGTGGGAAACCGAGCAGGCGCCAAAGGACGACAACTACAAGTTCTCGCGGTTTTTGGACTTGAACAACCCGATTCCGGAACTGCAGAGTGGTGTGACGATGCCGGCGCAGGTCCGCTCCATCGCCACGGTGAACTACAAGTACAACGGCGCGTGGATGTTCACCGACTCGAGCAACCCGCGCGTGTATAAGAACCTGGGCAATTTCCTTCCGCGAGCCGGCATCGCCATCCGGATGAACGACAAATCGGCACTGCGGCTGGGCTATGCCCGGTATGCGATTCCGATGAAAGGCGCGTTCACTGAGGGGCTGGGGTCCATTCCGCTGGACGGCTATTCGCAAGTGACCAACAGCCTGACGCCGGTGCAGGGCGTGCCGAAGACGCTGATCAGCGATCCATTCCCGGTGAACAACCCGGTGAACCCGCCCGTGGGCACGGGCTACGGCCGGTACCAGAACGTGGGCAACGCGGCCAGTTGGTTCAATCAGGACTTGAAACGTCCCATTAACGACCGGGTGAGCGTGTCGTACCAGCGGCAGTTCCCGTTCCAACTGATGACCGATATTACGTACTTCATGAACTTCGGGCACAATCAACTGCAGCCCAGCATGTGGGGCGGCAACTATGGGTTTGACTTGAACCAGGTGGACCCGAACCTCTATTACACCCACAAGGGCGCCATGGACGCGGCGGTTCCCAACCCGTTCTATAACCTGCTGCCGGCGAGCAAAATGCCCGGCAGTTTGCGCAACCAGCCAACGGTTTCCGTAGCCTCTTTGCTGCGCCCGTATCCGCAATACGGCAGCTTGAACCAACAGTTCATGCCCAGCCGTTCCAACCGCTACCGCGCCATTCAGATCAAAGTGGACCGCCGGTTCGCCGACGGGTTGAGCCTGGTGCTGGGCTACAACTACAACAACGAATCCCGCTCCGAATGGTTCAACCAGCCGGACACCTACGCCAACAAGTTCACGATGATCGATACGCGCGACCCGCGTCATACCATCCGGCTTGGCGGCACGTGGGAGATTCCGGTGGGCAAAGGCCGTAAGTTGCTGACCAATTCCAATCGGCTTGTGGACGCGATCATCGGCGGCTGGGCCACCAGCCATCTGATGATGTGGAACAACGGGCCGCGATTGACGTTCGGGCAGATGAACGCCCCGACGGATACGCCGTCCATCGACAATCCATCGCGGAACGGGTACTTCGACACGACGAAGTTCTCCCAGGCCGCTCCCTACACCCCACGTACGAATCCCTGGTACTACAGCGATCTGCGCGGGTTCGGCTTCTGGAATCTGGATTCAACACTGGTCAAGTATTTCCCGCTGACCGAGCGGGCGCGCCTGGAAATGCGGATGGAATTCTACAACTCGCCGAACGCATTCATGCCAAGCCAGCCCGATATGAACGTCACCAGTTCCACGTTTGGAAAAAGCACGTGGGTGGCCGGTGGCAACTACGGCCGGGAGGTGCAGTACACCATGCGCATTCACTTCTAGAAACGGAATTTGCGCGGGTTGGAACGAACCGGGGCGCCATTCATGGCGCCCCGGAAATTTTTTAGATATCGAGATTTCGAACGTCCAGCGCGTTTTGTTCAATGAACCGGCGCCGGTTTTCGACATCTTCACCCATGAGAGTGGAAAAGATCAGATCGCTTTCCACGACGTCCTGCAACTCCACGCGCAGCAGCGAGCGCTTGTCGGGATTCATGGTGGTTTCCCAAAGCTGTTCCGCGTTCATTTCGCCCAGCCCTTTGTAGCGCTGTACATTGGCGTCCTTCATGCCTTCCTCGCGGAGGTAGGTGAGCAGTTCGTTCCAAATGGCGCGCGTTTCCTTGCGTTCTTCCTTGGCGACGACGAAGGGCGGCTGGTTATATTTGGCGATGGTCTTGGCCAGGTTGCGCAGCCGACGATACTCCGGTTGCGAAGCCATCTCGATGCCGATGGTGCGGATGGCGTTTGTCGAGTCGTGATAGGAGACGCTCCAGGCGTCGTGCATCTCATCCACCTTCAGTTCTGCGCCGATTTTCAGCGGCAGCAGACGCTGGTAGAGCAGTTCCACGTTGGCTTTCTGCTGGAAGTCGAGTTTGGAATCCACCGGCAGTTCCGCGTTGGTGAGCACTTCCACCACGCGCGCATCGCGCAGCCGTTTTTCCAGGTTCTTGAAGAGCGCCGAAAACTCATCGAGCGAGATGAGGAAGTTGCGGAATTCGGTGCCCTCAATCTTCTGCCGGGCGCCCTCCGGACCATATTCGAGCGATAGGCCCTTGGTGGCGCGCTGCAGGATTTCCTTGGTGAATTCTTTGTCGTCTTTGATGTACTTTTCGTCCTTGCCCTTCTTGATGCGGTACAGCGGGGGCTGGGCGACGAAGACGTGGCCGCGCGTAATTAACTCCTGCATGTGGCGGAAGAAGAACGTCAGCAGCAACGTGCGGATGTGGGAGCCGTCCACATCGGCGTCGGTCATGATGATGATCTTGTGATAACGGAGCTTGGCGACGTCGAAATCGTCCTTGCCGATGCCGGCGCCGATGGCCGTGATCATGGCGCGGATTTCCTCATGGCCCAGCATCTTGTCGTAGCGGGCCTTTTCCACGTTGAGAATCTTGCCCTTCAGCGGCAGGATGGCCTGGAACTTCCGGTCGCGTCCGCTCTTGGCGGTGCCGCCGGCGCTTTCACCCTCGACGAGATATAGTTCGCAGTGCTCCGGGTTCTTTTCCTGGCAATCGGCCAGTTTGCCGGGCAGGCCGCCGGAATCGAGCGCACCCTTGCGGCGGGTCAGGTCGCGTGCCTTGCGGGCGGCTTCCCGGGCGCGGGCGGCGTCGATGGCCTTGCTGACAATGCGCTTCATCACATTGCCGTTCTTGTCGAAATATTCGCCCAGTTTTTCGTTGATCAGTTGCGCCACGGCGCCGGAGCAATCGCTGTTCAACTTGCCTTTGGTCTGGCCTTCAAACTGCGGCTGGGGAATCTTTACGCTGACGACGGCCGTCAGTCCTTCGCGCACGTCGTCGCCGGAAAGGTTCTCCTTCACATCTTTGAACAGGCCGGCGGATTTGCCGTACTTGTTGATGGTGGAAGTAAGCGCGCTGCGGAAGCCGGAGAGGTGCGTGCCACCGTCCACGGTGTTGATGTTATTGGCGAAGCTGAAAACGGTTTCCGAGTAGCTGTCGTTATACTGCAACGCCACTTCCATGGTGAGCTTGCCGCCGTTGGGCAGGTCGCGTTCGCCTTCAAAGAAGATGGGCTTATCGTGCAGGCAGCTTTTGGACTTGTTCAGATGCTTGATGAACTCGGCGATGCCGCCTTCGTAGTGGAATTCCAGCGTATGGGCGGGTTCCTGGCGTTCGTCGGTAAGGTGGATGGTCAAACCGCGGTTCAAAAACGCCAATTGGCGAAGGCGCGCGGCCAGTGTGTCGAAGTTGAACACGGAAGCGTCCATGACGGTGGTATCCGGCTTGAAACGGACCTTCGTACCGGTTCGCCGGCCTGCCTTGCCGCCTTGCTTCAGGGGCGCCAAGGGGATGCCCTTGGAATACTCCTGCGTCCAGGTGTACCCCTGGCGCCAGATTTCGATTTCAAACTCTTCGCTCAGCGCGTTCACGCAACTGACGCCGACGCCGTGCAGTCCTCCCGATACTTTATAGCTGTTCGAATCGAACTTGCCACCGGCGTGGAGCTTGGTGAGAACCACCTGGGCGGCGGAGACACCTTCCTCCTCGTGTATATCCACGGGAATGCCGCGGCCGTCGTCTTCCACGGTCACCGAATTGTCGGTGTGGATAGTGACCAGAACCTTCGAGGCAAAGCCGGCCATGCATTCATCAACGGAGTTATCCACCACTTCATACACCAAGTGGTGCAACCCCATCTCGCCGGTGGAGCCAATATACATGGCCGGGCGGAGGCGGACCGCCTCCAGGCCTTCAAGCACTTTAATACTACTGGCGCTGTAATCCTGCTCGTTATTGCTCAATGTGTTCGTTCCTGACTACTCTTTTGTGGCTGGTCTGGTGGGTTTGGGCGTTCCGTCGCCGGTCAGATGCGCATGGGCATCACAACGTATCGATAGCGGAGCGGTCCATCGCCAACGGGCCGCAGTTCCCCGGCGCTGCCGGCATCTTTGAAGAGGAACGAAACTTCCGCTTCATCCCCGGCGCGCAGGAATTCCAACAGGTACTGCGCGTTAAAGCCGATGTCCACTTTGGGCCCGTCGTAGGTGACGTTTAGCGTTTCTTCGGATTCGCCAGTGTCGGAAAGCGAAGAGTGCAGCATGACTTCCCCATCCACGGCGCGGAGTTTGATGGCGCGCGAACGTTCATCGGCAAACTGCATGACGCGTTCCAGACACGCCTTCAGTTCTTCGCGCGGCATGGTGATGACATTCGGGTGCTCCTTGGGCAGCACGCGTTCAAAATCCGGGAAATTGCCGGTGAGCTTACGGCTCAGCAACAGCCGGTCGCCGAGTTGGAAGAACAGGTGATTTTCGTCGCCACTGAACTTGAGTTTGGCATCCGGACCGGCTTCAGATGACAGGCGCAGCAGTTCGTTCATCGCCTTGCGCGGCAGCAGGGCACGGAAAGCCTGGCCGCTGGTAATGTCGAGCGTCATCGGCGCTTCCACGGTGGCCAGGCGGTGGCTATCGGTGGAAACCATGGTCAACCCGTCCGGTTTCACCAGCAGCAGGGCACCGTTCAACGTAAAACGCGACTCTTCGGCCGAGATAGCGAAAATGGTGCGGCTGATCATGCCGGCCAGCATCTTCACCGGCAGTTCCGCCAGCGTCTCCGGCATCTCCGGGAGTTCGGGAAAGCTTTCCCGGCTCATGCCGGCGATGCGCGTGCGCGCCTTTCCGGCGATGATGGAGGCCCACTGGTTGTCGCCGAACTTGATGTTCACTTCGCCGTCCGGCAGCAGGCGAACGTAATCCATCAGTTTCTTGGCCGGAATCGTACCGCTGCCGGGTTTCTTCACCTTGGCCAGGCATTCGCACCGGATCCCTAGCTCCAGGTCGGTAGCGGTCAACGTAAGCCGTTCGCCGTCCGCCTCGAGCAGAATGTTCGAGAGGATCGGAATCGTGGACTTCTTCTCAACAACTCCCTGGGATAGCCCCAGTTCACGCACCAGATCGGATCGATTGACTGTGAATTCCATCGTCGTTGCCTTTGCCGCTTCCCGCTGTCGTTCTCCGGTTCTTTCCTCAGTGAAAGAAGATTACATTTGTCTTACCGGAATAGTAGGGGTTGTGGATATGTTGAAAACTCTCTAAATTATACTAAAAACAACAGCTTCCCGTCATGCTGCCTTTTGGAATCCGGGGTGGAAATTGGTGGAAGAACCGCTGCCCCCCATTCCGTCCACAGCTTTCCTCAGGGTACTTTGGCCGCCGCTGTGGAAATCACCGTAACATGTTCAAAATGCATCGGTGATGCTGTGGATAATCCTGTTCAACTCCGCGTCATGCTGCCGTTGCTTGTCGATTTTCTGGACGGAATGCAGCACGGTTGTATGGTGCTTGCCGTTGAATTGCCGGCCAATCTCGGGCAGCGAAGCCGACGTCAGCTCTTTGCAGAGGTACATGGCGATCTGGCGCGGGTAGGCGATGCCTTGCACATTGGACTTCTGCTTCAATTGGGCTGGCGTCAGGTTGAACTTCTCCGCCACCGCCCGGATGATGGCTTCCACCGTAATGCGTTTATCGGCGCCGGCCGATAGGTGCCGGAGGACTTGCTGGGCCATTGCCAGGTTGATGGGGGAATTGGTGACGCTGCTGTAAGCGATTAGCTTTACCAGCGCACCTTCCAATTCCCGCACGTTCGATTTCGTCTTGGTGGCGATATGGATGCGAACCTCTTCGGGCAGTTCCACGCCCTCGGCCTGCGCCTTCATATCCAGAATCGCCATTTTCGTTTCGAGATCCGGCGGCTGTACATCCACCATCAGGCCCCACTCAAAGCGGCTGCGTAGACGGTCCAACAGCCCGGTTACATCCTTCGGGGGACGGTCAGAGGAGATGACAATCTGTTTGCCGTGCTCGTGTAAGGCATTGAAAGTATGGAAGAACTCTTCCTGCGTGCGCTCGCGGTTGGCCAGAATCTGAATGTCGTCCACCAGAAGCGCGTCGGCGTCCCGGTAGTGCTGGTGGAACTGGGCCATACGGTCCGTGCGGATGGAAGCAATCATCTCGTTCATGAAGCGTTCGCTGGAGGTGTACACCACACGCATGCCCGCCCGGTGCGTTAACAAAGAACGTCCGATCGCGTGCATCAGATGGGTTTTTCCCATTCCCACGCCACCGTAGATGAAGAGCGGGTTATAGCGGTTGGCCGGATGGTCCGCCACCGCCCGGGCCGCGGCGTGCGCGAACTGGTTGCAGGAGCCCACGACGAAGGAATCGAAGGTGTACTTCAGATTCAACTGTGTGGCCGCGGGTGAAAACGTCACTTCGCTGCCCTGGCTCGTTTTCCCGCTGGCGATGATGGACATGGCCGACGGCCCGGCGGCCACCTCGTACTGCACTGTCCGGACTGGCAATCGGAGTTCCCTGATCGCCCGCGTTACCTGTTCGGCGTATTCCTGTTCCATCCAGGTCTTCGCCGATTCGCTCGGCACCTGGACGACTACCGTCTCTCCGATTTCTTCCCGCTGCTCCGTGGGCGCTAACCAGTTTTGAAAACTCTCCGCGCTGACGGACTGTGACAAGTGGTGCTTGATGCGTTCCCAAGTACTCATAATGTTTGAAAAGAGTTGAGCGCTCCGAATGGCCAAACGTTTCCCACAGATTTTCCACAGGCTGTGGAAAACCAGTTCAAAACTATACTTGTAGTGATTTTGTTCCCGAGGCAGGAATCCCGTTTTTGACCCGCCAACCCTGGAGGAAAGAACTGGGCGGACCCTTAGTCTAGCACAGGATATGGTTTCCAATACAAGTGACTTAATGTTGTATAAGTCCTTTATTTTCATATAGAAAACATTTCGCGTTGAAATTGTTTCTCAACGGTTACACTGCCCTTAGTGACTGCGGTCACCTTAGCCACAAGCCGTCGGGTATACCCTGGTAGCATGAGTCGCGGACAGTGGAAAAGGCGTTTGGAAATCGACGACTCCCAGCGCTGGCGAAGGCTCGCTCAGACCGTTTTTTTGGTTCTGAACCTGTGGATCGGTATCCAATTCTTGTTCTTCGTCTGGCATCATGAAGGCCGTTGGGCACCGTGGATCGCCACCCGTCCACCCGGAGTGGAGGGGTGGCTACCGATTGCTGGGCTCATGAATACACGGTACTTAGTTGAGACAGGTACTATTCCCCTGATCCACCCGGCGGCGATGGTGCTTATCGTCACGTTCCTGATCCTGTCGTTCCTCTTCCGGAAATCGTTCTGCGGCTGGCTGTGCCCGGTGGGCACCGTTTCCGAATGGCTTTGGAAACTGGGGAGAGACACGTTCCGGCGGAACTTTGCCGCCCCCAAATGGCTGGATATCCCGTTACGGGGCTTAAAGTATCTATTGCTGGCGGCGTTCCTCTACGCGGTTTTAAGCATGAGCGTCCGGGATCTGGCCGGGTTTCTGGAATCCCCCTACGGCCTGATCGCCGACGTGAAGATGCTGAACTTCTTTCGATATCTAACGCCGGGCGCCGCTATCTTTCTGGGCGTTCTGGTAATTGCGTCGATCTTCGTTCCCAATGCTTGGTGCCGCTATCTTTGCCCCTACGGAGCGTTAATGGGCCTGGCGGCGCTGTTGAGCCCGGCCAAAATCCGGCGGGAAAAGACTGCCTGCATTGATTGCGCCAAGTGCGCGCGCGTCTGCCCCAGTCATCTTCCGGTGGACAAACTGGTGCAGATTCGCTCCGCCGAGTGCATCGGCTGCATGGAGTGCGTGGCCGTTTGCCCGGCCGAAGGCGCCTTGGCGCTGACATTTGCCGGCCCCCGCCGCGTGCTCACCGGGCGGCGCGTGGCCGTGGGGGTGGCCGTCATCTTCCTGGCCGCCTATGCCGGGGCGAGGCTCAGCGGCCATTGGGATTCTCCCATTCCGGGCGATGTGTACCGGACCCTGATCCCGGCAGCCAGCGGACTGGATCATCCGCGCTGATTTGTCCGGACGGGTTGAGGGGAATTGCCCGGTGTTTGCGCTTCTGTTAGCGTAGGCGGTAATAGTCCCCATGACAGTTAGCATCCGCATCGCCGGAAAACTGATACACGTATCCAATATTCCCCCGCGGACGGCGCATACCGACGTAGGAAACACGTCTATGTTGAGACGCGTGCGGCTGGATGCGGCGGCGATTCAGGCTTTACGTTCCATGCTGGTATCGGAAATGGGGAATGTGGTGCAGCGGATGGCCGATCCGCTGGTGGTGGAAGAAGCGGCCAAGCGGGTTGCCGCGGGCCGGTGGTCCCTGCACGTGGTGGACGCGGCGAAACTGGCCGTCACTGGCACGGTGGGCAGCGATACGAGCGGCGCGGCCGCGGCGGGCGCCGGCGGCAAGGCGAAGAGTTCCAGCGGCTCCGGCGGCGGCTCTGGCGGCGGCTCCGATGCGTTGAACGACAAGAAGCTGACCTGGGTGGAGTTTGAACTGCTCGACAAAAACAAGCGCCCGGTGAAGGGTCTTGCCGTGGAGGTGACGCTGCCCGATGGGAGTGTCGACAAAGCCACTCTTTCCGAAAAAGGCTCGTACCGCAAAGATGGCATAGACCCTGGCACCTGCCGTGTTCGCTTTCCGGACTTGGATGGCCGCGAGTGGGCCAAAACCAGCAGCTACGCCGAAGGTACGGCGGTGACGCTGTTCAAAGGCGCGCCGAAAATCGCCGCCGGCCCGTACAAAGTGCTGCAAGGGGACCATATCGCCAGTATCACCGCCGACGCTGGATTCCTCTCCTGGAAGACCATCTGGGACGACGGAAAGAATGCGTCGCTCAAATCCAAACGCAACCCCAACGTGCTTTTTCCCGGCGACATGCTGGAGATTCCGGCGAAACAGAAGAAGGAAGAAAGCATCCCCACCACGGAGTACTCGACATTCCAAACCGTGGGTGACCCGGTGCAATTGAAGATTGTCGTGCTGGATTGGGCGGGGAATCCGATTGTTGACACGGAACTCGATATTCAGCTTGATGGCGGGGAGAAGATCAAGACGGCCGGCGATGGCAGCGCGACGAAGAAGAGCGTGGACCCGCAAGGCGCAAAGGAAGGCAAGCTGAAGGTGAAGGGATACGAGTTGGGCCTGAAGGTGGGCCACCTCGATCCGGTGGAGGAGATCAGCGGCCAGGTATGGCGGCTGAATAACCTGGGCTATCGCGCGGGCAACGCGACCGATAGTTCCGATCCGATTTTCAAAAGCGCGGTCGAAGAGTTTCAGTGCGACTATTTGTTGACGGTGGATGGCGATTGCGGTCCGAATACCCAAGCAAAGTTGAAAGAAATACACGGCAGCTAACGGAATGAGAGAAAGCCCCGCCGCCGCGGCCTCGGCGGTTCTTTATGACGGCAGGTCCGCGGAGATGCTGGTAGCCTTCGCTGACGGCGCGACAGGCGCGCTGCACACGTTGCAGTTTGAAGACGCCGTGGCCGGCGTTGACAAAGCGCCGCTGCTGCTCCATGCCGATTGGGATCGGGTGGCGCCGCCTGGCGCTTCCCTGGTGCTGCCGGAGGGCGGCCAGCAAATGGCCCGGCTCTCCGAATACTGGATAATGTGGCGCGACGGAGACCGGTTGTTCGGCCAATCGGCGCAACAGTCCGAACCGCTGAGTTCGCCGCTTGTGGAAGAGGAATGGATCATAGACCGGCCCGTGATGGCCGGGCGCGACCAGTTGCACGTCTACAGTTGGCGCGCCGGACGGCTGATTCGTCATCGTTTCGGGCCGCAAGTAACCATCGAAGCTGTA
This sequence comes from Bryobacterales bacterium, assembly GCA_016789905.1. Classification (GTDB taxonomy): domain Bacteria; phylum Acidobacteriota; class Terriglobia; order Bryobacterales; family Bryobacteraceae. The sequence continues at coordinate 28,630 of JAEUQC010000208.1, read as the reverse complement.
ATGGACATGCCCGCCCAGCCCGCGCGCAGCGCCTGCGCGCCGCTGCCGGGCGACGCCGATGGCACGGTGTTTCTTGGTTTTGTGGAGAGTTCGGAAGAAGGCATTGCCGCCACCGCGATGTATGTCCGGGCGGGAAAAGTGATGCAGTTGCGAGGCGAGCCCGAAGGGCGGTACCGCTTGATGGGCCGCCATCGCATGGGCGTTCACGTGGGGCGCAAAACGCGGCCCGCGCTGGCGATGATGACGGTGGATGCGGCCGGTTTCTACGCCCTGCTGGAAGCGCGCTTCGATTTTGCGAAGAAGGAGTGCGTCTGGAAGCGGACGAAACTGGAGACCGTCCCGCCGGGGAGCCTTGCGTCCGCGGCTGTTTTCTACTACAAAACGCAGGACTCTCCAGAACCGTTTCTGCTGGCCGTCGACGCCGCCGGTCATCTGGTATCCCCGCGCCGGCGAACGGTGCATACACTTCGCACCGATGTCGGAGCCGGCTATGGCTATCCCGTCCTCACCACCACGGCTAATCGATATGAAGCCACCGGCGCCGGCATGGAGATTGCGCTGGCGCGGCTTTGAATCCCGGTGACGGTTTTCCTTCGCGGTCCGCGCTCTTTACTCTAGAATCAAGGATCTCGCTCTGAGGCACGAATGGCGTACGGCAACAAAAATCTCGGCGGCGGCAAGGCTGCCAGTCACAACAACCTGGACGGATTTCCCATCCACGTGGCCCCGGCCACGGGTACGGAAAAAAATGTCATTCGCGAGGAACTGAACACCGTCGCCTGTTGGCGCATCGACGACCTTCGCTTCGATTTCAATAGCGCCTTCGTTACGCCGGATTCCAAAGACGAGTTCGCCGAACTGAAGGCGTTGCGCGACGCCAACGCCGGCTGCCCCATCGCCATTTTCGGCCATGCCGATCCGGTGGGCGACGAAGAGTACAACAAGGGCCTGTCCGGCCGGCGCGCGGAAGCCATCTACGCTGTGGCGGTTCGCGACACCGCCCGTTGGGAGAAGCTCTATACGAGCGATGGCTGGGGCCTGCGCCACACACAGTTGATGCTGGAAGCCATTGGCGGCGCACCGGGCAACACCAGCGGCTCCGCCACTGCCGCCAGCACCCAGGCCATCAAGGATTTTCAATCCGCCAATGGCCTCACCGTGGATGGCGCCGCCGGCCCGCAGACGCGCGCCAAACTCTTCGAAAAGTACATGGAGTTCCTGCACCCGCAGAAGTTCGAAAAATCCGAATTCCTGGGCAAAGGCGCCGATGCCAACGGCAAAGGTGACTACCAGGGCTGCAGTGAGTTCAACCCGGCCATGGTCTTTTCCAAGGCCGAGCAGGCCGGCTTCGACGCTTCCGCCGACAAAACCCAGCGCAACTCGGAAAACAGCGTCAATCGCCGCGTGCTCGCACTTTTCTTCCGCCCCGGTACCGCCGTTCCCATGGACGCCTGGCCCTGCCCGCGCGCCAATGAAGGCACCGCCGGCTGCCGCAAACGGCTTTGGAGCGACCACACCTCCCGCCGCGCCAACACCGAAACCCGCCGCGAGTTCGCCACCTCGCAGGACACGTTCGGATGCCGCTTTTATCATCGCCTGGTGGTGGAATCGCCATGTGAGGACCCGGGCAAAGTTACGCCGCCGGTGAAGGGCGATATCGTCGTTACCTGGAAGCCGGAAACGGTGCATTGCGGTGAGACTGCGGAGGTGATTGTGGAAACCATCGTCCCCGGCGTCTCCAGTGTTCACGTCGTTTTTTCGCCCATCCACATTGCCGCCAATAAGGTGCCCGATGCGGTGGACATCCCGCTCACCGATGGTAAGGGATCGTTCAAATGGAAGATCAAGGACGTGGGCTTCAAGAACGGCTCCGCCTATATCGCCAAGGAGGAGATCAAGGCCACCGCCACCGGCGGGCCCGCTTCCGGCGAAGGGCTGCTAAAGGTGGCCGCGCTGCTCAATGGCGAGTCGGAAACCTTCGATGAAACCCGCACCTGGAGCGGCTTCACCAACCACTCGCATTGGGATCAGAAGATCGAAGTCTTCCGTAACAAGGTGCATGTGGAGTTCGACGTCATGAAGGCCTGGGGCGGCACGCGCATCAACCTTACCGGATTTGTCACCGGCACCGCCGGCGGCTGTCCCGGCGCCGGCCACCGTTGGGGCCGCTCCACGACTCTGAACACCATGGTGCCGGACCAATATTACGACGGAACCAACTGGGTAGCGCTGCCCGCTGGCTTCACTCCGGGCGCGGCGAACTACTTCGGCCGCACCTTCACCAAGCAGGGCTCCAGTTTCGTTGGCCGCTCCGGCGGCACCTGGCCGGAGGCCTTTGCCGACTACGATTTCAACGATGCCAAGTACACCAAAATCCGCAAGGATTGGTGCGACACCGCTCACACCGTCTGGAGCGACAAATGGGCCATCCGCCGCAAGTCCTGCACGTCCGACAAGAAGTGCCACTGCTGCCGCTACACCGTCAGCATGACAATGGAGTTCAATGAAGTGACCGCTGATGGCGCTGACGTCGTATTCATGGCGCCCGGCTCCTTCCGTGCCGACGCCAAGAACTGGGCCATGGACGAGCCCAATCCAATGGTGGCCGCCCACGAAGCGGGTCACCACATGGACAATCCGGACGAATACGTCAACGGCGCCGTTGATACTTCGCTGAACGACGATGGCGCCGTCAACGGCATCGACGCCGACAGCATCATGGGACAAAACCTCACGAAAGTGAAGACGCGGCATTATCATGGCTTTGTCGAGATGAATAAGAGAATCATCAAGACCAAATACGGCCACGACTACGAGTACGAAGCGGTGGAAAAATAAATGGACCCCATTCTGCGCAAATCGCTCAACGCCGTCAAGGCGGGCCATGAAGGACTTCTTGCCGGTTTCGGCCTGGAACGCTACATCGAGTACGGTCCGCCCATGGGCACCTACGGCCGCCAATGGCAGGAGCGGCTGACGCTTCGCGGCACCGGCGCCGCCACCTTCGATTGCATCCGCTCCATTGTGGATGGCTCCGGCCACGATGTCGGCTCCTACGGGGATCGGACCTCCCGCGCCGAACTGGCCGAAGTGATCGACCTGATCGATTCCACCGCCATCCTGGAAGAAGCGCCCTATCGCATTGAGCCCGCCGATATGATGATCCGTTTCACCGTCATTGTGGGCGGCATTGAAACGGTGAAGTACATCGGCGTGAATGAACCGGAACGGCTCGACAAACTCCACCCGCTCTTTCAGCGCCTGCAGGAGATCGAACTCCGGCTGAAGCAGCATCCGGTCCGCAGCCTGGCCGTGGAACTGACCGCGCCGGACACGGCCGCCCTCGGCATGAGTGATCTGCCCATCACGCTCCACTTCCGCAACCGCGGCACGGAATCGTATTGGATTCACCATCCGCGCGTGCTGGGCCGCGGCGCTTACTATGACCGCTGCACACTCAACTATGGGTACCGCCCGCCCATGCAGCCCGGCGTCACGCCGCTGCCCATTGAAGTGATGGAAGCCCCGCTGCGTCCAGCGGCCGAAGCCGGCCTGCGGCTTATTTGGCTGCCTGCGGGCGGCGTGCAGGAATGTCAGCTCCTCGCCCCGGTCCACTTCCAGAACCCTGGCGAACATCTGGTGCGGGCCGTCTATTCGAACTACACCGGAGAGGACTCCGTGGGCGGCGTTCCGCGCATGAGAGCCTGCGTCTTCAGCCCTGAAAAAACCATTGTTGTGAGTGGCTGATGCACCGCCGCGCCCTGCTGCTGCTCTCCGTCACCGCCGCCTGCCAGCCCAAGAAAATGGACTTCGATTTCTATTACGCCTTCAGCGACGGCACACCGCAAACGCACACGCAACTCACAATACAAGGTACGCTTGCCACGCTCATCCGCCAGGCGGCGGGCCGGGCCGCGGACCCGATTGGCGTCTGGCGCGCCACGCTGGACGCGGCCTCCAGCGAGGCCCTGGCCGCCGCGCTTCCGAAGGCGCCCCCGCCCGGTCCGCCGCTTTCCCCCGGCATGCCCAATCATCTGTTCCGGCTGCGCCAGGGCGGGCCGGAACGGACGCTGCGTTTGGCGCATGAGCCGGAGATCCTCGATCAGGTGCAACCGTTCCTCCAGCGGCTGGAAAAGACCATTGCTTTCGTCGCCGCGCATCCCCATCGCACGCTCGCTGTCCACTGCGTGGATTGGTCGGCCACCGGCTTGGTTATCGAACTGACCGCCGCCGGCCGCGCCGTCACCATCCCCAACGCCGCTGAGGCCATTGAAGTCCGCACGGCCAACCGCGCCGTGGCCGCCAAGGCTCCCGCGGGCGCGCTGCGGGTGGAACCGGCCAAGCCGGTCCGCCTCACCATCCCGCTTCGCCGCGAACCCGGCAAGCCGTATCAGGTTTTCTACCATCGCGCCGGCGTCACCACCGCTGAGGGTGACGGCATTTTTGGCGACGCCAATTCCGCGCTCGCGCCACAATAGGTGTTTGGTCACTGTCGTTCTCGTCTCTCCGCGCAACCCGCTCAATATCGGCGCCGCCGCCCGCGCCATGTCGAACTTTGGGTTCTTCGACCTGCGCCTGGTGAACGCCTATCGCGTCGCCGTTGACGAAGCCCGCAGCGGTGTAAACGCCGGGCGCGTGCTAGCCGAAGCCCGCGAATTCCCGTCGCTGGCCGAAGCGGTGGCCGATTGCCATCTCGTCGTCGGCACCACCGGCGCCGGGCCCCGCGATGTCACCGTTCCGCTCTTCAGTCTGGAAGAGGCCGGCCCCAAAATGAAGCGCGCCAAGGGCCGCCTGGCCATCCTCTTCGGCAGCGAAAAGTTCGGCCTTTCCAATGAAGACATGAGCCACTGCCACTGGCTGCTCCGCATTCCCACGCGCGAAGAGCATCGCTCCATGAACCTGGGCCAGGCCGTGGCCGTTGCTCTCTACGAACTCATCCGCAACTCCCGCGCCCGGGCGCCCCAGCCCCCGGCCCCGCCCGGCGCCACCGCCGGCGCGGAGGATCGCCTGCTGCAATACCTCATCGAATCGCTCACCCTTTGCGAATACATCAAGCCGCCGGTGGACGCTTCACAGATCCTGAAGTTGCGCCGCCTGCTGCGCCGCATGGCGCTTAGCGAGAAGGACGCCGTTATGTGGCAGGGAATGCTGCGCCAGGTTTTGTGGAAGGTAAAGCAGTAATATCGAAGGCGTGAAACCCACCCGCCGCTCTTTCTTGCAACTCGCCGCGCTCACGCCATCGCTCGCTTTGCCGGCCGCGCCTCCGCCGTTGAAAATCACTGGAATCGGCCAGATTCGGCTGCAATTCCCCGGCAAAACGCCGCGCATGAGGAACTCGATCATCGAAAGCGGCGGCGGCTCGCCCGGCATGAATATCCTGGAAATCTATACGGACCAGGGGATCACCGGCCGCTCCTCCGCCGAACGGATGCCGCTGATCCAAAGCGACCTGCTGCCCCGTATTGTTGGCGAAAATCCGTTTTTCGTCGAGCGCATTTGGGACCGCATGTACCGCCACAACCGCAAGCCCGTGGCTAAGGGCGAATACATCCGCGCCATGGGGGCCGTTGATATCGCCGTCTGGGACATCATCGGCAAAGCGCTGGGAATGCCTGTTTATAAGGTGTTGGGCGCTTATAACGAAAAGATCCGCGTCTATGCCGCGGGCGGTTACTACGAGGAAGGCAAGGGCTTGCGGGAACTCGCCGCGGAGATGGAAGGCTACGTTCGCGAAGGCTTCCGCGCCGTGAAGATGAAAGTGGGGTGGAACGCCATTGGGTTGCAAAAGGATGCCGAGCGTGTCCGCGCCGTGCGCGACGCCGTGGGTCCGGATGTCGATATCCTGCTCGACGCCAACAACGCCTGGAACGCCTACGACGCCATTCGCTTCGGCCGCCTTGTCGACAAGTACAACATCTACTGGTTTGAAGAACCCGTGGAACCCGACGATTTCAAGGGCTGCGCCGAAGTGAAGCAGGCGCTTGATATCCCTATCGTGGCCGGCGAAAACGAGTTCACTCGCTGGGGCGCCCGCGAACTCATTGAAGCCCGCTCGGCCGACATCCTCAACCTCGATACGGTCTGGAGCGGCGGCATCACGGAGTACCGTAAAATCGCCGCGCTCGCTTCCGCCAATCACATCCCCGTTGCGCCGCACGGCAATCCGCACATGGCCGTCCACTTGCTCGCCTCCACGCCCAACACGCTCATCATGGAAACCTACCCCGGCGTGCAGAGCAAGTACAATCCCGCCATGCCGCTTTTCCCCGTGAAAGACGGCTATATTCAAGCGCCAACCGCACCCGGCATCGGTTACGATCCAGAGCCCGCCATGATCGAGAAGTATAGAGTGAAGTAATGGATCGACGCGCCTTTTTGGCCCTTACCGCCGGCAGTCTTTATAGCCAGGCTCCGCTCGACACACCTCGCGATCTATCCGCCGCCAACGCCGATAGCGCGTCGCTTTTTCCGGCCATTGAAGCCATCGCCGGCGCGGATGAGTTCTCCCATTCTTTCCTCAACCCGCGCTTCCGCTCGACGGCCCAATACCGTCGTGAAGGCCTGAAAGTGCTGCGCGACGCGTTGAGCTATCGCCCGCCCGCGGTTGCTCCGCGCGCCGAAGTGATTGACCGCGCCGACCTCGGCGGCTTCATTCGCGAAAAGGTTCTCTTCTCCACCACGCCCCACTTCCGCATCCCCGCCTACGTTCACATTCCCAAAAACCGCAAGGGCCCGCTGCCGGCCATCGTCGACCTGCATTCCCACGGCGGCATGTTCATCTACGGCAAGGAGAAGGTAATCGACTTCGGCCAGAACCATCCCTCGCTTGTCGAATACCACCAGCAGAACTACGAGGGCCGCCCGACGGCCACGGAACTGGTGCGCCGGGGCTATGTTGTCATCACCATCGATGCCTTTCCCTTCGGCGAGCGGCGGGTGATGTTCGATGAGGATTTGAAGTACGGCTGGGAGCGGTCGAAGTACTCGGTTGAAGACTTGAAATATTTGAACGGCAAGTGCCGCACACGGGAATCGACCATCGTGAAATCGCTGGCCTACGCGGGCGTCACCTGGCCTGGCATCGTGGCCTGGGACGACATGCGCACGGTGGATTATCTGGCCAGCCGCCCGGAGGTGGACCCGAAGCGCATCGGCTGCGTGGGCGTCTCGTTGGGTGGTTACCGCAGCCTGCTTTTGTCGGGGCTTGACGAGCGCATCGCCGCCGCCTGCGTGGTGGGCTTTATGTCCTCCGTGCGCCCCATGATCCGGCGCCACATGGACACGCACTCGTTCGTTCATTTTATCCCCGGCGTTCATGCCAAGCTGGACCTGCCGGACGTTGTGGCCCTTCGCGCGCCGTTGCCGCTGCTGGTGCAACAGTGCCGCCGCGACGGCCTCTTTCCGCTCAGCGGCATGGAGGCGTCGGTCGCCAAGCTGGATGCGATCTATAAGAAAGCCGGCGCCCCGAAGGCGTTTCAATCCAAGTTCTACGACGAAAAACATATCTTCAACATCGCCATGCAGAACGACGCATTCGCTTGGCTGGATAGCCACCTGCAACGCTAAGCTGTATGCATGACCAAATGGCTCGCCATCCCCTGCCTGCTGCTAGCCGGCTGCGCCAAACCAGCGCCGGAAAAGGCGGCGGAGAAGGTCACCGATTCCGCCTCACCGGCCTATGACGCCGCCTTCTGGAAAACCTGGGCCGACGGCTATGCCGAACTGGCGAGCTACGACCTGAAATACCCTCGCTACGGCGCGCCCCGCCAAGGTACCGCCGTCGCCATCTTCGTCGCCGAAACCTTCGCCAATTCGCTGCGCGTGAAGAGCGACCCCGGAGTACGCGACAAGAAGGACGAGTTCTCTGTCATGAAGCTCAATCTTGTTGAGGACTTTCAGACCGGCGTCTACGACTACAACCTGATGCTGCAGTCCTTCGTCGCGCTGGAACCGGTGAATGGCCGCCCCGCCGGCGTCGCGACAAAGGTAGCCTGGAGCAGCCAGGAGTGGTGCGGCAATCTGTTCAAAGTGGCGCTGTTCGATAAGGACGCGCTTCGCCTCACCAGTCACAGCTACTTTGACGGCGAGGGCGACCAATCACTTTCCGAAGCCACGCCGGCCGCGGCCGTGTTGAGTGAGGATGCGCTGATGCTCTGGGCGCGCGGCATGGCCTGGCCGGTGCTGAAGGATGGTGAAACCCGCGAAGTGCCGGCCCTGCTGAGCCTGCAATCGGCGCGTTTCAAGAAGGGCCCTTCGCAATGGGGCAAGGCCACGCTGACGCGCGAATCGAAGGGCGAATTAGACATCTTCCGCGCCAAACTAAGCGATGGCCGAGAGCGCACGTTTGAAGTGGAAAAGGCCGTGCCGCATCGCATTGTGAAGTACTCGGCAAGCGAAGGCCTGGAAGCCACGCTGCTTGCCAGCGAGCGGATGAAGTATTGGGAATTGAACAAGCCCGATGGCGTGCAGGCCCTCAAGAAGCTCAAACTCAATCTCCGCCCGCCCCAAACCATGTAACCCCAAACATTAAATTGGTGCCAGGCAGTGCGCCGGGATAAACCGGCATGTAGCAGGGAATGAGAGAGTCCTACAGGAAAGGAATAGCAAACCATCTTGGCCTCGAGTTTTGCGGGTGCCGCCGCGAGGCGGCAGTCGAAGCGTAAACAGAGGTATCCGTGGGCTGGGTATTGAGCTTCGAAAAACAAATCCGGGATGCCGACCTTGTTGTCTGAAAGGGAAGGCGAAACGAACACGGACACAAAGCTAGTCCGCCGCGCGATCCCGCGTAGTCGCCAGACCCCATGCACGCTGAGAAACTACATGCACGAGAACCGGGAGACCTCATCGTTGGCTGCGAGTAAAGGCAGTCCGGCCGGAGAAGGCGAAAGCCGCAATACCGGCATGAACGGCGGTGAGGAGTCGGATGGTGTCTTACTACCAATGAACCCCGCGAACAAAGCGACGGAGCAACAGGCCGGAGCCCCGGAGCGGGGGGAGGAAAGGACGCCAACCAAGGAGAACACGGGTCAGAGCCGCACGCCCCCCGCACAGGATGGGACACGCGTGTCACAGGGTTTGGCCGGTGTGCGCCAACGAGCGAGGGAAAACAAAGAGGAACGATTCACCACACTACTGCACCACTTGACGGTCGATCTGCTGCGGGAGAGCTACAACGCTTTGAAGAAAAGCGCGGCGCCCGGAGTGGACGGAGTGAAGTGGGCCGAGTACGGAGAAGGACTGGAGGATCGGCTGGCCGATCTGAAGGACCGGATCCACCGGGGAGCGTACCGGGCGCAGCCATCGCGGCGAATCTACATACCGAAGGCGGACGGACGGCAACGTCCGATCGGCATTGCGGCGCTGGAGGACAAGGTAGTTCAACAGGCCGTGGTAACCATCTTGAATGCAATTTACGAGGTGGACTTTCGGGGATTCAGCTACGGGTTTCGACCGGGGCGCGGCCCGCACGATGCGCTGGACGCGCTGAGTGTGGGCATCCAACGGAAACGGGTGAATTGGATATTGGACGCCGACATTCGAGGCTTTTTCGACCAGATGAGCCACGAATGGACGATGAAGTTCGTCCAACACCGGATCGCCGACACGCGCATTCATCGTCTGATCCAGAAATGGTTAAAGGCGGGCGTGAGCGACGATGGCGAGTGGTCGGAGACGGCGGTAGGCACGCCGCAGGGAGCGGTGGTTTCGCCCTTGTTGGCGAACGTGTACCTGCACTATGTTTTCGATCTCTGGCTGGAGGCATGGCGGAAGAAGGTGGCGGAGGGCGACGTGATCGCCGTCCGTTACGCCGACGACCTTGTGGTGGGTTTTCAACACCGGCACGAAGCCGAACGCTTTCTGGACGAGTTCCGGGAGCGGTTGGCCGTATTCGGGTTGGAGTTGCACCCGGACAAGACGAGGCTGATCGAGTTTGGCCGGGATGCGCAAGCCGACCGGCACCGGCGAGGGGAAGGACAACCGGAGAGTTTCACGTTTCTGGGGTTCACGCACAGTTGCGGGATCAACAGCGCGGGGCGCTTTACCATTTGGCGGCGCTCGGTCCGCAAACGTGTGGAGGCGAAACTGCGAGACATCAAGCGGACGCTTCGGGCGCGGATGCACGACCCGGTACCGGCCGTGGGAATGTGGCTCCAACGTGTGCTCCACGGCTTTTACCAATACCATGCGGTGCCGGGGAACGGACCCATCCTGTGTCTCTTTCGGGAACGTATCGGCCGGTACTGGCGGCGGGCGCTGGCAAGGCGCAGCCAAACAGGCCGGGTCACAGCGGCCCGCATCTCTCGATTGCTCCACCGCTGGCTCCCCCGGCCCTACCCGGTGCATCCTTATCCCTCCATTCGCTTTGACGCCAAACATTCGAGGTAGGAGCCGTATGCGGTAGTGCCGCTCGTACGGATCTGTGCGGGGGGCGGTCAGCGATGATCGTCCCTACCGCGCCCTAGAATAAATTACCGTAAAGGGGGTGTTTTACGGGGATTGGGGGGCGGGGCGCCAGCGGTCGAGGGTTTCGCGGAGGACGGCGATCTGGAGCGGTTTGGAGAGAAAATCGTCCATGCCTGAGGCCATGCAGCGCTGGCGGCTGGTTTCCAGGACGTCGGCGGTGAGGGCGATTATGGGGATACGGCGACGCCCGGCTTCGACTTCCCGAATGACCAGGGAGGCGGTGAAGCCGTCCATGCGCGGCATATGGCAATCCATTAAAATGACGTCGTATCGGTTGCGGTGGAAGAGCTCCAGGGCGGCAATGCCATCCGGGGCGACGTCGGCGGTATAGCCGAGGCTCTTAAGCGCGGCCAGGGCAACTTTCTGATTGACGCGGTTGTCTTCCACCATGAGTACGTGGCCGGCGTGGGCGGCGGCGGGCTTGCGCCCCACGCCATGCAAATGGTCCAGTTCACGCCCAATGGTCCGTTCGAGGAGACGGCGGGGCGCGGGCTTGAACAGGTGGCCGTTTTCGGCGCCGGGCGCGGGCGGGTCGTCCGGGCGCGGGCGAAACCGGTCGACGGTGAGGAGAAGAATCCGACTGTCGCCGCCGGGTTGGGAGCGGAGAGCGCGCGCCAGTTTCTGGCCGTCCATGACGGGCAGACGGGCGCTGATGAAAAAGAGGGAGTAAGGAGCGGGGGCATGGGCGCAGAGGGTGAGTGCCTGGAGGGCGTTGGCGGCGCAATCGACGCGGAGACCGAGCGCGGTCAGTTGCGCGCGAAGCGTCTCACGGTCGGCCGGGTCTTCATCGACAACCATTGCGCCGACGCCGAGGAACGAGCGCGAGGGAGCGTCCGGCTGGGGCGGGGAGCCCGGGGCCAGGGGAGCGGTGAACCAGAATGTGCTGCCGCGATTGAGTTGGCTATCGACGCCAATCTGGCCGCCCATGAGACGGACGAACCGGGCGCAGATGGCGAGGCCGAGGCCAGTGCCGCCGAAGCGTCTGGTGATCGAGGCGTCGCCCTGCGAGAAGGCTTGAAACAGGTGGCCGCGAATGTCCGGACTGATGCCGAGGCCGGTATCGACAACAGAGAAGCGGTAAACGTCCGGGGCGGGTTCCGGGCGCACGCGCAGTGTAACGGTACCGGCGGGGGTGAACTTGACGGCGTTGGAAAGCAGGTTGAGCAGGACCTGCTTGAGGCGGACAGGGTCGCCGATGAGCATGTATTGCGGGCTGGCGTCGAACTCCATACGGACGCGCAGGCCTTTGGCGCGGGCGGAGTCGGCGACCAGGTCCACGGCTTCTTCGGCGAGCGACCCGAGAGAGAATCCGACGCGATCGAGCGTCAGTTTGCCCTGTTCAATTTTGGTGTAATCCAGGACGTCGTTGACAACGGCGAGGAGCAGTTCGCCGGAGGAGCGAATGGTTTGGAGATAGTCCTGTTGAACGCCATCGAGCGCGGTTTCGCCGAGGAGATTAGAGAGGGTGATGACCGAGTTGAGCGGGGTGCGGATCTCGTGGCTCATGGTGGCGAGGAAGCTGCTTTTGGCGCGGTTGGCGGCTTCGGCGGCGTCCCTGGCCTCGCGCATTTTGGCTTCGGCGAGGACCTCACTGGTAACATCCATAGTGATGCCGACGGCGCGCTGTTTGCTGGTGCCGATGTCGACCGGGATGCCGGCGGAACGAAGACAACGGATCTCGCCGTCGGGGCGGATAATGCGGTAGCGGATGTCCATCCGCTCACCGGTTTGGAGCAGGACGGGAATGAGCCCATTCATGCGGGGAAGATCGTCGGGATGCAGGTAGCGCTTCCAGAGCGAGGCGGGCTGAGCGGCGGCGGCATGGGCATTAAACTCCTCGCGACTGATGCCGTAGATCTGGAGCATGCCGTCGTCCCACACACGGGGACCCTCCGGCCCGGCTTCCCAGACCCCCATTTGAATCGCGGAAGCCGCCATGCGGAGGCGCTCTTCGCTGATGCGGAGGGCCTCGCGCTGTTCGAGGCGTTCGGTATCGTCGATGAGGACGCCGAGAACCCTGTCGGTGAGCACGGCGCCAATGGAACGAACCCGGCGGACGGCGCCATCGCGGCGCAGGATTCGATAGAAGATTTCAAAACGGGATTTGGCGGCGAGGGCCTGGGAAATTTGCTGCAACGCGGCATCGCGGTCCTCTGGAATGACACGTTCGAGCCATTCGGCATGGGTTGCGGGCACGGACTCGTAACAGCCGTATCCGAAAATGCGGCGCATGGCGGCGTCCCAGGTCAATTTCAAATCCTTGACTGTGAGCTCCCAGACACCAATGCCGGCGGCGTCGGCGGCGAGTTGGAGCCGAGTGGCGGCTTGCGCCACCTTTTCGCGGCGCTCGCGCTCTTCAGAGATGTCGGTTTCGACGGCGATGAAGCCGTCAATTACGCCCGATTCAGAACGGATAGGTTGAATTTCCAGTCTTAGCCAGTAGCTGGTGCCATCCTTCTTGTAGTTCAAGAGTTCGGCGAGGACACTCCGGCCGGCGCGGACGCTTTCCCGGATTCTCTCTACTTCCGCGCGGTCTGTATCCGGGCCTTGGAGGAACTGGCCGGGACGGCGGCCCACGGCCTCGTCGAACGTGAAGCCGGTGGTGCGCGTGAACCCTTCGTTTACCCACTCGATGATCCCGTTGGCATCCGTTATGACAACGAGATTTGTGGTTAGGCGAGCGACGAGCGCGAGACGGCGGAGGAGGAGGTCCGGCTTGCCTTGGTGGGCCGCACGGGAGAGAAAAACGCGGCATTTGGGCTGCCCGGCGACAAGGCAGCGCTTTGCTTCCACATGAAGCCAGCGGCTGGCGCCATCTACACCAAGGGCCTCCAGTTTACAGCGCGCTTCGTCGTTGCAGCCGATCACCTGCGTGAGCAAGTCATGAAGATGCTGAGCTGCGCCATGGGCAAGAAAGCCGGCCAGCGAAACGCCACACAGATTCAACCCAGGCCGGCCGAGCAGGCCAGCGCTTGCCAGATTCGCCACTTCGATCGTGCCCTCTGGTGACAGGATCAGGAACCCGCCCGGCATTGCATCGACGATTTCCCGGAAGTTCAGGGAATCCCCTGGCGGAAAATCACCGTCAACCAAAGCTGGCTTCGGAATCTGCTCCGTCATAATCCTACCCTTTCTCTTCGGTCGGAATATGAACTCTAATGGATCCTTTTCTCTGGATTGCAGAAACCCCGCGCGGTCGCGGGTGTGTACTTCCATGTTACATCAGCGTATTGGAGGCTTAGCAAAAGGGAGGGCGCAGCGGAATCCGATATTTGGACTTCGCTCGCCGGGCCGGGCCCAACTGCGGTGGGAACATGTTAGGAAGCCTGGTTTGTCGAACCAGCTTCCACCACGGAGGACACGGTAGATCCCCTGGGCCGGGCCTTTCGGGTTTGCCGCGGGGGAAGCGGCATAGTAATCCTTTGCGTACCAGTCGGCGGTCCATTCCCAGAGATTGCCGGTGATGTCGCAGAGGCCCATACTGGTCTTTTCGTGGGTGCAAACGGGGGCGGGGCCTTCGAGGCCGTCGAAACGGGCGTCGGACTTTAGGGGCGCGCGGTCGCCCCAAGGGAAGCGGGCGCCTTCCCGGAGGCCGCGGCAGGCGCGTTCCCATTCGGCTTCGGTGGGAAGGCGTTTGCCGCGCCAGGCACAATAGGCGTTGGCGTCGTCCCAACTGACGTCGGCGACGGGATGGAGATCCTTGCCCGAAGGCGGCTTGCCGTTGGGCCAAACGGGGGGTGGGCGGTGGCGAGCGGTGTTGACGAACGCGGCGTATTCGGCGATGGTTACTTCGTGGGTATCGAGGTAAAACGGATCGATGTGGAGGGTCCGGACGGGAAGATCGTCGCGGAGCGGATTGGGGTACCAATCGACTTTGGTTTCAGGGTCCTCGTAGGCGCGGCCGCGCTGGAAATCACCAGCCGGGAAAAAGACCATACCGGCCTCGGCGGCGGCGAGAATGCCTGCGAGCAAGAACAGGGCGGGCTTCATCCGTAAATGGTGGCGATTTCGTCGGTCGGGATGATGCCGTTGGCGCCGAGCGGATCCACGAATTTATAGTTGCGGCCGGAGGGGAGGCCGCTGACTTCTTTGCCCCAATCGATGCCGAGGGCGGAGTACATGGTGGCGACGACGTTTTCGATTTTGGGCTGTTCCTTAGGGTGCTTCCAGCCGGTTTCTTCACACTTTGTGCCGTCGGAATTGGTGCGGCCGAGGACGAGGCCGCCCTTGACGCCGGCGCCGGCGAAGAGGGCAGGGAAGCAGGGGTTGTAGTGATCGCGGCCTTTCATGTGGTTGAGGTCGCCCGGGGTGCGGCCGAATTCGCCCATGGCGACGACGAGGGTTTCATCCAGGAGTGAACTGCCGGGGGTCGCTTTGGAGGGGGTGCGGGCGAGGTCTTCGAGCAGGGCGGAGAAGGCGGGGTCGAATTCTTCGATGAGCTTGTAGTGATTGGAGGAGGCAGACCGATCCCAGATGCGGACGTGGTGGTCCCAGCCGGGGTGGCAGACGTGGATGTAGCGGGTGCCGGCGTCGTGGGAGAGGAGATTGCGGGCGAGGGCGCAGGAGAGGCCGACGGCGGAGTTGCCGTAGCGGGCGCGGTCGGAATCGGTGAGTTGGAAAGCGGCGGGCCAGCGGGCGTCGCCGATGAGTTTGTGGGCGGTTTCGCTGAAGGACTCGAAGGTCTTCATTTCGGAGCCGTAGGCGGCCATGCGCGGGGCTTCGGCCTTGCGAAGCGCTTCCAGCAGGCGCCAGCGTTCTTCGACGAGTTCGACAGCTTTCTGGTCCAGCGCCATGCCTTTCAGGGCGGCTTGGGGGTCCATATCGAAGACGGAATAGCGAGCCGGGAGGAAACCGGTGGCAAGGGCGCCGGCGGCGCCTTTTTCCAGGTTGAAGGACACGTAGGTGGGGAAGGTGTCGGCGGGGCGGCGGCGCGATTCGAGTTCGGCGGCGATGACGGAGCCGACGGCGGGGATCTCCTTGGCGAAGGCGAGATTCATCTGGCGGCCGGTTTGCACGTAGTATTGCCCGCGGAAATGGACCTGCTCGTGACTCTTGAGCGAGCGTAGCAGGCAAACCTTATCCATCACCTTTTCCACTTTGGGGAATAAGAAGTGGGAGAGATAGACGCCGTTTTTGAGCTGGCGGACGTCAAAATCCTTTTGTGTGGCCGGGTTTTCTTTGAAATCGAAGCCATCGACATGGCTGATGGCGCCGGAGAACTCATAATAGATGACATTGCGAGCGTTGCCGCGGGGGTTGGTTTTGGAGGCAGCTCCGACGCGCAGGGGCCAGACGCAAGAGGCGGCGGCGCCGGCCAGGCCCAAACCGCCGAATTGCAACAGATCGCGCCGGGTGGGCAACAACTCCGCAACTGTCTTTGCGTGTTTCATGTTAGTAGTTATAGAGAAACTCGGCTAAGTTCAAAAGGGCCCATTGGAGGTTTTGCGCGCCGGAGACGCGATCCTTTTCGAGCGCGGCGACGGCGAGCTGTTTTTCCTGGGTTTGGGGGTAGCGGGAGAGGGTTCCGAGGAAGAGTTCCTCGACGACACGGGAGTTATCGGAGTGGGTGGCGAGGAGGTTCTGGACGCGGCTATCCTTTTCGGCGAGCACGCGGTCCGTCACAACGGGTGAGCGCATGAGGAGCAGGGGCTGCAGGGGCGAGGCGGCGGGCGGGCGAGGCGGATTACTGCGGTTGGATTGGCCGAAGGCGGTCATGAAGCTTTTGAGTTCGCCGGTGGCCGAAGGGGTGTTGGCCTGCATGGCCATGGGGACCTTTTCGTTGCCGAACTTGAAAGAGCCGGGACGGCCGGTGGCGGAGACGAGGGCGTCGTGGACTTCTTCGGCAGATAACATGCGGACGAACTTACGGGCGAAGTAAGTGGAATAGTTATCTTTCCATTCGCCGGGGAAACGGGCGGAAAGTTGATAGGCGCTGGACTGGCAGATGCGGCGGAAGAGCGGCTTGAGTTTGTAGCCGGAGGCGCGGAAGTCCTTGGCGAGCAGGTCCAGCAGTTCGGGGTGGGAAGGCTGCAACTGCCAGCCGTCGGGAATGGTACGCGGGTCCTGACGGGCGAGGTCGAATTCGTCGTAGGGATCGACGATGCCGCGGCCCATGAGGCGGGCCCAGAAGAGGTTGACGGTGGCGCGGGCGAACTGGGGGTGGGCGGTGAGCATGCGGCCGAGTTCTTCCCGCGGTTCGGCGCCGGGGCGGGGCTTTTCACCGGTGAGGGGGAAGGCGGGTGCGTTGGCGCCGCCCCAGCGCGGGGTACGGAGCATGCTGCCGCCTTTGGTATCGTAGCCGGGCGCGAGATCGTCGACGATGAAATGTCCCATGACGGCCTGGGTATCTTCGGTGTGCGGGATATAGCGGGTGTGGCCGAGGAAACTAGCGAAGGCGAAGAACTCGCGGCGGGTTTTGGCGGTGAGCCAGACGTTGACCTTTTCCAGATGGGCTCTGCCGTCGTGACAGGAGACGCAGGAGAAGTTGATGCCGAGGAAGGTTTTGCCGTAGAGGACGGCGAGTTCGTCATGCGTGTCGAGTTGGTGGACCTTTGAAATGTCGTTGCCGTCGATGGCCTGGCCGGGCTTGCCCTCCACGTGTTCGCGGACGATGAGGTTGGACGCGGCGACGACGAGGTTGCTTTTGGCCGAAGAGGAGATCATGGAGCGGACGAGATCGTCGTAGGGCCGGTCGGAGCGGAGGGCCTCTTTGATCCAATAGTGGAAAAGCTGGACGCCGCGGGACATTTTTCCATTGGCGCGGAGGAGGTCCATGAAGAAGTACGACCACTTTTCAACGAACGCCTCGCTGGCGAGCAATTCATCGATGAGCAGGTCGCGCTTGCGGGGATCGGGGTTGGCGAGGAACGTCTGGACGGCGGCGGCGGAGGGGATGCGGCCGGTGAGATCGAGATGGAGGCGGCGGAAGAATTCGGCGTCGGTGGAGAGGGGGGCGTGGGGAATGGAGTCGCGCCGCATTTTGCCGAAGATTTCCTGGTCGATGAAGTTGACGGGGCGGAGGGCGGCGGAGGCGCCAGTGGAGCCGGGAAGGGCGGCGGCGACGCGGGCGGTGAGGAGAGCGGGGTCAGGCTTCGTTGCGGGCTGGACGAGCGGCGCGTGAGCACCGGCGAACGTATCGTCACCTTGCGCGAACGCGGCGACGGCGGCAGTAACGAGGAGGAATGCTTTCCACATGGCACACGACTCCCGGGCAGATTTCGGACGAGGGTAGTATACCTGAATTGGATACCGGGTCAGCAAGTGGCTAGACGCATTTGCTAAACGGTTTGGCGACGGATTTGAGAAAAAGCGGACGGCGGTTGGCCGTCCGCCCGGTTTCGACTATCGTTGACGGACCTTTGTCCAACTGCGGGAGGCGGCGGAGGCGAGCACGGCGTCGGTCACGTCTTCGGTGGCGAGGCCTTCGCGGAAAGTTGGCGCGGCGGCGTTGCCGCCACCGGTTGCGGTGAGGAAGTCGGCCACTTGATGGATGAAAGTGTGTTCGTAGCCGATCTGCAACCCCGGCACCCACCAGTTGCCCATGTAGGGATGTTCGCGGTCCGTGACGTGGATGCTCTTCCAGCCGCGCAGCTTGCCTTCGTCCTTATGATCGAAGTACTGGATGCGATGCAGGTCGTGAAGATCCCACTGGATGGAAGCGTGTTCGCCGTTGATTTCCAGCGTGTAGAGCGCTTTGTGGCCACGGGCGTAGCGAGTGGCTTCGAAGGTGGCCAGGGAACCGTTCTGGAAACGAGCGAGGAAGAGGCTGGCGTCGTCGATGCCGACGGGAGTGACTTCGCCGGTGAGCGAGTGTTTTCGCTGCTTGATGAAGGTCTCGGTGACGGCGGAGACTTCGTCGATACCGCCGTTGAGCCACATGGCGGTGTCGATACAATGGGCGAGCAGATCACCGGTGACGCCGCTTCCGGCGACCTTCACGTCGAGGCGCCAGAGGCCCTCGCCGCCCTGCGGGAGCTCGGTGGAGATGGTCCAATCCTGGAGGAACTTGGCGCGATAGTGGAAGATGCGGCCGAGGCGGCCCTCGTCGATCAACTGTTTGGCGAGCGTGACCGCGGGCACACGGCGGTAGTTGTACCAGACCATATTGGCGACGCCCGCCTTTTCCACGGCGTCGACGATGGCCTCCGATTCGGCCGCGTTGCGGCCGAGCGGTTTTTCGCACATCACCATTTTGCCGGCCTTGGCGGCGGCGATGGCGATTTCGGCGTGGGTGTCGTTGGGGCTGGCGATATCGATGAGATCGATATCGGGCGATTCGACGGCCTTTCGCCAGTCCGTTTCGACGGACTGATAGCCCCATTTGGAGGCGAAGGCCTTGGCGCGCTCCTCGTTACGGGCGCAGACGGTATGTAACACCGGCTCATAGGGCACGTCGAAGAAGTTAGTAACTTTGCGGAACGCATTGGAGTGCGTCCGGCCCATGAAGCCGTAGCCGATGAGTCCGATTCTTAGCTTTTTCATAACTGTTAGTTCCACCCGTGGGCGTCGCGGACGGCGATCATGGCCTGCAACACTTCATTCCAAGTCTGTTGATTGAGCATGACGGCGTTCGAGAACATGCAGCCATCCCAGCAGATGTGCTGGACGGCCTTGGTGAGGTTGCCGGCGTCGTCGCGAAGCCAAGCGCCGGCGTCGCGAACGATGTCGAGTTTTCCATTCGGGTCAAAGGGCTGGCAGTGACGCCCGGTTTTGTCGTGCGTACCGGCGCCTTTGACGGTGCCATCGTTCTGCGCGACGTGGAAATCGATCATCCAAGGGCGGAGCGAGCGGGCCATGGCGCGGTATGCCTCGGCGAGGGCGGGGCCGTCGCTCCAATCGAAGTTTTCAGGCAGCAACCGGTCCTCTGGCGCGTTGTAACCCATGGTGAAGAGCATGGTGTGGGCCATGTCGGCTTGAAAACCGAGCGTATCGGGCCGTCCCACCATTTCCAACAGCTTCACATTCTGCCGCCAGCTATGCATACCGGCCCAGCAGATTTCGCCTTCGGCGGCCAGGCGTTCGCCATATTCGCTGGCGATGTCGCAGGCTTTGCGGAAGGTATCGGCGATGCGGCGGGTGCCGGCTTCGGGGTCGGCCAACCAGTCGTGGGGGCCGGTGGCGGAGTCAATCCGGACGACGCCATATTTGCGGACGCCCAGGTCCTTCAATTTTTTCCCGATGCGGCATGCTTTTCGCACTTGCGTGAGGAATTTCGCCTGTTCGGCGTCGTCCCCCATAGCGGAACCGCCGCCGGTAGGCCCCCAAACGGGCGCTACCATGGAGCCCACGCGCAATCCGCGCCCGCCGATATCGTCGGCCAAGGCTTTGAGATCGTCGTCGGTTGAGTCGATATCGGTATGGGGCAGGGACAGAAAAAGGTCTACCCCGTCAAATTTCACGCCGTCCACCGAGGCGCCGCAGGTCAGGTCGAGCATCTGTGCGAGCGAAATGGGGGGCTCAGAATCGGGCCCTTTGCCAACCAGACCTGGCCACATTGCATTATGCAGCGCGGGAGACGTATTCTTCGTATTCATCGGATTCCCTCGCCAGTCAGCATACAACAAGCGGCCGGCGCGAGGGAGGACGGAGCTCCTGACGGGCGGGCGCGTGTGGCCGGGTTGCCCTGTAACTTCGGAGTAAGTAGAACTTACTCTGGGACCTCGTAGACGGCGCCGGCTTCGGCGGCGGCGGCTCCCGACGTGGCCATCGACAGGGCCGTCCGGCCGCGCTCGGCGCGGACCTTGGCGGCCTGTTCCATCAGGCGCTTCGCCCAGTCTTTCCGTTGTACCTGGACAACGCCGCGGGCCATGTCGGTGAGGCGGCTGGCCTTGGTCATCGGGGTGTATAGGGCGGAATCGCAGATCAGGCGGCTGCCCTCTTGTACGTAGGCTTCCGCCAGGTCCGCATTCTCATCGACGATGGCCATGGCGAGCGTCATTAGGGCCGGGGCGGCGCCGGGGTGTTCGGTGGGCATCAGGGCGTCGCAGGCGGTTCGCGCGTCAGCGACGGCGCCGCCGGTTTCTCCGCAGCGGAACAGCGCCCAGGAACGGAGCGCTTGCGTTTGGGCCAATTCCAATCGACGCGCCTCAGAGATTTCAGCCGGGGGCGGTTCCAGCAGCGGGGTCAAGACGGTGACGGCGTCCCTGGGCCGGTCCTCGGCCAGCAGAAGTTGGGCGCGGAGCGTCTCGACGTCGGCGGCGAAGGCAAGGTTCGCGGCGTTTAGCGGCGCCAGTACGGCCTTGGATTCGGCCAGTTTTCCGTTTTCGTAAAGCGATTCGGCCCAGGCGGCGCGATGGAGGGCGGCGACGGCGGCGGAAGCTTTGGCATCCAGACCGGCCACCGCCGTTTGGAAGAGCGGCTGCGCGAGGTCCAGATCGCCCGATGTGCCCAGGCTGGCCGCGGAACGCGCGAGCGCTTCCATGGCAACTGTCTGTTGCGCTTCGGGCAACTCCTGCGCGACTTCGACGGCCGACCGCAGCAGGGCTTCGGCCGCGCCCCGCCGGCCCAGCCGCAGTTCACATTCGCCCTCCACGGCGAGGAGTTCAGCGGCGAAGGCCGAGGCCGCCCGCCGCGCCGGACAGGCCTTCCGAGCCGACTGGATGGACTCAACGGCGGTCAAGTAATCGGCATCGGACATCGAGAGGCGCGCGCAGGCGAGGCGAATGGGCACCATCGCGTCCCAATCCATTTTTTCACCGCGAAGCTTGTCTCCATATTCGAGCGCGCGGTCCCGCGCGCCGGCGGCGGAGGTGTATTGCCGTCGCGCGGTGGCCGTTTCATACATGTCCACCCAGTAGCGGAACCAAACCAAATCTGGCACGCCGCCGAGGCCCATCAGCGCGTCGCCGGCCTCGCGCAACGCGGCGGCGGCCTCCTCAACCTGGCCATTGAGGCGCGCCGCGCTAGCGAATTCTATGCGCTGGGCAGCAAGGGCCAATCCATTCGATTCCGAACTTTTTTCCAACTGCTCGAGCGCCTTTCGGCGGGCGGCCAGGACTTCAGCCGGGTCCATGAGGTTGCCATCGCGGTCGGCTTTGTCATTGAGCATAGCCGCTTCGAGCCCCGCCAGGATGCCCTTGCCTCGATTCGTGTTCAGCAAGGTATGGCCCAGCAAGGCGCCATCGGTTAGCCCCAGGGGCAACAGGTTGGCGAGGCAATCGGCCGCGCAAATGGCGGTTACGAACGCCGGAATCTCCCAGTAGGCGGCGTAGGGCGTGCCGGCCAGGCTCAGCAGGGCGAGAAATCCGATCATGGCGAGAAACAACGACGCGGCCGGACCGGCGACCGCCACCAGAATCCAGTTCATACGCAGCTCCTTGGTGGATGTTGGAATGGCCTGCAGATAGCCGCCCGCCATGAGGATGCGCCCAACATCGAACCGGAAAGCCCAACCACCCCCTGGCCGCTCCGAAAGTGTGAATGGCCCAACATTCATCTCGTGGAACCGAAACCCGACTGCCCAGGCCGCCAGGAGGTGCCCGAGTTCGTGAAAGAGCGTAAAGCAAAGTTGGCCAACGAGGATCCAGACAAGATCCAGCCCGCCATCGGGATCGACAGGCAGTCCGTGTGAGGCCGCGAACCTTCGGAGCCCATGGGAGAGGTACACTACCAGCGCCAAACTGGCGATCATTACCAAAACGTGCGACACGGGCTCAGGTTTTTCCGATTTGAGCGGTGCTCCATCTTCAGCCGCCCGTTTTGGTTCGCCCGGAACGAAGAGGATGAGACCGCAAACGCCAAGCGCGGACCCAATCGGGAAAATGAGCAGGTTCAACACGGATGCGGCCACAGACAACCAGCGGCCCCAGGGTTTGCGCTGGCTGGCGCCCCAGCCGCCAAACATGCAAAGAAGCCCAAACGCCATCGAGATTCGCTGGAGCCACACAAAGACCGCGATTACTTCGCCCAGTTTGTCCGCCGGAATCACTTCGGGGTGCTGGCTGAGCACCGACTGGATCATCTCCTGCACTCCGGGCGCCAAACCGCCGGCCAGGAAGATGCCGCCTTCGACCATCAAGAGCGTCGTTACAATCGTCCGGAACATAGATCTCATCGGATTCATCGGTTCCGGCGCGGGCAAACTGTATAAGTACGAGCAAAAGAAACGCCGCCAGGGAGGCCCTGGCGGCGTTTTTGATACTAGCGCGATTTAGGTACTAATCGCCGAACGAGCCGACTTCCTCGTTCTTTTCCGGCGCCTTGGGAGCGGCCGGGGCAATTCCACCCAACGAACCGAGCGGCACGAAACCGCCTTCGGGTTGGGGTTCCTTCATCACGTGCTGGCGATAGAGCTTGGCCATCTGGGCGTTCTTGGCCGCGTCCTTCATCTTTTCGTCGCGAGCCTTGAGCTTTTCTTCGCGAGCGTTCTTGGCGATGCCGGCGTCGTCGAGATCGTGCTGGCGTTCGCGAGTCACGTCGTCTTCGTTCAAGAGCAGTTTGTGCATCTTGGAATCGAGGTTCACGTTCTTGCCGCCGGCGAAGATTTCGTGACGGCCGTGCTCTTCGTACCACTTGGTCAAAGTGGCGGTCATGTGCATCTTCTCAATGATGTTCCGCCAGCCGACGCCCGTGTTATAGGCGCAGAAGCTGATTTCGCCCTGCTGGGTGGCATAAGGAATGATGCACTGTTCGGTACGGCGGAAGTCGTAGTTGAACAGATCCTGGAACCACATACCG
Source organism: Bryobacterales bacterium (assembly GCA_016789905.1). Lineage (GTDB taxonomy): Bacteria > Acidobacteriota > Terriglobia > Bryobacterales > Bryobacteraceae. The sequence continues at coordinate 5,491 of JAEUQC010000208.1, read as the reverse complement.
GCGATAAAGAGGAAGTTCCAACGGTCGGCGCGGCGCTTTTCGATGTCGGCCATGGTGCGGTCGCCGGTCACCTTGCCGTAGTTGCGGCCGGTGGCGCCGAAACACTTGTCGAATTTCTGAAGCAGGTCCATCAGGCGGAAGTGGGTGGGCGCTTCAAAGGGCTTGTAGTTCCGGAGCAACGCAAGCGAAACGCCGAGGATGGAGAGCTTCTTGCCGCGGGCGGCGTCGTTGATGCGCGCAATGTCCTTGGCAAGACGGTCGGCATTGAGGAACGCGGTAACCGGACGGGCTTCCTTGGTTTCCTTATCGACCATGAGGGCCATGCCGATGCCGCAGTTCGGGTGGCAGCCGCAGGAGAGCTGGCCCCATTCATGATCCGGCCCATGGACCAGATCGGCCCAATCGGAGAAGGTGGACATGAACGAGATGGGGAACCAGTCGCGGGTGGGGACACCCAGGCCAACCTGATTCTTCACATCGTGCGCCAAGTGGCTCAAGGTGTAGCGTTGGGCGGCGCGGCGTTCCGGGGTCACCTCTTCGTCGCGGCCGGTGAAGGACACGGGCTGGAAGGAGAGGAAGCTGATGATCTTCGGATTGTCGAGCGCGAAGCGGACGACGGCGCCGACCTGCTCGTTGTTCAATCCGTTCACGATAGTGATCACGGGAACGATGTCGACACCGGCGTTGTGCAGGTTGGTGATCGCCTTGAGCTTCACGTCGAACAGATTGCCGACGCGGCGGTGGCTGTTGGCTTCGTTGCCGACGCCATCGAATTGAAGGTAGGCGTAGCGGAGACCGGCTTCGGCGGCCTGTTTGCAGAATTCGGGGCTCTTGGCGAACTCGATACCGTTGGTTGCGGCCTGCACGGAGTTGTAGCCAACTTTGCGGGAGTAGCGAACGGCGTCGAGGAAGTACGGGGAAAGCGTGGGTTCGCCACCGGAGAACTGCACCGACATCTGGCGGCGCGGCTTGATCGACATGGCGTTGTCGAGCATGGTTTTGATGTCTTCCCAGCTCAATTCGTGGACGAAGCCGACCTGGTTGGCATCCATGAAGCAGGGGTCGCACATCATGTTGCAGCGGTTGGTGAGATCGATGGTGAGCACCGAGCCGCGGCCGTGGGTGATGGTGGAACTGCCGTGATTGTGGAGCTTTTCGTCGTTATGGGCGCGAATGTCGCGGCCCGGAAATACGTCTTCGAGGTGCTTGCTGAACGCGGGGTCGATGGACATCAAGTCATCGAACTTGCCATGGATCGGGCATTCCTTCTCCATGATGATCTTGCCGTCTTTTTCGATGATGCGGGCTTTGATTTCGCCACGCTTCTCGTTGAGGAGCACTTCCACCGGGACGTCGCCGTTGACGACCTTGTTGCGCAGTTCAGGAATGCACTTCGGGCAGAGCGAATCGGTTTCGCGGGGCCAGCCCAGGGTGGGCTTCTGCTTCTCATAGCTCTTCAGGAGCGGCTTGTCGGACCACTTGGGCGTGAAAGAAGGGTTCTGGCTGATCTGGTTCAGCCGGTCGAAAACTTGCCAGGCGACGTTTGCCGTTACGGTAACGGCCTTTTCCACGTACTTGATGGGCTTGTGCATATGCTCCCTGTTTGAAGAGGTTGGTGAAAGAACGTAGACGGATAGACTACGCGACTTTACTGTACGATGCTTTTTCCTAGTCCCCAAGTACTGCTCATTGAATGGGGATATTCCGGGTCGAATGGCGATATTGGAGGTTGAATGGTACCCGTGTTTACGATTGCGCCCCTGTAAAATGAACGACTTGCGGCGCCACGAGGGGGCGGGCAGGTTTCAGAAATACAATTTGCCGACGAAATAGATCTGGCGCGGAAAGCCGGCCGAGGCGGTGACGGTTCCGAACAGGGTGGAAGTCGGCTGGTTGTTCGGAGCCGGCATATGGGTGTGGTTGGTGGCGTTCAGCCACTCGCTGCGAAGCTGGAGCTTCACCGCTTCGGAGATTTGGAAGTTCTTGGATGCCGAGATGTTCCAGTTGTTCAGGCCCTTGGCCCGGAGCCCGGTGAGACGGAGGGGAAACGCCCGAACGTTGTTGGCCAGTTGTTTAGCGGGATCGCGTTCAAAGCCGGCGGCGGTGTTGAACCAGCGAGTGACCCAGCGCTCGGAAGGGTCCAAGACGAGAGCGGCGAGATCGCCGCGGAATAGGACGTTGCCAAAGCCGATGGGCGGACCGCTTTGCCCCTGGAAGGTGGCCTGTGCCTGCCAGCCGCCGGCGAGGTGCTGAACCCAGCCGTGGGCGGCGCCCAGGAGGCGTTTGCCTTTCCCCAACGGGAGTTCGTAGATGCCGGTTAGTTGGAGGACCTGCGGCCGGTCGGCGGCGGAGATCGATTTGGCCGGATAGGTATCGAATTCGTTGAGGAACGCGAGGGCCTCCATGTTTTTTGACCACGTATAGTTGGCTTGCACGGAGAGGCCATTGCTGAACCGTTTGTCGAGGCGCGCCTGCAAGCCGTGGTACCAGGAGAACCCGACCGGCTGATCGAGCGTGAGGCCTGTCAAATGGGGGTAGGGCCGCAGAAGTTGGCTTCGCGCGATATTCGCGCCCGCCAGGCCGGTGCCAGGAAGCAGGGGGAAGAAGGGATTGCGAACCTGCGCCGACAAAAAGTCGATGGCACGCTGGTCCCTCTCGCTGGAGGTTGAAAAGAATTGGCGCGGCGTGGCGTTCCAATTCTGGCCGGCGGCCATCCGCGTGACGCGGCTACCCACGTAACTCACGTCGAGCAGGTAGCTGCGGGCGATGGTCCGTTGCACGGAGAGACTCCAGCGCTGGGAGTAGCTGTGCGGCAACACTGGGTTAAAGGGAGAGAGAGCGTTCCCCAGATTCGTGCTCAACCCGCCGGCCGAACCGAGGGGCGGGAGGTAGCCGCCGGGAAACGGGTCCGCGAGCGTGGCGACGAAGGTGAGTCCGTTGTCGAGCGAGGGGTTCAAGGTGGTGGGGCGCGAAAAGCCGGCCTGGCGAACGGCGGCCACGTCGGAGCCCTGAGGTAAATAGTAAAGCCCGTACCCAGCCCTGACGACGGTGTCCTTATTGAAGGTGTAGGCCATGCCAAGCCGAGGCGCGAAGTTGCGTTTATTGCTCGCCCACAATCCGCGCGGCTGCCCGGCCACGCCGGGAAATGTCACGCCGCCCTTTACCTGGAAGGCAGCCGGGGCAATTTCCGCAATCGGACTCAATGCGTAGTTTGCCTTCGCAGCCGCTTCCAGCGGGCTGGGGGAAGCAAAGTCGAATTGGCCGAGTGACCTGTTGTAGCGCTCCGTCGTTGGCGACTCATATTCGTAGCGTAATCCCAGATTCACGCTGAGCTTCCTGGTAAGGCGCCAGTCGTCCTGGAGGTACAAGCCGAGATACCAGCTCTGCTCGGCGGCCGAGGGCGGAATGGTTCCGGAGCCTCCGGTGGGGAGACCGAGCAGAAAAGAGGCGACGCCTTGGCCGAACGGCGCCGGAGCGCTATTATCGAGCGGGCCGCGGGTCCAGTTGTTGCCGAAAACCAGGGAAGGGGTTACGCCGTTGAAGCTGTAGTTGTGTTCGCGGAACTGGCGGAAATCGAGGCCCGCGTGAACGCTGTGCCCGCCGCGAGTCCACATCGCCTCCGTCGCCGCCGTGTGGTAATTGGTTGCGGTGTAGCCGAAGGTATCGCCGCCCAGACCGGTTAGCGATTCGACGGACAATGCGGGGAACGCGGCCAATTCCTTGGGGATCATGCCCACGAACCGGGAGGAGAAACCGAGCGTGCTGAGGTCGAACCCCTTCGTCAGCGGGTCATCTTTGACCGTGTGGCGGTTGAAGTTGTAACGGGAGTTCCAAACCAGCCTTGGCGTGACAGTCATTACATGATCGACGCCGGCACTGCGATTGGCGCGGAAGTTATCGTTGCCATTGGCGCCGGTGGGCAAGTTCAATCCGGAGGTGAAGTTACCCCAGGTGTAATTGAAGCGTCCGGACAGGCGGTGCCGGTCATTGATCACGTGGTCGAAGCGCCCGGTATTGCTGCGCAGCCGGTTTCGCGACTGCTGTGGATAGAAATAATTGTTGAGGCCGTCGGCGGTGCCGGCTATTTGCGGTTCCGGCCAGTACGGCAGGATTTTCTGTGCGGCCGGGTCCAGCCGGCTGGCGGGGATGACGTTGCCCGGAAACGGAGCGCGTGAGAATCGCCCGGCGGGAGCGGGCTGAATGGTGGCCGGATCAAAGATCTGATAGCGGGCGCCGAGGGCGAGCAATTGAGAGAAGTCACCGCGCCGCTGGGCGGCTGTGGGCACGGTCCGAAACCGTTCGCCAGCCTCGACCGCGGGGCGGATCATGCCCTCAAAGGCATACATCCAGAATGTCCGGTTGCGGCCGTCGTAGAGCCTGGGGATGCGAACGGGGCCGCCGAGCGAGCCTCCCGGGCGATTGATGATAAACATTGGATTCACCTGCCGCTCTTTCTCGTGGGTGACCGGCCCGGTGGCGGGGTTGTAGAGTTGTTGACGCTGAAAGAGGTCGATGCCCTGCAAAGCGACGTTCGAGTGATAGTGATACAGGGTGCCGTGGTACTGGTTGGTTCCGGAGCGCAAAGAGACGCTGATGGCCGAACCGGACGAACGCCCATCGGCGGCGTTATAGGCGGCGGTCTGTATTTTGAACTCATCCACCATGTCTTCCGGGGGCAGGAAGGCGGGCCAGCGGCCGGTCATGACCGAGGTTCCATCGACGTTATAGTCGGTGGTGTTAGCCGGCGAACCGTTAATTACGTAACTGTTGATTGCCCCGACGGCTCCAAGGAGCGAGGGGTGGTTGGGCGCACCGCTGTAGACGACGCCCGCGGTCAATCGAACGAGAGTGACGGCGTTACCGCCGCTAAGGGGCAGGTCGATGATCCGTTTATGGTCAATCACCTGTCCCAAAGACGCCGACGCGCTTTCGATCAGGGGCGTTTCGCCAGTGACCGTAACCGATTCCGCGGCCATGCCCAATTCCAACCGCACATCGATTGTCAGGCGCGCCGACACACGCGCTTCGATCCCTTCGCGGAGATAGCGCTTGAAGCCGTCCCTTTCCACCGTGAGTGAATAGGTTCCGGGCGGCAAATAGGCAATATCGTAGTTACCGCTATCGTTACTGACGCCGGTGTAGTTCACACCAGTTCCAACGTTCTTCAAGCTGATGCGTGCCGCGGGCACCGCCGCTCCCGTCGAATCGCTGACAAAGCCGAGAATGGTCGCGCGTACGTCCTGGGCGGCCGCGCTGGCCGCGAAGAGCGATGTCAGAAGCAGTAGGATTCGCATCGGTTTGGCCATCATCATATCCCAGATTTTGCAGGTTTTCGCCGGTCCAGAGAAGGGGAGTGAACGAAACCGCTCCGCGGTAGGCGGGTGCCAGCGAGGCCTGGCAGCCGGAGGGCAGAGAGGGAGGGAGAAGGGTTCGCGGGGTGGTGGGAGAACCGGCAGACTGAGAGCGGTTGCCCGACAACCGAAATCGGTCT
>JAEUQC010000200.1 GCA_016789905.1 Bryobacterales bacterium | reverse complement strand
TTGCTGCACGAATGCGCCGATGCCGATCTCGCCGTGTGGCTCACTACCATGGCGGACCTGAAGGCGCTGAAGACCGCCATCGCCCACACCCTGAACGCCCTAAAAAATGAGCCGGAAGGCGGTGTCGCCCATCACCAGTTGGACGTGCATCTCTTCGACGCGGCCACCGAGTCCTACCGCGGCCGGCTGTGCATCTTCGGCCAGTGTCCCAAACCGGGAAAATTGCAGTGCTTTGTTCCCGGCTGCGGCGCCAGCCCATTCCTGCAACAGTTTGAAGACTACCGTTGGAGCCCCAGGCGGTTCAAGGCCGAACAGAAAATCATCCTCTTCGAACGCGTTTAGCCCTTAAACTCACGCAATCGCGGCGCCGCCGTCGCCTTCTCCCAGCCTGCAAGCAGTTGGCGCAATCGTGCCGCCTCTTCCGGGCGCGCGCCGATCCGGTCTTCCTTCTCCTCCGGATCGGCGCGCAAATCGAACAGCTCCTCTTTCCCGTTGTTCGACACCAGCTTCCAATCGCCGTCCCGCACCGCCTTTCGCCGGTTCTTTTCCCGCTTGTAGCGCCAGAAAACCGTCCGCTTCCGCACCGGCCGTTCCCCGCGCCATTCGCCCAATAAATTAATCCCATCGAACTTCGCGCCCGTCACGCCAGCCGCGGCTGCCAGTGTCGCCGTCACGTCCATCATCAGCGTCACCTGATCGGTCGTTGACCCCGGCGCCAATACGCCCGGCCACCTGATCACCAGCGGCATTCGGATCCCGCCCTCGTACACCTGGCTCTTCCCCCCGCGCAGCGGCGCGTTGCTCCCGCCCACCGGCGCGCCGTTGTCGCTCATGAACAGGACAATCGTGTTTTCCCGCTCTCCCATGGCGTCGATTTGCCGGAGTATCCCGCCGATCCGCTCATCCATCTGCTCGATCATTTTCAGAATCGCGGGGCGGTTGGCGCCGTTCCATTGTGCTAGCGGTTTCGCCTCGTCTTCGCGGGTCTGGAACGGATTGTGGGGCGCCGTGAACGGAACATAGAGGAAGAATGGCGTGTTTTTGGTACGTTTTTGGAGCCATTTTGACGCATTTTCGCCCACTAAGTCGGTCAAATAACCGCTTAGGTGCACGCTCTTTGCGTTGTGCCGCAGTACCATGGCTCCGTCCTGCTCGGTGTACTTGAAGTAGTCCGCCGCCCCTCCCAGGATGCCGAAAAATTCATCAAACCCATGCCCGTTCGGCCCGAACTTGTCATGGTATCCCAAGTGCCATTTGCCGAAGATCGCGGTGCTATATCCCTGTTTTTTCAATAACTTGGGGAGCGTCATCTCGGTCGTCGGCAATCCCAGCTCGCCTCGCTCCTGAAGCCACACCGCCTCGTCGTAACGGCCGACGTTCGCCAGTCCGATCGCGCATTCCAGCCCACCGACCCGTTGTTGATACCGGCCTGTCAATAACGCGCATCGGGACGGCGAACACTCCGGCGCGTTGGCGTAGGCTTGGCGGAATCGCAGCCCGCCGGCCGCGATCGAATCGATTGCCGGCGTCCGTAAGTCTTTCGATCCATAACAACTTAGGTCCGCCGAGCCCAAATCGTCGGCCAGAATCAGCACAATATTGGGCCGCCGCCGCGCCGCCGGCGCGGCGGCCAGCGAGAAAAGAAAGTCTCGACGCTTCATATAGTTGCCGGTGGGTCTCCTCGCGAATTATCGTAGAAAGTTAGGGCATTGGCAATCACTTTGGAACATCCACTCGTTGGCATCATCATGGGCAGCAAATCCGATTGGGAGACGATGCGGCACGCCGATGAGGTCTTGACCCGTTTTGAGGTGGCGCACGAATGCCAAGTGGTGTCGGCGCACCGGACGCCGGATCTATTGGCGGAATACGCGGCCGCGGCCGAAGGCCGCGGCCTGGAAGTGATCATCGCGGGCGCTGGCGGGGCGGCACACCTGCCGGGTATGGTGGCGGCGCAGACGGTGGTCCCGGTGTTGGGAGTACCAGTGGAAAGCCATGCTTTGAAGGGAATGGATTCGCTGTTGTCCATCGTGCAGATGCCTGGCGGCATCCCGGTGGGCACGATGGCCATTGGCAAAGCCGGGGCGACGAACGCCGGGTTGCTCGCCGTGGCGATACTGGCGACGACGCGGCCGGCGCTGCGCGAACGGCTCCACGCCTACCGCCGGGAGTTGAATGACATGGTCCGCGGGCAGTCGCTGGCATGACGCCCCGGGTGATTCTGCCGGGAGCGACGGTCGGGGTGCTGGGCAGCGGCCAGTTGGGCCGGATGTTCGCCATTGCCGCGCGCCGCATGGGTTATCGCGTCCACACGTTTTCTCCTGACACGGACACGCCCACCGGGCAAGTGGCGGATCTGGAAATTGTCGCGCCCTATGAAGATCTGGACGCCGTGCGGCGCTTTGCGCAGCAGGTCCGCGTGGTCACTTTTGAGTTCGAAAACGTTCCGGCGGCGACGGCCGCCGCCGCCGCCGAGTGCAGTCAGGTGCGGCCGCGCGGCGAGGTGCTTCACACCACGCAAAACCGTCTGCGGGAGAAGCGCTTCCTGGTGGCGAATGGCTTCCCGGTGGCGCCGTTTCGCGAGGTTCGCTCGCTGGCGGACTTGAGACAGGGGCTGGGTGAAATCGGGCCGAAAGCGATTCTCAAAACCGCCGGATTCGGCTACGACGGCAAGGGACAGATCAAGATCCACGCGCTAACGGCGGCCGAAGAAGCCTGGCGGCGCATGGCGGGCCAGGAGTGTGTGCTGGAAGCCTGGGTGGAGTTCGAGAAAGAAGTTTCCGTGGTCGCCGTGCGCGGCGTTGACGGATCGTTTGCGCACTATGGCGTTGTGGAGAACGACCACAAGAATCACATTCTGGATCTGACACGCGCGCCGGGACTGGTGAGTACGGAGCTTGCCGCCGAAGCGGTGGAGATCGCGCGCGCAGTGCTGGAAAAACTGGACGTAATCGGTGTGTTGTGTGTAGAGTTCTTTCTAACCAGTGACGGGCGATTGGTGATCAACGAACTTGCCCCGCGCCCGCACAATTCGGGCCATTTTACGTTCGATGCTTGTATCACCTCGCAGTTCGAGCAGCAGTTACGGGCGGCGTGCGGGCTGCCGTTGGGCTCAACGGAGCTTTTGCGCCCGGCGGCGATGGCGAACCTGATGGGCGATTTGTGGGACGCGGGCGAGCCGGACTGGGCGGCGGCGCTGGCGCTGCCCGATGTGAAGCTGCATTTGTACGGCAAGATCTCGGCGCGGCCGGGGCGCAAGATGGGGCACTTGACGGCATTGGGTTCGACCGTGGAGGCGGCGGCGGAGTTGGCGCTGGAGGCGCGGGCGCGTCTGTTGCGGCTGGGGTGAACGGCTGGGGCGCACGACGGCGTTGGGTCTGAAGGTGGCGGCGGCGGCGGAGTTGGCGTTGGGGGCGCGGGCGCGTCTGTCGCGGCTGGGCTGAATGGCTGGGGCGCACGACGGCGTCGGGTTCGACTTAACGCAACTTAACGTAGTCGTGGGCAACTTGCTCACTCCTGTTGCCTTTGACTGTGTGCGCCTGGCCAGGCAATCCCATATCTTCAGGAGTCTTTACATGATGTTTCGCAACTTTGTTTGCCTTGCCGCGTTTTGTGTCCCGCTGCTCGCGCAGCCGCCCGTTTTGACCGGAAAATTCATCCTCGCCGAAGAGAACAGTACCTCAGCTATCCTTGGACTGCTCACTTTTGACGCTTCCGGTACTGTTGCCGGAACTCAATATATACAGGCCTCCGGTGTTACTCAGTCCACGCCCGTCTCCGGTAACTACACCCTCGGCGCCGATGGCAGCGGACAGTTGTCACTTACATCGCAAATTGCCACCCAAGACGGACTCGCACCCGCTACACCCGCCGTCTACCAATTCCTTCGGGCGAAGGCCGGCGGCTTTGTCGCACTGCGCCGCGATGGCTCCGCCGCGACACTTGCCGATGTTCTTCCCGCCGCTGGCGGCAGTGCTTTCAGCGGGTCCTTTCTCCTCGCCGATGAAGGTGTAAGTTCCTCCGGGCAGAGCGTTGCCGAAATTGGTGTCCTGACCTGGAAGGCGGATGGCACGCTCAGTGGCCGGCTGGTGGTGAAGCAGAACAGCGTGAGCGAATCAAAAACCGTAGAGGGCAGTTATGCCGCCGATGGCTCCGGGTTCATTCAACTGAAACTGTCCACACCGCTCGCCGCGGATGAGGATGGCGCTGTGGTCCTGCGCGCGACTCCGTACGTCTTCCTGGCGACGGCCAACCAGGAGTTGATCGCGCTCCGACTGGATAACTCCATGCCCGGACTCGCGCGCATCG
>JAEUQC010000153.1 GCA_016789905.1 Bryobacterales bacterium | reverse complement strand
CGCGCTCGCGGCATCCCCGTCAATGAACCCACAGCCCAACGGACAAGCACCCGCGATTACAAGCTGCTCCTGGACCTTGACGCCGCCGTCCGCGTCGAGCAACTCATTGACCCCGCCATGAGCGAAGGCTCCCTTCTCATCGGCGCCCACGCCGCCGGCGTCGCCCCCAGCCTCGTCACCGCTGTCTACGCCCGCCACCTCGCTCGTACCCAAATGCCCGATGGGCATTGGGCCATCTTCGACAATCGCCCGCCACACAGCCACTCCGCCTTCACCGGCGCCGCCATCGCGGCACACGCCATTCAGCTCTACCATCCCAGTCCCCAGCCGTTCGTCGCCCGCGCCCGCCGGTGGCTCGCCGCCGCCATTCCCCAGGACACGGAAGATGCCACCTTCCAACTCCTTGGCCTCCTCTGGACCGCCGCGCCTCCAAAGGCCGTCGCCGCCTCCGCTGCCCGTCTCGCCTCGCTCCAACAGCCCAGCGGCGCATGGTCGCAAACCTCCCGATCAAAGGAACCAGACGCCTACTCCACCGCCCAAGCCCTCTACGCCCTGCTTGCCGCAAAGGCATGGCGTCCAGATGACGTAACTTCCACCCGCAGCGTTCAGTGGCTCCTCGACCATCAGGCCACCGATGGCTCCTGGCACGTCAAGACCTGACTCCATACGCCTGCCCCCATCAGCCCGCCCTACTTTGAGTCCGGTTTCCCCTACGGCCATGACCAATTCCTTTCCATGGCCGCCACCGCCTGGGCCGTTCGCGCTCTGGCCGAATCGTTGCCTGCCCTTCCAAGCCCCGCCCGGCCGCTCCCCCTCCCCAGCTTCGACGATTCGGGCCTCCCCTGGGCCCGCGCCGCTCTTTTCGGCGCTCCGCGCGATCTCGCAAATATCCCCCCCAACGCCGCTACCCCAGCCGGCACCTCTGCCCTCATGATGGCTGCCGATCAACCGCGGAAGGTCGAGCTTCTTCTGCAACGAGGCGCCAATCCCCATGCCGTCTCCAAGGCCGGTTACGACGCCTTGATGATCGCCGCGCTCCACTATGGCAACTCCAAGTCCGTCAAGCGGCTCCTGCGCGCCGGCGTTCCCGCTTCCCCCTCCCGCAACGTGCGTAACCAGGCCTCTGCTCTCGCCCATGCCGTCATGGCCAACGACCCGGGAATGGTGAAGTTGCTCCTCTCCAACGGCGCCTCGCCAATGCGCGGTTTCGGCCTGCTTGGCAGTCCCCAGCCCGTGCCTTTGTTGAATCTCGCGCTCACCTTCGGCAGTGTCCCCAACATCCGCCTCCTCGCCCAGGCCGGTGTGCCGGTTGACTCTCCGGACGCCGATGGCATGACGCCTCTTTCCTGGGCGGCATTAAGCCTTCGCCCCGCTGCCGTCAAGGCGCTTCTTGAACTCGGCGCCAACCCAAACAACAAGGACCGCTTCGGTCTGACGCCGCTCGATCACTCCAAAGCCGTTGCCGACGCTCCCGGCGACACCACCGCGCTACTGCTGGGCCGTTAGCCCGCGTGTGCTTTTCTTCGCCTTCGGCCCCCTCTGCAAAAGCCGTTCCCATACGATCCGGATTTTTTATCTTCCCCATTTCCAACGCCTTACCGGCTTTCCGCCCAAAAAAACTTGCACGCCACCCGGTAAAATAGAAATAGAAGGCCCTTCCCGCGAGACCCGCTCGCCAGGAAGGGCCTTTCTTATTTCTTCACCCAGAAAAGGAAACTCTATGACTCCCGAACAGAAGGCCGAAATTTCCCGCCGCAATGGTGCCAAGTCCCGCGGTCCGGTCACCGCCCAGGGTAAACTCCATTCCAGCCGCAATGCCATTCGCTACGGCCTATATGCAGACCGCCTCAAATACTTCGTTCCGCCCGAAGAAGCAACCGATTCGAACGAGACGCGCCAGGCCTTCTACAGCCTCCTCGACTCGCTCGTCGAGACGTACCGCCCGGTAAACGACATCGGCTATAACCTCGTTCGCGAAATCGCCGTCGCCACCTGGCAGGTCCGGCGCCTCACCGCCACGCAGATGGCTCTCGTCTCCCGCGAATGCGACCGCCTGAACGCCTTGATCGCCGCCGGCGACCCGCGGGCGTTTTCCGGCGAAGGATTCCTCTCCCCTCGTCTCACTCGTGAAATCGACCGTATGCATAGCCGGATCGCGCGGCTCGAACGCCGTCTCGCCGTCCTTCGCAAAGGCCTCACCGCCAAACCCAACAGTGCTCATTACCTGGCGGCACGCTACGAACTCGCTGCTTAGCGCCGCCGTGCTGCAAACACCGCCAAACTGCTGGCCACCCGCCGCGGCCGGCCGCCCGTGGGCGAGTTCAACACCTCGCCCACGCCGGTCCGCCCATTCTCCATCGCCAGCGTCGTTGACCCGCCTCCGTCCAGGTTCAGCGCCTCATACACCCCAAAATCGCGCACCAGCACCGCCGCCAGCGCCGGAAGGTCCATCTTTTCCGCGGTCACCAGCACCAGCCGCCGCCGGTCCCGCGATAGCCCAATCACCGTCCGCGCCGTACGCACCGCGTACCAGCTTCGCGTGTTCGTATACTCGCCCGGTGTCAACGCTCCCAGCGGCGCATACGCCGGTATCGTCACCCGCCCTCCGGTCACAATCTGCGCCGATCCAGCCACCGCCGTCCACAACACCCCTGGCCACGCGTCGTCAATCACGGAAGCCCGGTTGAACCGGTCGATATGAATCGCCGGCGCCGCCGCCACCAGCGCATACGCTTGCGTTGGCCTTTCAAACCACGAATACACCACTCCTTCTGACGCCGCCAGCCCAATCACATCCGCATCCGCCTCCTCCGAAGGATACGGCAGAAAGAAGTGCGCATTGATCGCCACCTGCGCGCCAACGGATTCCATGAAGTCCGGCGTCGTTCGCCGAATCGTTTCCCGCGTCCCCCCCGGCCCCGAAAGCGTTACCCGAATCCCGCGCGCCCGCAGGTCAACGGAAACCACATGCAAGCCCAGCGCGGCGCGATGCGTGTGCGTCACCCCAACGAATGGCCGCGTCACCACATCGGCTGCGTTTAAGGCAAGGCCGAAAAACAACACCACAAGTACAATCATTGAAAACCTATACTAACCCGCCCCAGTGACCGGAATCACAGCGCCCAGCCTCCATTTCCGCCAAACTCATAGCATGACTTCCACCCGGCCACTGCCCCGCGAACACGGCGCCTGGGGCCTGCTCCTCCAGCCCTTTGTTGCCGGCGCCATCCTCGCCCGCGAGTGGAACTGGCTCCTGCTTCCCGCCCTCGGCCTTACGCTCTTCGGCTTCCTGCTCCGCGAACCGTTAACCGTCCTCGCCCGGCAGCACTTCGTCTGGCGTACCGAAAACCCGCAAACGCGCCCCGCCCTCAAGTGGCTCGCCGCGGAAGCGTTCGGCGCCGCCCTGTGCCTGGCGTTCCTCGCGCCCGTGCTGCCGGTCGCCCCGCTCGCCGCGCTCACCGGGGTTGCCGTCTCGCTCACCGCCGTCGCCGTCTGGATGACCATCCGCAATAAACAGCGCTCCATCGTCCTCCAACTCATCAGCGCCGCCGGCCTCGGAACCACCGCCCTGCTCGCCGTCCTCGCCTGCACCGGCGCCATCCCTGCTTGGGCCTGGCCGCTCTGGGCCGTCCTCACATTCCACGGTGCCGCGTCCATCCTCACCGTCCACAAACGCCTCGCCCTCAAACGCGCCGGCGGCCAGCCCGGCCCGCGCGACTACATCGCCCCCGCTCTCGGCCTCACCGCCGCCTTCGCCGCCCCCGCGCTGGCGCTGCCCCTCGCCTTCTCCGCACTTGTCAACCTCTGGGAACTCTACCGCCTCCGCAGCCCGCAAGCTCTCCAGGAACCCCTCAAGCACGTCGGCCTCCGCGCCCTGGCGGTTTCCATCACGCACTCTCTCTTAACCGTCGCCGCTCTCTGGCGCGCCGCCAACGTTTAGACAGCTACCAGTTCACCTTCACCGCAAACTGCATTCGCCTCGGCGTATTCGCCTGGTTCCGCACCAGTCCGAAGTTCGCCACGTCGCTCAGGCTCGTCCCAGGCGTCGCAAATTGCGTCCGGTTCAACAGGTTGAACGCTTCGAACCGCAAGTCCAGCGTCCGCCGGTGTTCCTGCGACATCGTAAACGTCTTCGCCAGCGATATGTTCTCGTTGAAAATCGGGAAGTTCCGCATCTTCGGATTGTTGCGCGTCATGTTCCCCAGCCGGTCCCGCGGCTGCACCGGAAACCAGCCCTGTGTCGTCACCGTCGCCGTGTCCCCATTCCAACTCGCCACCGTCGCCGGTTGGAAATACCGGTCCACCGCCGGGTCGAACTTCTCCCCCGCAATCGGCGCCCGCCAGCCCTCATAGGTGTCAATCGTGATCCGGTTCCCGCCCACCGGAAATCCAAATTGCCCCGTAAACGCCAGCGGCGTCCCCGACGCATAGCGGTGTACCGCCCCAATCCGCCACCCCCCAATCGCCTGCGACACAAACCCGCGCTTCAGCCACTTCTTCCCAGGTCCAATCGGCAGCTCGTACACATAGTTCACCTTTGCCTCATGCGTCCGGTCGCTGTTCGATAGCGCCTTGTCCAGCCGCCGGTTGAAGTGGTCCATCGCCGCCCCGCTTCCCCATACCGAATCGGTGTCCGTGAACATCTTGCTGAACACATACGAGGCGTCCACCATCAGGTTCGACGCATACCGCCGCGTCACTTTCACAATCGCCGAGTGATAGCTCGAATGCCCGCTGTGGTCCCCGCCGCTGCCCGTGTTGATGTTGTTGTACTGCGGGAACGGACGCAGCGCCCGCGCCAGCGTCAAGTTGTCCGGAAAGCTCGGATATGGCTTATTGAACCCTGCGTTGTACACCAGCCGGTTCGCGTTTCCAAACGTCGTGTTTAGCAGCGCCCGCCCGCTTGCCGTGAACATGTTCGCCGCCGCTGGCAAATCGCTGTAGTTTACCTGGTTGTAGTTCAATAGGTTCCCGATCAAATGGGTGCCGATAATCGCGCTATAACCCACTTCCAGCAGCGTCTGGTTCAGCACCTCCCGTTGAATCGTAAACGACCCGGACCACATCTGCGGCAACCGGTTGGCCTCCTGCCCCTGCCACCAGTCCACATCGGCGTTGTTGCTGAAAGTCGGATCAATGAATGGCGGCTTCGGCCACGGCGGCACGCCCTGGCTCAATTGAAACACCGGCTCTATCCCGCCCGTCTGGTCCGGGAACGTCAAAATTTGCGAAAACCCCTGGAAATGCGCCGATCCGCCCACCGATTTCACCGGCGCAAACGACGCCCCGCCAGACATCCGCAGCACCGTCTTCGGCGCGAACCGGTACGATAATCCGAACCGCGGGCCAAACCCTCCGTACCATCCCGGCGGTATCGAGCGCCGCCCAATCCGGCCTTCTCCCACCCCGCAGAACACCAGCGCCCCGGGCAGTCCATTCGCGCCCGGGTTCCGCACCGACGGGTCAAAGTCGGCGCACTTATCGCCATCGTTCAAAGCCGGCATGTTGAACTCGTACCGCAATCCCAGGTTGATCGTCAGCCGCGAATTTACGCGCCAGTCGTCTTGAAAATACATCGCGTTATAGCGCCACAACATGCCCACACGCCGCGGCGTGTGAATCGTCGTCGCACCCGCCTGGCCCAACAAAAACGAAGCGAACGCCACCCCGCCGCCCAAATTCCGGTTCCCCTGCGCAGGCAGCGCCGTCATTGCTGTTGTGAATCCCACCGTCCCCGCTCCCGATTGTTGCCCCAAGCCGACATACGGCGCGTACTCAAACAGGTAGCCCATCTTGAAAATATGCTTTCCCCGCGTCCAACTCAGGTCGTCGTTGAACGAATACACCGGGTTCTCGCTTCCGTTGAATCCGTTCCCGCCCCACGTCGGAAAGTCCACCAGTTGGATGATCGGCAGGTTCCGGTCGCAGTCCGGCACCCCCGGAATGCATATCTTGTCTTTCCAGTTCCCTCCCTCGGTGAGTGGAAAGTTAGAATCCTTGAACTGATTGATCCCAAAGTAAAACCGGTTATGTAACTTCGACGAAATTGTCCAGTCCCAACTGCCCCGGTAAACCGGCGATGTATCCGTCAACACCTGATACGGGTTCATCGTCCCCGGAATGCCCGGCGGCCCGCCCGGCCCTGGAATCCCCTGGCGCTTGTTGTAGGCGAAATAGGCCGACAGGCGATGCATATCGGTCAGCACATGGTCGAACTTCAAGCTCCATTTATCATTCGGGTTCACCGTCGTCCCCTGCTGGTAGTAGTTCTCCAGCCAGTATTCCGGCGTGCCCGGAATCACGTCCGTCCGGTTCGATTTCATCTGCGGCGCCGCAATGTCCACCAGCTTTTTCGAAATCGGGTCGAACCGCGCCGCCGGCACCATGTTATTCGGAAACGGGTCGCGTACGTAGTTTCTTTGCCCTTCGTCAAACCGCGTCGTCGAAGGGTCAAATATGTTGTACCGGATGTAACTCCCATCCGCCGCCCGCGTCCGGCTCACCGCGTTTCGAAAATCGCCCTGAAAGAACTCCGCCGGCGGCAGCGCCGAAACGTTCGTGTTCCCGCCCACCCGGTTCCGGAACCCTTCATAGCTAAAAAAGAAGAAGGTCTTGTCTTTTTTCTTGTATAACTTCGGAATCTGTACGGGCCCGCCTGCTGTCAGTCCAAAATCGTGCTGCCTGTACACCGGCGTCGTCCGGTTGAAGAACCCGCGCGCGTCAAAGGCGTTGTTCCGCACAAAGTCGAAAAGCGTTCCATGGTACTGCCGCCCGCCGGATTTCGACACGAAGCTCACCAGCCCGCCCCCGGCCCGGCCGAACTCCGCCTTGAATCCGTTCGTCTCCACCGCAAACTCCGTGATCGCGTCCAGCGACGGCGCATTCACCGCCGCCCACAGCGTCGATCCCGCCCTGTTCGTCCCCGCCGACGCTCCGTCCAACTGCACCCCGAACGCTCCCGCCTGCCCCCCGCCTATCCGGAAGTCCTGGTCCCCGCCGTTCACCTGCGCCGTGATCGCCGCCAGGTCGAATGGGCTCCGCATATTGTCCGACATCACCGTCGGCAGCGCCTCGATCATCCGGTCGCTCATCGTGTTCTGTATCTTGGCGTTGTCGGTCTGTAGTTGTGCCCCGCTCTCCCGCACCTCCACCGTCTGCCGCACCTCGCCCACTTCCAGCTTCGCCGCCACCCGTGCCGATGCGCCCGCCTCCACGCGAACGTTCGAATGGACCGACGACTTGAATCCTGGATGCTCCACCACCACCCGGTACGCCCCTACCGGCAGCGACGGAATGTTGAATTCACCCGTCTCTCCCGATGTCGCGCGGAACGTCGTCCGCGTCTCCACATGCGTCGCCACTACATTGGCCGCCACAATCGGGGCTCCGCCCGCATCTGCCACTGATCCGGTCAATAATCCGCGATCGGCCTGTGCCAAAAGCGCCAGCGAACAGAGCAACAGCGCGAATATCTTCATAAGGGTGCGCTATCTCATATCGAAATAGCCACCCCGCCGTCAAGTTACTGCCGCTTCCGCTAATTCGTCGGTCAATCGCCGGAGACTTCCCGCACGAAATGGGAGATCAACCGCTGGATCTCCGATGGCGGCAGATTGTAACGCGCGGTACTGTCCGGCAGGCCCAAGTTCCCGCTAATAACAAAGGCGCGCAGCCCGGCTTTGGCCAGCCGCTTTGCCTGCGCAATGCTCAGCCCGCCAACAACCTGAACGGGAACGGCTTTCCCGATCTTCTCATGTACCGCCCGCGCCACATCCCCCAGATAGTCATCAGCAATCAGCTTCGGGTTCACGCGGCGCGCGTCCGATTGCAGGTGAATGCCGACGGCGTCCACACCTGCCTCCACCATCCGTAGCGCCACCTCCCCCGCCACCTTCGCCGGACCCTGTTGCGGCACCATAATGTCGGCAAACACCAGCCGCGGCAACTCCCCGCCCTCGCGCCGGAACTCATCCCGCACCGCGCAGATCGCCTTTGCCGTATCCACCCCGGCCATCGCCAGGAAATCGAGGATGTTGCCGCCCCCGGCGAACACGCTGCGCGCTTCGCCGCCGCCTCCGTCCATGGTCTTCATATCGGCCAGCAACAGCGCGTCGGGAAACCGCTTGCGAAACGCGGGCACCACGTTCGCCACGCCCTGCGTCTTTAGCAGCGGCGTCCCCATCTCAATGATATCCACCCCGCCCAACACTCCGGCGTTCGCCACCGCCAGTCCGAGCTCTAGCGTACCCACGTCCACCGAAATCTGAAACGACGGCCGCGCCCTCAGCCGTTCCACGACACGGTCCGAGACGGCGTGCCCCGATTGCCCCCAAGCCACTCCGCCCGCCGCCGCCATCAACATCGCCCGGCGGCTCATCTGTCGTTGTGCAAGAGCCATTCCGTGAACTCTACCAGCCCTCAGGAAGTGGAAGCAACCGCGCCCTCCCCTACCGCCTCCGCCCCATCTCCTCCGCCGATATCACCGGCGCCGACAGCGTGATAAGCAACCCCAGCACCGTCATCACCCCCGCCACCCAAAACGTTCGCTCCAGCGCCACCGCCAGCCCCGTCCGCTTCACTTCCCAATTCAAAAACGCGCCCATCACGCCTACTCCAATACTGCCGCCCATCGACCGCGAGAACTGAATCATCGACGTCGCCGCCCCCATGCTCTGCCGCTCCACCGTCGTCTGCACCGCGATCAATACCGCCGGCACCGTGAAACCAAAGCCCGCGCCCATCACCAGCATCGCGCTCAGCAGCAGCCACCGCGGGCTCGTCGCCGTCATCATCGCCAGCAGCAGGCTACCCGCAATCGCACCCGCCATCCCGCCAATCGCCGGCGGACGGTATCCCACTTTCAACATCAGCCGCGCGCATACCGTGCTCGCCGTCACCCACGCCAACAGCATCGGGCTCAGCGCCGCCCCCGCCTCCGTCGCCGATCCCTTCTGCACCTCCTGCACGAACAACGGCACATACGCCGTCACCCCGTTCAACAACCAGCCAATCACCAGCGAATGCAGAATCGATACCGAGAACAGCCGCCAATGAAAAAGCCTGACCGGGATGATCGGGTCCGGGCTCGCCTTCTCCACCCGGAACGCCACATACCCGAGCCCCATCGCCACCGCCAACAGGCCCGCCCCTTGCACGCTCACCGCGTCCACGAGCGCCAACAACAGCACGATCGCTGCCGCCGACACCGCAATCGCTCCTGGATAATCGATGTGCGGCTTGCCTGCCGCCAATTCATGGTGGTCTACCCACCAGTGCCAAACCAGCCAAGCCGACAACAGCCCGAACGGAACGTTCACATAGAACACCGCCGGCCATCCCACTTTGTCCACCAAAAACCCGCCGAAAAGCGGCCCCGCTATGCTCGAAACGCCCCAAACCCCGCTGAACAGCGCCTGCACTCGCGCCCGCTCCTGGAATGTGAACATGTCCCCGATCATGATGATCGCCAGCGGCAATAAACCCGCCGCCCCCAGCCCCTGCAGCGCCCGGAAAACGATCAGCCACAGCATCGTCGGCGCCACCGCGCACAACAGGCTCGCCGCCAAAAACAACGCCATGGACCACGCGTAGACAATCCGCCGCCCGAAGATGTCGCTCAGCTTCCCCGCCACCGGTATCCCCGCGCTCGACGCCAGCACGTAGATCGAAAACGCCCAGCCGTACACGTTCAGTCCGCCCAGTTGCCCCACAATCGTCGGCATCGCCGTCGCCACCACCGTCGCCTCCATGGACCCCATGAACGACCCGATCAGCAGCCCCAACGTCACGAGCCGTCTCGGGCTCATCCACTCGTTCGTAGACTCCACCACTCCATGTTCCCAAATTGACGACCCCTCCACCAATTTGATAAAACTCACGGACCATGGTTAATCTCGCGCGCCTCGCCGCGCTGTCCCTAATCGCTTTGGGCTCTGTATTCGCCCAGGCGCCAACCGCTAACGTAACTGGCACCGTGTCCGACCCTTCGGGAGCCGTCATCGCCGACGCTTCCATCAACCTAACCAACGCCGCCACCGGCTTCAACCGTACCCTCACCACTAACGCCGAGGGCGTCTACGCTTTCAACGCCGTTCCCATCGGCGTCTACACCCTCACCATCGAGGCCAAAGGGTTCCCGAAACAGATCCGCGAAGGCCTTGAACTCCAGGTCGGTCAAACCGCCCGTATCGATGCCACGCTCCAGGTCGGCAACGTCGCCGAATCTATCCGCGTCGAAGGCGGCGCCCCGCTCCTGCAGACGGAAACCACCGAAATCGGCACCGTTATCGAAAACAAACGCATCGTCGAGCTTCCTCTCAACGGCCGCAACTATCTCCAGCTTGCCTCGCTCATCCCCGGCGCCACCACCAACGGCCCGGCCTCTTCGCAGGGCCAGCAGCGCATGGGCGGCCAGCGCAATGCCTTCTCGCTCAATGTCTCCGGCCAGCGCGTTCACTACAACCACTACTCGCTCGACGGCATGGAGAACACGGACCCGAATTTCAACACCTACCTCTTCCTCCCCTCCATCGACGCTCTCGCCGAATTCAAAGTGGAAGCCGGCACCTTCGGCGCCGAGTACGGCCGCGCTATCGCCCAGGTCAACGTCTCCACAAAGTCCGGCACCAATCAAATTCACGGCGCCGCGTTTGAGTTCCTCCGCAACTCCGAGTTCGACGCCAAGAACTACTTCGACCGCGGCAATCAGCCTATCCCGCCCTTCAAGCGCAACCAGTATGGCCTCACCGTTTCCGGCCCCCTCGTCAAGAACAAACTTTTCTGGATGTTCTCCTGGGACGCGCTTAAGGAACGCAAGGCTCTCACCCAAACCGGTGTCGTTGCCCCGCTTGCGTACCGCACCGGCGACTTCACCGCCCTTGCCGCCCGCATCAACGACCCCTCCACCCGCGTTATCGCTAACAATCAAATCGTCAGTCAAACGCCCTTCCCGAATAACATCATCCCGGCCAGCCGCGTCAACCCTATCTCGGCCAAGATGTTTAGCCAGTTTATTCCCGCGCCCAACCTCGCCGGCGCCAATAACTACATCAACAACGAAGGCCGCCGCCAGAACAACAACCAGTACTTCGGCCGCCTCGACTATAACGAATCGGCTAACTCCACCTGGTTCTTCCGTTACTCTCTCGCCGCTGATTCCACTTACGCGCCCTTGCTGGCGGCCGACATGGGCAACAACGTCCTTGTCGATCCCTGGCAAGCCGTTCTCGCCAATACTCGGCTCATCGGCGCCAACAAAGTCAACGAACTCCGCCTCGGCGTCAACCGCATGGTCAGCCAGAACATCCAGCAACGCGCCAATACCTCCAATATCGTAAGGGACCTTGGCATTCCCGATATCGACACCTCCATCCCTCTCTTCTGGGGCATTCCCGTCTTCCAGTTCACGGGCTTTTCCGCCATTGGCGAATGTAACGATTGCCCCTTCGTCAACTACAACACCACTTTCCAAATCAAGGACGACTTCTCCTGGACCAGCGGCCGCCACTCCTTTAAGTTTGGCGGCGACACTCGCCGGCTTCGTTACAACCAGGTCGGCGCCGTCGTCCCCCGCGGTCGTTTCAGCTTTTCCGGCCAGTACACCGGCAACTCGATTGCCGATGGTGTCCTCGGCATCATGAACAACTCCGAAGGCCAGGTCGGCGCCCCCATCGCCAACTTCCGCAATACCTACGCCGGACTCTATTTCCAGGACACCTGGAAGGTCTCCAAGAAACTCACCCTAAACCTTGGCCTTCGTTGGGAAGCCGAACCGCCCTATCTCGATAAGCACGACGCCATCGTCAACATCGACTTCCGCTGGGATCACTCCGTTCCCTTGACCTTCGTCCGCGCCGGCGAAGGCGATCCCTATGCCGGCAACCCGCCATTCCGCCTCCCGGCCACGATCCCTTATGTCCGCGATGGCCGCTTTGGCCGCCGCGCCACCCGTGCCGATTGGAACGATTTCGCCCCCCGTGCAGGATTCGCTTACGCCCTGAACGACAAAACCGTCGTCCGCGCCTCCGGCGGCCTCTATTATGTCCGCGACATCGGCAACGCCGTCTTCGACGTTGTTCGCAACGCGCCCTTCACCATCCGCCGCAACGAAGCCGCCAATACTCTGGTGCCTAACCTCAGCTTCCAGCGGCCCTTCTCCATCACCGGCGCGCCCACGTTCATCCTCGCCAACACCTGGAACGAGCCCACTAGCTACGTCAGCCAGTGGACGTTCAACGTCCAGCGCGAAATCTCCAAGGACATGAGCTTCGAGATCGCCTATCTCGGTTCGGCCGGCAACAAGCTCCGCCGCTTGTCCAGCTATAACGACCCGACTCCCGGTCCCGGCGACATCCAGGCCCGCCGCCCGTTCCCGTCTCTCGGCAACGTGCAGGTGATGCACGCGCCGTCCCATTCCACCTACCATGCCCTGCAGATGAAGTTCACCCACCGATTCAACAACGGGTTCACCCTGTTGAGTTCCTATAGCTGGGCGAAGTCCATCGACAATGGCTCCGGCATCCGCACCACCGATGGCGACACGCTCACCTCGACGGACCAGAACAATCTCCGCCGCGAGCGTGGTTTGTCGGCTTTCGATTTCCGGCATCGTTGGACATCGAGCTTCCTGTATGAAATGCCCTTCGGCAAGGGCAAGCGGTTTGGCGGCGGCATCGGCAAGACGGCCAATCTGTTGTTGGGCGGCTGGCAGCTCGGCGGCATCTTCACGCTGCAGGGCGGCTTCCCGGCCACGGCCTATTGCGGTGGCGGTGTCATTCAGAATGGGGGCACCGGCTGCTATCCGGACGCGACGGGCATCAGCCCGAATCTCGGCCGCGGCAACCAGGACCCCACTCGTTGGTTCAACACGGCGGCCTTCGTGGACCGCATCGGCATGAACCTCCCGGCCCAGTTGCCGACCGAGTATCGCTTCGGAAACTCGAACCGCAACACCATCACCGGCCCTGGCATTATCAACATCGATGCCTCGCTGAACAAGGCTTTCGCCATCACGGAAAACCATCGTCTGGAGTTCCGTTTCGAAGTCTTCAACGCGCCCAACCATCCCAACTGGGGACAACCCGGAACCACGCTCCGCACGGCGACCTATGGTGTCATCGGCGGCACGCGCACGGACCCGCGTGACATTCAGTTGGCGCTGAAGTACACCTTCTAGCCGGGCAAGCGGGGACGGCGGCAGAAAGCGCCGCCGTCCCCAAAAACCATCCAATTCACCCCCACAATCACGATCAACGCCCGTCCAACCACGCGCAAACCACCCGCCCCCAGCCGCCACCTCAACCTCACCAATCACCCCTACAAACTCTCCAACTCCTCCTCCAACTGCTGCTGCCGCACCAACTGCGCATAAAGCCCTCCCAGCGCCAACAACTCCGCATGGGTCCCTTGCTCGGCGATCTCCCCTTTCGCCAGCACCACAATCCGGTCCGCGTTCCGCATCGTCGATACCCGGTGCGATACGAGCAACGTAGTCCGTCCTCGCATCACCCCAGTCAACTCACGCAGAATCCGCTCCTCGGTCACCGTGTCCACGCTCGCCAGCGCATCGTCCAAAATCAGAATCGACGGCTCGCGCAACACTGCGCGCGCAATCGCCGTCCGCTGCTTCTGCCCCCCGCTCAACGTCAGCCCGCGCTCACCCACCATTGTATCCAGCCCCTCCGGCATCGCCGCCAGGTCCGGTTCCAATCCCGCAATCCTCGCTGCCCGCAGAATCGAATCCCGCTCCGCGTCCGGCACGCCCAGCGCGATGTTCTCGCCCACCGTCATCGAAAACAGAAACGTCTCCTGCGGCACCACAGCAATGTGCCGCCGCAATGTCGCCGGATCGTACCTCCGCACATCCTCGCCGTCCACCAGCACAACTCCGCCAGTCGGATCGAACAACCGTGGCGTCAGGTTTACCAGTGACGTCTTCCCGCAACCCGTATGCCCCGCCAGCGCCACCGTTTCGCCCGCCCGAATTTTCAAATTGATACCCCGCAGCGCCTCACCCGACGCGTACCCCAACCGCACCCCGCGAAATTCAATCTCCCCTCGCAGCGCCGCTGGCCGCAAAGCGTCGGCCGGCGCCCCTATCGACGGCTCATGGCGCAGCATCTCCCGGATGCGCCCCAACGACGCCGTTCCCCGCTGCATCAGGTTTATCACCCAGCCCATCGCGATCATCGGCCAGATCAGCATTCCCATATAGGTCTGGAACATCACGAAGCTCCCCAACGTAATGCTCCCCGCCATCAGTCGCATGCCTCCCACCCACAGCACAATCAGAAACGTCACGCCAATCATCGCGTGCAACAGCGGCTCAAATACTCCCGTCGTGCGAACCAGTTCCAGGTTTCGATGGATGAAGTCCTGGTTCAGCCTCTCAAAGTTCAGCAACTCGGCCTCCGATTGCCGGTACGCCCGCAGCACCCGCATCCCGCTGATCGATTCCTGCACCCGGCTGCTGATGCCGCTAAATACGCTCTGAATCTCCTCGAACCGCGCATGAATTCGCTGTCCGTAGAAAATGACCAACAGGCTGATCACCGGCGCCGGCGCCAGCGCCGCCAGTGTTAGCGGCACATCCACCGTGAACATCACCATCGCCGCCAGCACAAAGGTCAGCGTCGTTTCCGTCCAATACATCAACCCCGGCCCAGCCATCATGCGCACCGCGCCCAGGTCGTTGGTCGACCGCGCCATGATATCCCCCGTCGGATACTTCCCATAAAAGTCCCGCGACAACAGCGCCAAATGCCCGTAGATGTCGTTCCGCAAGTCGTACTCCACGTCCCGCGAGACGCCGATCAGAATCCGCCGCATCCAATACTGGAAGACCCCCTTCGCCATCGAAACCGCCAGCAACAGCAGCGCGAACGGGCCCGCGCCCTGCCATCCGCCCCCAGCCTCCAGCGCATCCACCCCGCGCCGCACCACTAATGGGACCGACACCCCCAGCAGATCTTTCAGGATCAACGCCCCAAAACCCAACGCCAATGCCCGCCAGTGCCGTCGCAGATAGGGCCACAGAAATTGGATCGAGTCGCGCATTCTCTACAGCCCGATCCAGTCCGCCACCGTTTTCGTCCATTCAAAGAAAAACGTCTTCTGGTAGTTCCGGTCCTTCCACCATCGCGCTGCGTCGTAATCGGCCGTCGGAGCCGCCGCCATCCGCACCTGCAGGTCAGGCCACTCCCGGCGCAAAATCCGGCCCGCTCTCCGCGTATGGAAATCGCTCGTCACCACCAGCACCGAACGGCATCCCTCCGCCTTCAACCGTGGCCCGGCCTCCCTCGCCTCGCTCTCCGTCGATTTCGCCTTATTCGGCAGCCCCTCAAACGGCACGTCCGCCGCCCCATTCTTCCGCGCAAAGGGGATCGCCAGTTGATCCTCCGTGAACCCGTAATTCCCCTCTGGACCACTGACAAATGCCCGCCCCGCCATCCCAGCCCGGTACAACTCCGCCGCCCGCATTATCCTCTGCCCGCGGCTATCCCCGCCGAGCACGAACAGGCAATCACATCGCACGGGTTCTTCCGCCTGCACCAGATAGGCGCCAAGCGGCGCCAGGAACGGAGCCGGAAAAAGATACGCCACAACCCCGGTCAGGGCGGCGGCCATCAACCAGCGGCGCAAAGTCTACTTCTCGTCAGAAGACTGGCGCGTGTCCAAATGGCCCACCGTCTTCAGCACCTGGAATAACCGCTGTACTTCCGCTTCGTCTTCCGACCGCAACAATTGATACTTCGGCGCGCTCTGCTCTTTCTTCTCCGCCACCACCGGCGCGGTCTCGCCCCAGAACTGTAACCACGGAATGCCATCGATCAGCGCTTCCCGCGAATTCCGCCGGATATGCCGCAGCAACGAGTTCGCCGCATCCAGGTCCCCCGGGTAGATCAGCAAAATCCGTTCATCGTTCACCAGCGTGACAAACACCGCCAGCGGCGAAATCCACCCCGTCCGGTCAACCCGCCGCACGTCCACCCACGGAATCGCCCGCCTTCCAACAACCAGAAACTGCTCCTGGATCTCAATCGTCGGACGGAACGCCAATAGCATCACCGCCGTAGCGCTTAGGAAGAAGAGCACCGCCCCCACGAGCGCAATAATCCACTCCGTCGCGAACACGGCGGAAACCACCGCGAGCGCGGCGGATACGAGTCCAGCGGTCAAGTACTGTCTGGAGGGCGTATAGCGCATCGCCTGAAACCTTCTCACCTCTAAGACTACCGCCCCTTTAGGGTAAGGTCAATTCAGCTTTCGCCAGATTTGATACCCGTAGTGCCCAAAACTCAAGAAAGCCATCGCCGCCGTTGCGTAAAAGAACGGCGCAGGTTCCGCCGGCCACCGCAAAAGGATCGCGCCGGCCGTCAACAACTGCGCCAGCGTCGATATCTTCCCGAACACCGACGGCGGAAATTCCCCTACCCATCCGGTCAATTTCAGAATCCCAGCCGCCAGCAGGATCAAAATATCCCGCCCAATGACCACCGAAACCACCCAAAAAGGCATGAAATCGCGCGCTCCAAGCAGCATGTAAACGCTTACTAGTAGCGTTTTGTCCGCAATTGGGTCGATAAATGCGCCAAATTTCGACGACCATCCGAACCGTCTGGCCAGTGTGCCATCGATTGTGTCCGTCATTCCCGACAAGAAAAACAGGATCAACGCCGTGTCCAGATCACGCGCCCAAATCCGCTCCAGGATCACCGGCGTCGCGAGTATCCGCAATACCGTCAATACGTTAGGGATATGACGCACGGCAAACTAAACGGCCATCGCCGCGCCGGCAAACGCTGGCGCTTCCAGCGTAAACACTTCATACAACGAGGGATCCTGCATAATCCGGCTCACCAGCGCGGCGTGCATCGCATGGCCCGCCCGCTCGGCGATCACCCGGCCCAGCAGCGGACGGCCGATCAGCGCCAGGTCGCCAATCAGGTCCAGAATTTTGTGCCGGCAGGGCTCGTCAGGAAAGCGTAACCCACCTTGATTCAATACTTTATCCGGAGTAAAGCAAACCGCGTTCTCCAGCGATGCCCCGCGGATAAGCCCCATGTCGCGCATCGCGTCCAGCTCATGTTCAAACCCGAACGTCCGCGCCGGGGCGATCTCGGCGGCGTAGTTTTCCGGCGTCAGTTCCATCTCCATCGTCTGATGGCCCACCAGCGGATGGGGAAAAAAGATGTCGCAGTGCAAGGAGAAGGTGTCGGCCGGCAACAGCGTGATGCGCTTATCCCCATGAACGTGCGTAACTGGTTTGCGTACACGAAGATAGCGCCGCCGCCGCTTCTGCTGCACCACACCGGCGTCCCGCAGCAACTCCACAAACGGCGCGCCGCTGCCGTCCAGTATTGGCACTTCCAGGTTGTCGATATCGATCCAACAATTGTCGATTCCCGAGGAATACAACACCGAAAGCAGGTGCTCCGTCGTGGAAATCAACACGCCCTGGCGCATTAGACTCGTCGCGTAGGACACCCGGGCCACGTGCTGCCACGACGCAGGCAGCGAAAAATTCTGCAGGTCCGTCCGGATAAAGACAACGCCCGTACCGGCGGGAGCGGGGCGAATCTTGATGGTTACAGGAACTCCGTGATGCAATCCCACCCCGGAAATCGAAACCGGGCGGGCAACCGTTTGTTCAAAGTACAAGAGGTGTCTCCTGCGGTGCTGTCGATGCCAAGTGTCAGAATACCAAATATTCCAAAAATTGTAAACGATTGATAAAGAAGAGTTTACGCCCACGTTTTGTGTCTATATTGACACAGTTTCCCCGCTCGCGAATGGCAGCATTGACACGCAGGAGTAGAATCAATGCATTATGGCGCGCCTCTTCTTGATCGACACCTTTGGCTTCATCTTCCGGGCCTTCCATGCCCGGGCGCGCATGGGTGCGCCCCCCATGCGAACCTCCACCGGGATTTCCACCGAAGCGGTTTTCATCCTTCACAATATGGTGAAGAAGCTGCGCCAAACCTACCAGCCGGAGTATCTGGCCGCAGTGTACGAAAGCCTGGGGCCGTCATTCCGCAGCGAAGAGTTTACAGATTATAAGGCCAACCGGGCCGAAACGCCGCCGGAACTGCTGGAACAGATCCCGCTGGTGAAGCGCCTGCTGGAAGCGATGCGGATTCCGGTACTCGAATATGAACGCTACGAGGCCGACGATGTTATCGGCACGCTGGCGGTGCAGGCCCGCGCGGAAGGTATGGAGGCGGTAATCGTCTCCAGCGACAAGGACATGCTGCAGTTGGTGGGCGGCGGCGTCACCATGTTAAACCCGGCCAAAGACGATGCCGTTTACGACCGCCAGGGTGTGAAGGACTTCATGGGAGTGTGGCCGGAGCAGATTGCCGATTTTCTGGCCCTGGTTGGCGATTCGGTGGACAACATTCCGGGTGTTCCGGGAATCGGGAAGAAGGGCGCCGCCGAACTGCTGGAAAAATACGGCTCGGTTGCCGGGATGTTGGAACATTTGGGCGACTTGAAGCCGAAGCAGCGTGCCGGCATCGAAGAAGGACGAGCGGTGCTGGAGATGAGCCAGCGCCTGGCCACCATCGCCACCGACGTTCCCTTGGGGGTGAAGCTGGAAGATCTAGCCGCGCGGGAGCCGGACCGGACCGCATTGGAGGCCGTCTACCGCGAGTTGGAGTTCTTCACCTTCCTTCGCGATCTGGGGGAGGCGCCCGACGAAACAGTGGAAGACTATGGCCAGGTGGACGACTTGGCCGCGTTCGCCGCTGGAGCAACACCGGTGGCGGTAGCGGCGTTTGACGGCGCCATCGGAGTCGCCATCCGGCCGGGCGTGGCGCGTTCGTCCACGGAGCCGAATGGGGCCGCGTTTCTCGGCTCCGAAGCGGCCAAGATCGTTCACGACTGGAAGGCGCTGCTGGCCACGCACCCGCACCTGCACGGCGTCACACGGGATGTGATGCTCGAATGTTTTCTGCTCACCGCCGATGGCGGTAACGCGGCCTTCGATTCCATGTGCCAGGTATACCTCGGCAAGAAACCGGGAGCCCGTGCTGATCAACGCGCCGACCTGACCCTGCGCCTGGCCGAAAAGCTCGACGTATCACCATTCGAAGCCTTATACCGGGAAATGGACCTGCCGCTGGTACCCGTGCTGGCGGACATGGAGCGCACCGGCGTCCGCATCGATTCCGAACAACTGGGCCGCATGAGCGAACGGATGCTGGCCGAAATCGACCGGCTGACGGCGGAGATCCACGGCCTGGCGGGCCACGAGTTCAACATCAACTCGCCACAACAATTGGGCAAGGTTTTGTTTGAAGAGATGGGGCTGGCGCCAGCCGGCAGAACAAAAGGGAAGCAGCTATCCACGGCGGCGGATGTTCTTGAGTCATTAGCCGCGGACCATCCGGTGTGTGCGCGCGTGCTGGAATATCGGGGACTGGTGAAGCTGCGCGGCACGTATGTGGACGCACTGCCGCAATTGGTGCGTCCCGTTACGGGCCGGGTTCATACAACCTTTAACCAGACGGGCGCCGCGACGGGCCGTCTCAGTTCCATCAATCCAAACCTGCAAAACATCCCGGTGCGAACGGAGCTCGGCCGGGAAATTCGGGCGGCATTCGTGCCTCGGCCCGGCTGGAAGCTGGTGGTGGCGGACTACTCGCAGATCGAATTGCGTCTGCTGGCACACATGTCGCTTGATGAGGTGCTGGTGGACGCGTTCCGGAACGGCGAAGATATTCACACGCGGACCGCGGCAGAGGTATTTGGCGCGTCACCGATGCTGGTCACGCCGGAAATGCGCCGCGCCGCGAAGGCCGTGAACTTCGGCATCGTCTACGGCCAAACCTCATTCGGGCTGGCATCGGCGCTCGGCATACCTCGCAATGAAGCGGAAAAGTACATCCGCAGCTACTTTGCCCGTTACGCCGGCGTGAAGAAGTTCATCGACGATACGATTGCCCATGTTCGCCAGACCGGCTATGCGGAGACGCTCTACGGCCGGCGCCGGCCGATCCCCGACATGACCTCGAAGAACCCGAACGTGCGCGGGTTCGCTGAGCGAACGGCCGTGAACACACCGTTGCAAGGGACGGCGGCGGACCTGATCAAGGTCGCCATGATTCAGATCCACAGCGAATTGCGGGCTGCGGAAATGGAATCGAAAATGATCCTGCAGGTGCACGACGAGCTTGTATTCGAGGCGCCGCCGGCCGAAGTGGAAACACTGCGAGCGATGGTGAAACGTGTGATGGAGGGCGTACGCGAACTGGCCGTCCCGCTGGTTGTGGAGGTGGGCGAAGGCGCCAACTGGCGCGACGCGAAGTAGGCGCGCGACCGAGAACGTTTGCACATTGGCAGTCCCGCCGGTAAGAAGCGGGACTCGAAGGGTGGCGGCGATGGCGACACAAGTGATACCGGCGTGCGCGCAGTTGCGATCTCGCGGGTCATAGGCGCGACGCGGAGCAGCGCCGCGCCCCCTTCCCTTTTGGGTGTATAGGGCGTAGTGTGAAAGCGGGAGAAGTTACCCCGAGGCACATTATGATCACTCCAAAGACAATCATCCTGCCCGTTGATTTTTCCGCCCGCTCCGCCGGCACGGCGGCTCACGCACGGATCATGGCCAAACAGTACGGTGCCACCATCGTCGCCGTACATGTCATGCGGCCATTCCAATTAGCGGCCGAAGGCGTTGATGTTCCCTCCACGGCGGTCTTGGACTGGTACACACAACAGAAGCCGCTGCTGGAACGGCAACTGGAAGACTTCGTCAAAATCTACCTGACCGGATGCAAAGTAAAGACCGTTTTCCGCGAAGGCGAACCGTCGAGCGAAATCATCCGCACCGCCAATGAAGAGGGCGCCGATCTCATTATGCTGTCCACCCACGGCTACGGCGCGTTCCGTCGCTTCCTGCTGGGATCGGTCGCGGCGAAAGTGCTCAACGACTCGCAAATCCCCGTACTTACCGGCGCCCACATTGAAGTTCCCGCCGATGAAGCCGAACACATTAAGAGCGTCCTGGTGGCCGTGGAGTTCGATGAACGGACGAGCAAACTGATCGCCGCCGGCGAGGGCATCGCAAAGTCGTTCGGTGCCGAACTGCACGTGGTCCACGCCAGCCCGGACGACGGCGCCGGCGCTGGGCAATACATGGACCCGACGTGGCGAATCGAAGTGGCGCACATGCTGAAGAAACGGCTGGAAGAATCGGTGAACGCGGCGGGCGCGACAGCGACGATTCACGTCGTTCCCGGCGATCCGGAGAAGGTGATCCGGCAAGTGGCCGAAGAGGTGCGCGCCAACCTTGTGGTGCTCGGACGGCACTTGGACAAAAGCCTGTTCGGCCGGTTGCGCACACACAGCTACGCCATCGTGCGAGAATCGCCGTGTCCGGTGTTGAGCCTGTAACACCGGTTCTCAACATGCCAACACATACTCGCCGTCAAGCCTTCGGGCTGCTGGCCGCGCCGCTCTGCGCGCAGGCCTCCACGCGCCCTAACTTCGTCTTCATCCTGGTGGACGATATGCGCTGGGATTCCACCGGATACGCCGGGCATCCGTTCCTGAAGACGCCGAACATAGACCGGCTGGCCCGCGAGGGCGCACAATTCACGAACGCCTTCGTGACCACGCCCCTCTGTTCGCCAAGCCGTGGGAGTTTTCTCACCGGACAGTATGTGCAGACGCACGGAGTCGTGGGCAACACTCCGGCCGGCATTCCCGTTAGCCACAAGCTGGAGACGTTTCCAAAGCTGCTGCGCGCCGCGGGCTATGAGACCGGCTACTTCGGCAAGTGGCATATGGGCAACGATGCGAGCCCCCGGCCTGGCTTTGACCGCTGGGTTTCATTCAAGGGCCAGGGGGTCTACAACGATCCGCCGCTGAACGTTGACGGCAAGGAGACGCAAGAGACGGGCTACATCACCGATATCCTCTCCGCGCACGCGGCGCGATTCATTGCGCAAACCCGCTCAAAACCGTTCTGCGCCTATATCGGGCACAAGGCCATTCACGGCCCGTTCACGCCGGCCGGGCGGCACAAAGATCTCTACAAGACGGAACCCATTCCCATAGCCGCCAACGCCACAGACGACCTGAAAGACAAGCCGGCGCTGCGCGAGGTGAAACCCGGCGGGGGCAGCGGCGATGAATTGATTCGCAATCAGTTGCGTTGCATTGCCTCCATCGACGAAGGCGTAGGCACGCTGTTGGCCGCATTGGAAAAGACGGGCCAACTGGACAACACCGTCTTCGTCTTCACCAGCGACAACGGCTACTTCTGGCGTGAGCACGGCTTGGGCGACAAGCGCTGGGCCTTCGACGAGTCTATCCGCATTCCACTGGTGATTCGCTATCCCAAGCTGGTGAAACCCGGCGCACGGATTCCGGCATTGGCCGCCAACATCGATATCGCCCCCACGTTTCTGGACCTGGCCGGAGCGCCGATTCCGGCAGCGATACAGGGCAAATCCATGCGCCCGCTGTTGCGGAACGCAAGCGCGAAGATACGGACCGAGTTGTTCTGCGAGTACTTCAAAGAGGCGAACTTTCCAAAAACGCCGAGTTGGCGGGCCATCCGAACGGAACGCTACAAATACGTTCACTATCCGGAGTTGACGGGCGCCGATGAGTTCTACGATCTGCGCCGCGACCCGGGCGAAAGGAAGAACATCATTGGGGATGCGAAGGCTGCGGCGTTCCGGGCGCGACTGGCAAAACCGGGTGTGCCGGTTGCATGAGCTGGATAGACATCAGCATGAACTGCCGCGCCGGGATGGTGACCTGGCCGGGCGATCCGTACGTGGACATCCGTCAAGTGATGGATATGGAACGCGGCGACAGTTGCAACCTGACCCACCTGACGATGAGCGCGCACACGGGCACCCATTTGGACGCGCCGCGGCATTTTACGCCGGCGGGCGTATCGATGAGCGCTTGGCGGCCCGAAGACACCGTGGGCCCGTGCCGCGTGATCGCCATTGACCACCCGGCCGCCATTCGTGCCAGCGAGTTGGCCGCGCACGCGCCCCAAGCAGGAGAGATTCTCCTTTTCAAAACACGAAACTCCGCGCGTCGCGATGGCGGCGATGTGTTCGATGAGAACTTCGTCTACCTTGCCAACTGCGCCGCGCAACTGCTGGCCGAAGCGCGCGTGCGGACCATCGGCATCGACTACCTGAGCATCGGCGGTTTCCATCACGACCTGGTGGAAACGCACGTCACCATTCTGGGCGCGGGCATCTGGGTGGTGGAAGGCCTGGTGCTGGGCCAGGTGGAGGCGGGCCGGTACGAACTCTGCTGCCTGCCGCTGCGCTTGCAGGGCGCCGACGGAGCACCGGCGCGCGCCCTGCTGCGAAAGCGCTAAACCAGTTCCCCGTCCTCGTGCGGATGGAAGTACTCCAGAATGGCCGTCTTTTCCGGCTTCTTGTAGCGTTCTACTTTCGTTCCGATCGGCCCCTTCGATGTGCGCTCCAGCAACGTTGAAATTTCGGCTCGCGACATCTTTGTGAAGGTCTTGCAGGCAAGCACGTTTTCTTCCAGTTGCGCCACCGTTTCCACGCCGCTCACAAGCGTGTCCACATCGTGGGACCAGGCATAGCGCAGGCACTCCTGAATGGTCGCCACTTTTTCCTTCGTAATGCCGCCGATGGCGTTCGACTTCATGGCCAGCAAACCCAGGCCCTTCTTGCGAACGGCGGGCAGCACCGATTTGATGAAACTCAAATAGTGCAGGTCGATGAGGTTCACCGGGTGCTGCACGGTCTCCCATCCGTCAAAGCCCTTCAGCAGCGCCTGGTGGACTTCGGGATCGTGGTGGCCGGTGAAGCCGATATGACGCACCATGCCCTTCTTCTTCGCTTCCACAAAAGCTTCCAGCGAACCGCCCGGAGCGAATATCTTTTCCACCTCATCCATGCGCGCCACTTCGTGGCACGCCCACAGGTCCAGATAATCGGTGTTCATCCGCTTCAACGTGAGTTCCAACTGCGCCATGGCCGATTTCTTATCGCGCAGTTGGGCCTTCGACATCAGCAGAATCTGTTTGCGGGTGGACTTATCGATGGCCTTCCCGTAAGTGACATCGCTTTCGCCATCGTGATACTTGGCGGCGGAATCGAACATGACCACGCCAAGTTCAATGGCGCGCCGAATGATTCTCACCCCTTCCTCTTCGCCCTTCACGCGCATGTGAAAACCGCCGAGTGTGAACTTGGAGACTTTCAATCCGCTCTTGCCGAGCGTGGCCATGGGCATGGGCGCGGCCGCGAGCGTCTCCATCGTCACACCGAGCGCAGCCGAGGTTGCCTGTATAAATTGCCGGCGTTCCATAGTTATTCCACCACCTTTGCAGTTTTAATGGAATCCAGCCGCGGAAACTCCCGGTCCAGATAGCTGTAGCCGAGAGTCTGCATCTTCTTCGGGTCCGGCCCGCTGCCGCGCGGCGGCATGTCCCCGTAGACGAACGCCAACTGATCCATCACATCCAAACCTTCTATCACTTTTCCCAGCGGAGCGAAACCGTCTTTATCGAGCGATACGTTGTCGGCCAGATTGAAGAACAACTGGGTGGTGCGCGTGTTCGGCCCGCGCATGGCAAAGGTTAGCGTGCCGCGCAGATTCTTTTGCTTCACCGGGTCGTCCGCCAATTCGAGCGACCGCCAGAGCTGATCCTTCTTCAGGTCGGGATTAATGCCGAACTGCGCGGCAAAGCGCCGCACCACGCGGTGGAACTTCACACCGTCATAAAACTTTTCCGTAACCAATGTGTAGAAGTGATCGGCGCCGCGCGGCGCCCAGTCCCGGTGTACCTCAACCACAATCGGGCCTTTGGTCGTCTCCATCCGCACTTTGTACACGGCCGGCGCCTGCACCGCTTCGCGCTTCTTTTCCGGCTCTTTGCTGGCCGTTTCCTTTGTTCCACACGAGGCCAGCGCGACCAGCGCCAGGATCAGGACTCTTCGCATATCGACGATTGTCTCCTCTTCGCGTTCGAAATTACAGCAACACCCGGATCTCGTCCAACGGCTTCTTGTTGATCGCCGGCACGTGTGCGTCCGCGGCGGGGTAGCCCACCGGAATCAACAGATATGGGCGCTCGTTGGCCGGGCGCCCGCAGATACGGCTCAGGAATGCCATCGGGTTCGGAGTATGCGTGAGCGTGGCGAGCCCGGCCATATGCAGCGCCGCCAGCAGGAATCCCGTAGCAATCCCCACCGATTCCGACACATAGTAGTGCTTTACTTTCTGCGACGCATCGTCGAAACCAAAATCGAGCCGGAAAACCACGATCAAGTACGGCGCAACTTCCAGAAACTCCTTGTGCCAATCGGTGCCGAAGGGCGCCAATGCCCGCAGCCACTCGGGGGGAAACCGGCGCTCGTAGTTCTCTTTTTCTTCCGCTTCCGCCGCCAGGCGGATCTCCCGTTTCACCGCCGGGTCCGCCACGACCACGAACCGCCATGGCTGCTGATTGGCGCCGCTGGGCGCGCTGCCCGCGACGGCAATCGCGCGGTCAATCAGTTCGAGCGGAACCGGTTCCGCGGAGAACTCGCGCACCGAGCGGCGCCGGCCCATTGCCTCTCCGAAAGCGCCAATGGCGGCCAGTTGCGCCGTCACCGGCTCCCGGTTCCATGCAAGCGGCAGAAAAGTATGCTCCATGCCGCTATTTTGGCAGCCCGAAACAGTACAGCGTGGTGCGGGTGCGCACGTACAGACGATTGTCCCCGATGGCGGGTGTGCCAAAGACTTCGTCATCAAGGTCGTTCACCTTCAACACCTCCCATTCGCCCTGCGCCTTCAGAACCGAGAGCTTGCCCGCCTGGCTCACCATGTAGACTTTGCCATCGGCTCCAACCGGCGATGCCCAATAGGGTTCCAGCGCGCCCGGAATCCGGCCCTGCTTCAACACAGCGCCGGTATCTGGATCGAGCGTGGTCACCACGCCGCCATCCTTCACCATCCACACGGCATCGTTGTAAAAGAGCGGCGTGGAACAGTTCGGCAACGACTTCCGGTACCGCCATTTGACGTGGGTATTGGAGATGTCGCCCCGCCCGCCCAATTGGATCATCATGATGGAATTTTGCGCCTGGCGGTGCAGCTTTAAGAATGCCCAGTCACGTTCGTCCATGAAGTTGTCGTGGTTCAGATCATAGTTGGCCACGGCGGCGGCGTTGCGCAAACCCGCGCCGGCGGACTCCTCTACGTTCAGCTTGCCGTCGCCATCGCGATCATATTTCGACGCCACCACGTTCCAATCTTCCACCGGCGGCGGCGTCTCCGTGTCGCCCCCGGATTCCCAGGAGTTCAGGAACATGCGGTCGCCGATGATGACCGGCGCGCCCTTCAGTTGCCACGCCATTCCGCCCGCCCACCAAAGCTTCTTTCCGGTTTTCAACTCATAGGACGTGGTGATGTAGGCACCGGGCACGATGAGTTCCGCGGGCCCTGTTTTCGGCCGCCACACTGAGGGCGTGGCATAACCGCGCGTCGTCTCCGGACGCTCCACTTTGTAGCGGACTTTGCCGGTCGCCTTATCGAGCGCAAGGTAGTAAGAGTCCGTGTCCTGATCGCAGATGATGAGCACCATGTCATCGACAATCACCGGGGACGAGCCGTGGCCATTCTGATTATTGAAAGGTCCGAGCGGCAGTTGCCATAGCGGCTTGCCGTCAACCGAATAGGCCAATAGGCCATAGTCGCCGAAAAAGCTCACCACCATTTTTCCGTCACTCGCCGGGGTGCCGGAGGCGGCGGAATTGGTCTTCTGAAACGACTCCTTGCGCGGCCGCGGCGATTCGCGGCGCCACAGTTCCTTGCCGGTGGCACGGTCATACGCAATGGTGAATAGCGCCTCCAGATCAACGGCCGTCAGAAAAATTCGCGACCCCACCAAAATGGGGGAAGAGTGGCCAGGGGGCACGGCCGTCTTCCACACGACGTTCTTATCGGGTCCCATTTCCACGGGCAGGTTGCGGTCCGCCGTCACGCCGATAGCGTTCAACCCGCGATACTGCGGCCAATCCGCGCCCAGCAGCGCGAGGGAGAAAAGGAAGAGTAGTGGTTTCATTCGCGGTTTATTGGTTCGCAAAGCAGTAAAGGTTTTCGTGAGTGCGGATGAAAATGCGGCCGTCAACAAAGGCGGGCGTGGCGTTAACGGCTTCATTCAACGGATTGACAGAAAGAATTTCCCACTCCGCGCCCGGCTGGATGACCACCACTTTCCCCTCTTGCGAGGTGGCGTAGATGCGGCCATCGGCGGCGACGGGCGAAGCGTAGTAGTCGCCAAGAGCGCCGGTGAGCCGTGCCTGTTTTAGCACTTTGCCGGTCTCGGCATCTAGTGCGGTCATAATGCCGCCCTCTTTCGTCATGTAGACAATGCCGTTGTAGTAAAGCGGCGAAGGAACATTGGGCAGCGATTTGTAGTAGCGCCACTTCACGTTCTTGTCGGTCATGTCGCCGCGGCCACCGAGCTTGATCGCGTTCACAGCGTTCACTACCTTCTTTCGCCGCTGGTACATCTTCCAATCGCGGAGTTCAACAAACCCCGTGCGGTCCAGATCCATGGCTGCCCAATCCTTGCTCAGCCGGTCGTCGGCAATCTCTTCCTTCGTCAGTTTCCCGTCTTTGTTTGTGTCGCGTGTCTTTAGAACTTCCGGAAAATCGGGCACGTTTTCCTGCGCGCCTTCGTCGGACCCGCCGGCCCATCCGAGTACGTATACGGTGTCCCCATGAATGACAGGCGTGGGCTTCAGTTGCCAGGTGAGCGAGTTCACCCACCAGATGGGCTCGCCCGTTTCCACGGCGTACGCCATAAGGGAGTAGGACCCGGCCACCAGCACCTGCATGGGGCCATCGGCGGGCTTGTAAAGAACAGGAGTAGAGAAGCCGCGCGTGAAGTCCGAACGGTCCCGGCGCCACTTCTGCTTGCCCGTGTCTTTATTGAGGCCTACGAAGTAGGAGCCGCTTTCGGCGTCGATGTTGAGCAGGAGCGTATTGCCGCTCAACACAGGGGAAGTGCCCAGGCCGAACGGATTGTTGATGGGACCCAGGTCGAGACGCCAACGCTCGTTACCCGCTTTGTCGAAAGAGATGAGGCCGAAGTCGTTATAGAGTGCGTAGACGTTCTCACCGTCGGTGACGGGAGATGGGCTGGCCGGCGTGGAGGATTTGTGGTGCTCAGCGACACGCGGACGCGGAATGGGCTTGCGCCAGTTCTGCTTGCCGGACTTACGATCCAGCGCGAACAGGTAGATGCCCTCTTTGTCGTAGGCGGAAACAAAGATTTGTGTCTTGCTGAAGACCGGCGAGGAGTGCCCGGCCGGGAGCGGCGTTTTCCAGACGACGTTATGGTCCGGCCCGAAGTGGATGGGCAAATTTTTCTCGTCCGATACGCCGGAGCTGTTAATTCCGCGGAACTGCGGCCATTCGCCCGCATAGAGCGGGACCATCAAGAACGCGGCTAGGGCGAACCAACACGCACGCATAATCTCGTAATGATAACTCGCCAATCCGCCAATCCGGTTGCGAGATGGTCTCGTATTCCACAAGGAATGCAGATTTGGCGAAAACTCGGTTTAACAGCGTGGGTGCTGGCGGCGATGGGACAGGAGGCAAAGCCTGAACTGCCCAAGGTGCATACCAGCATCACCATAACGGCCGCCCCGGTGGAGCCTGGCATGGACCACCGCAACAACGAGGTCTTCCAACAAACGCTGTTCTCACGCGACGATCAGGTGTTCCATCAGTTGAACGCCGGCATCAACGCCGGGCAGCACGAGGGGGGCGGCAAGTCGATTGAGATTCGGCGCTTCGGGTTCAACCTGGATCACGGCGGCGTGAACGGCGGTATGAAAATCCTGGTGGATAACGTACAGCAGAACCAATCCACCCAGGGCCACGGCCAGGGCTACCTGGGCAGCCTGAAAAGCCTGACGCCGGAACTGGTGCAGGAAGCCACACTCGTTAACGGACCGTTCAGCGCGGAGTACGGCGATTTCAGCGGCCTGGGCGTTGTGCATATCCGAATGCGGGAATCGTTGCCCGATCAATTCACGATAAGGGCGCAGGGCGGGTCCTTCAATACCCAACGCGGCTTCTTCGCCTTCAGCCCGGACTGGAAAAACGTCGACTCGTTTTTTGCCTATGAAGGCTCCCACACCGATGGCCCTTTTCTGAAGCCGCTGGGCTACCGCCGAGACAACTTGACGGCGAACATTACGCGGCGATTCGCGAACCGGCGTAGCGCAGGGATGAAGTTCAACGGCGGTGTCAATCGCTACAACTCCTCCGGGCAGATTCCGCTTTCGCTTGTCGATGCTGGAGAACTGGACCGCTTTGGCTTCCTGGATTCCGGCGAGGGCGGCGCCATACGTGCCGTGACGGCGAGCGCCTATTTCCGGCAGGATCTGCGCAATGGCGCCGTGTGGAAGGTGGATGGATTTCTGACGCGCTCGCTGTTCGACCTCTATTCCAACTTCACCTTCTTCCTGAACGATCCCGTTCAAGGCGATGCCATTCAACAACATGATTCGCGCCTGATGCAGGGCGCCAACACCCAATACCTGCTCCCTCACAAAACCGGAAATTCGTATTCCTACCTGACCGCGGGCGGCAATTTCCACGCGAATCAAATCAACGTGGGGTTGTATCCGCGTATTGGGCGAGACCCTGTTGGCGTGACCACCGCGGCCAATGCCAGCGTGACGAACGGCGCCGGCTACGTGCAGGAGAACCTGAGCTTTTTCGCCGGAAAACTGCTGGCGACGGCAGGGCTGCGCTTCGATGCGTTCCGCTTCGACGTGCGGGACCGGTTGGCCGCCAATCCATCGTCGCCACAAACAGCCGGGCGGTGGCAGCCCAAGCTGAGCCTGGCGTGGACGCCAACGCGCCGAGCGCCGGTCACGCTGCACGCCAACTACGGCCGCGGCATTTCCTCCATTGACGCGCGGAGCATTCTGGCGCGGCGCGACGGAACCAAGCTCGCGACCACCGATTTTTATGAAGCGGGCATAGCCAGCAATTGGAAGCGGTTCTCGTTGGCGGGCGATCTGTTCTGGATTGACCGCTCGAATGAAATGGTCTATATCGCGGACGATGGAACGCTGGAATTCCAAGGCCCCAGTCGGGCCTGGGGCGTTGAAGGAAAGGCATCCTTGCAAGTGACGCGGAGCATCAGCGTGAGCGGCGGGTTAACCAAAGTGATGAACGCTTTCTACCGCGACACGTCGCCGCGCGAATATGTGGACCGCGCGCCGCATTTTACGGCTAACGGCGCCATCACCGTGTCGGCACTGAAGGGCTGGAGCGGCTCGGCGCGCGTTCGCGCCATCAATGGCTATCGCCTCGACACTGCCGACGCCGCCATCCGTGCCGCCGGCCACACCGTGTTCGACATGAGCCTGGTGCGCCGCCTGAATCGCAGTGCCGATTTCCTATTCTCCATCGACAACTTCACCAACCGCCGATACTACGAAACGCAGAACTACATCGAATCGCGCCCCCACATCGGCGGTCCGGCGGCCATGGGCATCCACGGCACGCCTGGGTATCCGATTACGTTTTCCGCTGGCCTGACGCTTCGCTTCCGCGGGAAGTAAGCTGGTAGTGACATGATCACTGGAATTGAACATACGGCCATCGCCTCCACCGATATCGCCGCGCTCGCCGATTGGTACGTCGACATGCTGGGCTTCGAGATCAACTACAAGTCGGCGAACGCCATCTTCGTGCGCGCCGAAAACGGCACCATGCTGGAGCTGATTCACTCCGAAGGCGAACGGCCCGCCAACACCATGAAGACACCGGGCATTCGCCACTTGGCGCTAACCGTTTCCGATTTTGACACCGCGTTTGTGCGGCTCAAATCCCGCGGCGTCCACTTCATATCCGATCCAATGGAAAGCAAAGGCAATCGCGTTGTGTTCTTCACCGATCCGGAGGGCAACATTCTGCACCTGTTGCAACGCGCCACGCCGCTGCCCGAACGGCTCTAAAAGCGCCAGCGCAGCCGCAGGTGCGCCGAACGTCCCGGCGAATCGATTCCAGAGCCGTGGATGCGATAGTTGCGATCCGCAATGTTCGTCAACGCCGCTTCCACGCTCAGGGACTCCGTCAAGGGCACTCCCGCGCGCACATCGATGCTTGCCCAGCCGGGCGTGCTATTGAACAGGGTGACGCGGGTGGCGTCCGCAAGGCCCGGCATTACACGGTTCTGTATTTGCAAAAGAGTCTCGCCGGTTCGCACCTGCGCTCCGCGGGCGGAGTTGTAGAAATCCGCGATGTCCTGCCGGCGGCGGCTGGCGCCGATGCGTTCGTCGTCGCGATCGCCGCCGCTCAAACGATCCTGCGCGCCGGAGGCGGCAAGTTGCGTTTCCACCCAAAGCCTGGCGGTGTGGTAGCGTAGGCGCGTCGCCCCTTGCTGCGGAGGCAGGCGGCGAATGTTGCGGTTCGGATCGAGATCCCGGCCCAGCAGGAACGAGTAAGAGTTGGCCCAAAACCAGCGGCTGCTTAAGCGCGCCTCCCAATTCGCCTCCACCCCCCAATAGCGCGCGCGCCCGTCGTTGACGAACGACTTCAAGGCCCGCGGGTCAATGGCGCTGGCAACGGTCACCACGCCTTGCGCGCGCTGCGCGGCGGTTTGCGGAATGGGCGAGACAGAGAGGCCGGCGACGGCGCCGGGAACGGCGTTCACGGGAAACAGCAGCGTGCGGCGCACGATGGGGTCCTGCAACTCGGCATCAAAGAACTGCAGCCGCGCCCGGTGCGTGTTCGTCTGCCAGCGGAGTCCTGCCTCCAGGTTGCGGAGGCGCTCCATTTTCAGGCCCTGCAGCGCAATGCCTTTCGATAGCGCGCCTTCACCGGAAGAGTCCGACAGCAAGGCGTTGGCGGCTTCGCGTGCCGGCACTTCATAACCCAGATCCTGCAGGCCGATCGCGCCCAGATCATTCAGATTCGGAGCGCGGAAGCCGCGCCCAGCCAAGCCGTGCAGCGCCAGCGTGGGGGTTAGCTTGTAGAGCGCGCTGCCCTGCCACGTCCAATCCTGAAAGCTCTGCGCGGAGAACGGCGTATGGAACGCCGCGTTCGCCGGGTTGGAATACGATACGCGCGAGTAACGAAATCCATAGCCGGCGCGGAGACGGCGATACTCGGTGGAGCCCTGCGCATAGAGTCCGCCAATGCGGTATCGCGAGTTGTCCGGATAGAGCGCCCGCGCAGCGGCCGCGTTCACCTGGCGGAAGGAGCGGATGCCTTCGTCGTACAGTTCGCCGCCCAGGCTGAGCGCAGTGTGGTTTTGGAGATGGGTCAACGCCTGCCCGGTGTAGCCGAGCGATTGCACGCGGTTGAATTCCCTGGTCACCGAATCCGTCACGCGCAAGCCCTGGCGCGTGCCGCCGTCCTGTTGCCGGTTCACCGAAAAGCGGCCGCTGAGAGAGTCAAACCCAGCCACTCGCAGCCGCTCATAGCGGGTGTAGAAGAGATCAAGGATCTGCGGGCTGAGCGTGGATTGCAGGCGGCCCAGCCCGCCCCAAAGGTCCTTCGTATTGCGCAGCCCATGCACTTCGCCGCGTTGGTACCACGCCGTCAAGCTCTGTTTTTCGCTCGGCCGCAACGCCAACTTGCCGTGCGCGCCCGCCTGCGAATAGGCCGTATCGAGCAACCGGCCGCCCAGTTGATCCCGTACCTGTTCGCCGGAAAAACCGTAGAGCCGGGCGAGCACGTTGTGGGAATCGAAGCCATGGCCAGCGCGAACGTTATTGTGCCGGCGGGCGGCGGCGCCGAGTTGGAACCACACCTTTTCATTGCCGCGGGAAAGGGCCGCCGCGCCGCCCGCGGACAGGTCGGCCGTCTGCCCGTCAAGCGCAACATCGCCGCGCCAGGCGGGCGCTCCGTAGTGCGGCGAGGCGGTCAATATTTGAATGGTGCCGCCTAATCCGTCGCTGCCGTATTGGGTGCCGCTGGGCCCCAGCATGGCTTCCACGTGCGCCGCCTGGCTCGGCTCCAGATACGCCAGGTACTGGTTCGGTCCGGAGCGAAACGTGGAGTTGTTGAAGCGCACGCCGTCCACCAGATTCAGCACCTGATAACCGGTGAGCCCGCGAAGAAAGGGCGAAACTTGGCCGGCACCGGTCTGCTGCAGCGCCACGCTGGGCTGCGCCTCCAGCATGTGCGCCACAGTGGAAGTGGAAGGCTTGTCGCCAACCAGCACCATTTCCGGGCGGGTCATGATCTCTTCGGCAAGGCCGGGCGTGGCGGTGACAGTAACGTGCGCCAGCGTCACCGCGGCCGCATCCTTGGCCACCGTTACCGGCGCATAGCCGGGGGCCGAAACACGGACCTCCGTAGCACTGATCGTCTCCACGCGCGCCGTCGAAAGTTCCCGGCCCTGGCCATCGTAGACCTTCACATCGGCGAGC
Organism: Bryobacterales bacterium; assembly: GCA_016789905.1. Classification (GTDB taxonomy): domain Bacteria; phylum Acidobacteriota; class Terriglobia; order Bryobacterales; family Bryobacteraceae. The sequence goes on along the minus strand of JAEUQC010000153.1, from coordinate 25,291 downwards.
AGACCCAGGCAGGCCGCGCAGAAGAGGAGGACGCGAATCGAGATCATGGAACGGAAATCTTGTACGCCGCCATCTCGGTTGCGTTTCGGACAAAAAGCCGGCCGTCGGCAATGGCTGGGACGTTCCAGGTGCGGCCTTCCAGCGCCTGGAATTTGTATAGCTCGCGGTGCGCGGTTGGGTCCGCCTTCAGCAGCACAACTTCTCCTTGTTCGCTAGTAATCACTAGGTGGCCGCTGGCAAGCAACACCTGCCCGTAACCGTAACGGCCAGCCTTCCAGGCGGGTTCGCCCGTCTTGGCGTCGATGCACGTGAAAATCGACTCGTCGAAGCCGTAAATGTAGCCATCCAGAAAAACGCTGGAATTGAACTTGTTCTTCAGCTTCTTGTTCTCCCAGATCTTCTTTGCGCCAGACGGCGAAATCTCCAGCAGCGCCGCGCCGTGGCCGTAGCCGGAGGAGATCACCAATCGATTCGGCCCCACAATAATCGGCTGGGCGCTGTTGATGTCGTATTCCGTGGTCCACGGATACTCCCACAGCAGCTTGCCGCTGGTGGCATCCAGCCCCACCGCGCGCAGCGCGGTGATCGTGACAATCTGCCGCTTTCCGGCCAGCGTAACAAGCATCGGCGAAGCGTAAGAAGTGCGGTCGCCCAGCGAGCCCCACACCCGCGCGCCGGTGTTTTTGTTGTAGGCAACGATCGACTTGTTCGACGCGCCGCCTGGCTGCACAATAACCGTGTCATCCACAATGAGCGGCGACGCCGACATCGCCCAGGTGATATTCTCGGCGCCATTATCTTCCAAAATGTTCTTGTGCCAAACCACCTTCCCGGTTAGCCCATCCAGCACGTATAGCTCCCCGGTCGCGCCCATCGAATAGACTTTGCCTTCATGCCAGGTGGGCGTCGCCCGCGGCCCAGGGCCGCCCATCGACTCCTGAAAATCGGCCGCGTACTTGTGCGTCCACACTTCGCGCCCGGTGGCCGTGTCATAGGCGGCCACCACTTCCTGCTGCCGCCGCTGCTCAATCGTGTAGGCCAGGTTGCCTGCAATCACGAACGACGCCCAGCCCCCGCCCACCGGCTTGCGCCACAGTTCGGGCAGTTTGCCCGCCGGCCAGTTGGTCAAAATTTTCTCCGTGGACACGCCGTCTCGCGCGCGCCCGCGATAATCAGGCCAGGCCGCATTCACCGCCGCCTGCACCACGGTTGGCTCCGCCACCGGTTCCGCCTGCGGCTTGGCCGCCATCGGGGCCGGATCAACGCTCGGCGCCGCCGTGGCTTCCCGCGCCCGGTCCGCTTCAATTTGCGCCGCTTGCTTTTCCGGATTTTGGAAGGTAACAAATTTGGGAATGCCGCCGCCTTCCATTTCCATGCGCATACCGGAGGCAAACAGCAGCGCCACGGCGGCCACGGCCATCAACGGCCCGGCGAACAACAGTTTCCGCCACAGCCGCACCTTCCGGCGGAGGACGGCTGCGGCCAGTAGACCGGCCAGCGCGGCGATGATCCAGGGAAGCATTTCTCCATTATGCGACGGCGTGAATGACATGGAAATTACATCCGAAGCAAAATAGAGGAATCTGCCAGTAATATAGGAGTCTCATGTCCACAGCGATTGCACCCGAACTCGAAGCGCAGGTCCAGGCATCCCGCGCGGCGCTGGACGCCCACGTCCGCGAGATTATTCAATGGCATTTCAATCCGGATACCGGCTGTCCGTTCTGGCTGGACTGGGCCGCGAAGGCCGGCTGGGATCCCCGCAAGGAGATTCACACCTACGCCGACCTGGACAAATTCGGCAACTTTGAAGACGACGCCCTGCGCGGCGGGCCCGTTCGCCGCTGGGTGCCGAAGGGCTATGCCGACAAGCCCGTATACGTGTTTGAAACCGGCGGCTCCACAGGCGTTCCCAAGTCGCGCGTGCAGATCAACGATTTCCGCATCGACTACGAACAGTTCTCCAATACACTGCCCGACGCCTCGTTCCCCAAGGGGTCCGATTGGCTCATGCTCGGCCCGTCCGGCCCACGCCGTCTGCGCCTGGCCGTGGAACACCTCGCGCAGCACCGCGGCGGCATCGCCTTCTGCGTGGATCTCGATCCCCGCTGGGTCATCAAGCTCATCAAGCGCGGTGAAATCCGCGAAGCGGAGTTGTACAAGCAGCACTGTATCGACCAGGCTCTGACCATTCTGCGCGCGAACAAGATTGAGTGCATGTTCACCACGCCGAAGCTGCTGGAAGCGCTTTGCGAAAAGATCAATCTCGCCAAATACGGCATGAAGGGCGTCTTCTGCGGCGGCACCGAAATGACGCCGCAGTTCCACCGCTTCGCCGTGGAAGAGTTGCTCGGCCCCGATGTCTATTTTGCCCCCACCTATGGCAACACGCTCATGGGCTTGGCCACGCACCGCGCCCCCGCCAAAGAAGACAACTGGGCCATTATCTACTATCCGCCCGCTCCGCGCGCCGTGCTGGAAGTGGTTCACCCGGATCGTACGGACGAACTGGTTCCCTATGGCGCCACCGGCCGGGTTCGGCTGACGACGCTTACCAAAGAGACCTTCATTCCGCGCTTCCTGGAGCGCGACGAGTGCGAACGCGAAGCCCCGTGCGCGCAGTATCCCTGGGATGGCGTTCGTAACGTGCGGCCTTTCTCCAAGTTCCAGAAGTCCGTCGTGGAGGGAGTCTACTAGCCATGATCCACATCCCGATCCTGCGCCAGGGCAAACCGTACAAATCCATCGACGTCAACAAAGCCTTCCACTACCGTACCGGCGAACAACTCGCCGAAATCAGCCAGGCAAACATTGGACTCATCCGGCGCGACCTGCTGAAGCAGGGTGAAATGCACGCCATTTTGCAGGGCTTTTCCACCCGCGAGTTGATCTCGATGGCGAAGAAAGCCGCAAAGCACTTCGCCGAAGATGAACTCCCGCTCGGCGATTCCATGCAGTCCCCGGACGACATCGTCAGGCAGATCACCGGCACCACGGGCTCTCCCAACGTCATGGTGCGCCGGAATATGGAGAAGGTGCGCGGCGTGCTGGACTCCATGGAAACCGTGCTGGCCGGCCTCACCCGCCTGCCCGATCTCGACATGCTCGACCGCGGCTACGGCGACATTGGCGGCCGTGCGCTCAGTTTCTTCCCGCGCGGTCATTCGCTCGGGGTCATACTGCCGTCCAACTCTCCCGGGGTTCATTCGCTGTGGGCGCCGGCCATCGCGTTCAAGACGCCGCTCATTCTCAAGCCCGGCGGCTCTGAACCATGGACTCCGTACCGCATCGCGCAGGCCTACATCAAGGCCGGCGTGCCGCCGGAAGTGTTCGGCTATTACTCCACCAATCACGGCGGCGGCGGCGAGATTCTGCGCCAAACCGGCCGCGGCATGTTGTTTGGCGATGTGGGCGCCGCTAAGGCGTGGGCCGGCGATCCGCGCATTGAAATACACGGCCCCGGTTACTCGAAGATCGTTCTCTCCGATGAAGGCGCCCAAAACTGGGAGAAGTACATCGACCTCATCGCCGATTCCATTGCCCAGAACTCCGGGCGATCGTGCGTCAATTGCTCCAGCGTCTGGACCACCGCCAACGGCAAGGAGATCGCCGAAGCCCTCGCCGAACGCTTCGCCAAAATCGCGCCGCGCGCCGAAGACGACCCCGAAGCCGCGGTCGCGCCCTTCGCCTCGCCCGATATCGCCCGGCGTATTTCCGCCATGATCGACGCGGAGATGGACGGCGTCGAGGACCTCGTCGAAAAGAAGCGCGGCACGCCCCGCGTCGCGGAAAAAGACGGGTGTACCTACGTGCTCCCCGCCATCGTCAACTGTTCGAAAGAACATGCGCTGGCCAACCGCGAGTTCCTATTCCCCTATGCGAGCGTGGTGCAGGTGGACGCCAGCGAACTGCCCGATTGCCTGGGCCCCACGCTGGTATGCACCGCCATCACCAACGATAAGGCCCTGCAACAGCGGCTGCTCACAAACAACCATATCGGCCGCCTGAACTTCGGCCCCATCTCCACCATGAAGATCAGTTGGGACCAGCCGCACGAAGGCAATCTGTTCGATCACCTCTACGCCCGGCGCGCCTTCCAAAGCGTGCTTGAAACCGTAGCCTGATGCGCATCCTTCACGTCACCGCGGGAGCCGCCAACATGTTCTGCGGCTCCTGCATGCGTGACAACGCTCTGGCCGCGGAGTTGATCCGGCAGGGCCACGACGTGGTCCTGATGCCTGTCTACACCCCCACACTCACCGACGAAGAAAACGTCTCCGATGGCCGCGTCTTCTTCGGCGGCATCAGCGTATACCTGCAACAAAAATCCGCCATCTTTCGCTACACGCCGGCTTTCCTCGACCGCTTGCTGTTCGACAACAGTTGGGCGCTGCGGCGCGCTTCCCAAAAGTCCATTGGCGTCACACCGCAGTTTCTCGGCGAAATGACTGTCGACATGCTGAAAGGCGAAACGGGCCCCATCGCCAAGGAGTTTCGCAAGATCGCCGATTGGCTACGGAGCGAACCGAAGTTCGACGTAATCTGCCTGCCGTTCACATTGCTGATCGCCATGGCAGAGCCGCTGCGGCGTGCCTCCGGCGGCGCTCTTATCGTCTGCTCGTTGCAGGGCGAGGATCTCTTTCTGGAAGGCCTCCCGGAACCCTACAAATCCGAATCGAAACGGCTGATCAAGGCCGCGCTTTCCCATGTGGACCGGTTCCTCGCCGTCAGCGCCTACTATGCGGCGTTCATGAGCAGCTACCTCGACATTCCGAAAGCAAAGCTGCGCGTCGTTCCCATTGGCATCTCTCTCGATGGCTGCCACGCCAGCCCCAAGCCCCCGCGCGACGTGGCAAAAATCGGCTTCTTCGCTCGTATTGATCCAGCAAAGGGGCTTCAACATCTCTGCGAGGCCTACCGCGTTCTTCGCCATCGCCCCGGTGTGCCCGCCACCCGCCTGGAAATCGCCGGCTACATGCTTCCCGAACATCGCGAATTCTTCGAAGGCGAAATGGAAAAAATGCGGCAGGCCGGGCTGGGGCCGGAAGTGGCTTATCATGGCGCGCTGTCGCGGGAAGAAAAGATGCGCTTTTTGCGCGACATTGACATCCTTTGCGTCCCCACCGAATACGTCGAGCCCAAGGGCCTTTTCGTCCTGGAGGCCCTTGCCAACGGCACGCCCGTCGTTCTTCCCGCCCACGGCGCGTTCCCTGAAATCCTTGCGCGCGCCGGCGGCGGTATTCTGGTGGAACCGAACAACTCCCATGCGCTGGCCGATTCGTTGCAGAATATGATTTGTGACGCGGACCGCCGCGCCGAACTTGCCGCCCAGGGAGCGGAAGGCGTCCGCCGGTATTACTCGGCGACGGAAATGGCGGCGGCACAATTGGCGGCGTTCGTTTAGAATCACATGCTACAAGCTCGGGCAATCTCGAAGACCTATGAATCGGCCGCGGGCCCAGTCCCCGTGTTGGAGGATGTCAACCTGGACCTGATTCCGGGCGATGCGCTTTCAATCATGGGGCCTTCCGGGAGCGGCAAAAGCACGCTGCTCCAAATCCTTGGCTTGCTCGATCCGCCCACTTCCGGCCAGCTTCTGTTCGATGGCATTGAGCCCTGGTCGCTCAAGGAAGCAGAACAAGCGAAGTTCCGCAATACCCGGATTGGCTTCATTTTTCAGGATCATTGCCTGCTTCCGCAGTGCACGGTGCTCGAGAATGTTTTGACGCCAACACTCGTCGGCGACCGCGAAGACAACGCCACAATTCGCGCCAAAGAGCTCATCGACCGCGCGGGCCTTACGCCGCGGATCGATCATTTCCCCGCCCAACTCTCCGGCGGCGAAAAGCAGCGCGTCGCCATCGCTCGCGCTCTCATCCGCCAGCCGAAGCTTCTCCTTTGCGACGAGCCCACCGGCAATCTCGACGAAGCCACTGCCTGGCAGGTCCTCACCCTGCTGGCCGGCCTGCAGAAGGAAATGCTGTCGATCCTGATGATCGTCACGCACAGCCCCGCCATCGCGGCCGAGTTCCCCCAGCAATTCGCCATGCGCGGGCGCCGGTTGGAGCGCACCGCCTAGTCCCATGACTCGCAGCGACCTGACGCGACGCAGCTTGCGGCACTACTGGCGAACCAATCTCGCCGTCGCCGCCGGGCTCGCCATCGCCACCGCCACGCTGGTCGGCTCTGCGCTTGTCGGTGAGTCCGTGCGCGAAAGCCTGCGCGGCATCGCCGCCGGCCGCCTTGGCAATACCGGCACCGCCATCGTCGCGGCCCAGCCCTTCGCCGCCGATCTTGCCAGTCGCATCGGCGCCGCCACCGCCCCCGTCCTCTTTTTTGAATCAGTCGTCAAACACCAGGGCAGCGGACGCGCCGCCAACAAGGTCCTCGTCTATGGCGTCGATGAACGATTCTGGTCGCTCCACAAAATTCCCAACCCCCTCAGCGACTCGCGCGACATCGTCTTCAGCGAACCACTCACATCCGAATTCGGCGTCAACGCTGGCGAAGGCGTACTCCTCCGTATCGAAAAGCCCAGCGAAATTCCCCAGGAATCGCTCCACGCGCGCAAAGAACAGTCCGTGCGCACCACCCGTTTCCGCTACCGCGGTTCGCTGCCCGATAGCGGCATTGGCGGTTTCTCCCTGCAACCGCGCCAAGGCGCCGTCCGCGCCGCTTTCGTTAGCCTGGCGACGCTTCAAAAAGAACTCGCGCTCGAGGCCCGCGCGAACCTCCTCCTGTTGGCCGATGAACTTCGCAGCGACCTGCCCATTCTCGGCCATCTCCGTCTGGAGGACGTCGGCCTTCGCATCACTCGCCCCGCCGCATGCCGCTGCATCCAACTCGAAAGCCCCTCCGGCCTCCTGCGCGACGATCAGGTCCAGCGCGCGCTCGACACCGGAAAGAAGAGCGGCCTCCGCGCCGAAGTGTTCCTGATGTACATGGCCAACGCTATTCGAACGCCTTTCGCCAGCGTGCCATACTCCCTCGTCGTCGCGCGCGAAGGAGTCCCGGACGGAACCATCGTTCTTAACGACTGGGCCGCCGCGCAACTGCAAGCCAAACTCGGCGATGCCGTCACGCTCGATTACTACCTCTGGAAGCAGGAGGGCCGCCTCCTTACCGCGTCCACCAATTTCATCATCAACGGCGTGCTCCCTCGCGAAATACTCGGCGACCGCCAAATGTCGCCCGAATATCCCGGCATCTCCGACACCGTTGACCTAAGCGATTGGGACCCGCCCTTCCCGCTCGACCTCACCAAAATTCGCCCGCAGGATGAACGATACTGGGACGACTACCGCGCCACGCCCAAGGCCGCCGTCAGCCTCAAAGAAGGCCAGAAGCTTTGGCAGACGCGCTTCGGTAAGGTCACCGCCATCCGCTTCTATTCCGCGGATGGCCAATCCATTCCCACGCTCAACCTAACCCCAAGCACGGACCTTCCCCGCGATGGCATCACCATGCTTCTGCCTCGCCAGCAGGCCGACGAAGCTTCCCGAGGCACAACAGACTTCGGCGAGTACTTCGGTTATTTCAGCTTCTTTCTGCTCGTTTCGTCATTGCTGCTCACGGCACTCTTCTTCCGCCTCGGCGTGGAGCAGCGCCTAAAGGAGATTGGTCTCTATCAAGCTCTCGGCTTCCACCGTTCCGCCGTCCGCCGCGTCTTCCTTCGGGAGGGAGTGCTGCTTGGCACAGTCGCTTCGCTGGCCGGAATGCTGCTGGGAATTGGCTATTCCGCCTTCATACTCCACGCGCTCCGCACCTGGTGGGTGGATGCGGTCGGAACCACAGCGCTGACGCTCCACTTTGCCGCCGCACCGTTCACGGCGGCGGTGTTCCAGTCCGTCGTCCTCGCGGTAATCATCATCACGGCCAGCCTCCGCCGCCTGCGAAACATGTCCCCGCGCCAACTGTTGGCCGGCTCCCGCCCAGACCTGATTGTCCGCACGCCCGCGTGGCTCCGCATGGCGGCGCTTGTCTTGCTTGGCATCGGCGGCGTACTGGTCGTGCTCAGCGCCCTGCGGCAACTCCCCGCCGAAGGCGGCTTCTTCGGCGCCGGGTTCTGCCTTCTAACCGGCGCCGCGCTCTACTGCCGCCTGTGGCTGGAAAGTCCGCGCCTGGTTCCCGTGCAGTCGCTAACGGACCTCGCCTTCGCAAGCGCCGCTCAACAACCGGCCCGCAGTTTCCTCACCATCCTGCTCATCGCGCTCGCCGTGTTTCTTCTCGTCTCGCTGGAATCCTTCCGGCAGGCGCCGGGCGGCTTCGATGCCGGCAAACAGTCCTCAACCGGCGGCTTTCCCTTGCTGGCCGAATCGCAGTGGCCTATCTATCAGAGCCTTGCCTCAAAAGACGGCCGCGCCGCCCTCAACATCAATGAAGACGCCGTCGCTGGCCTCCAGGTAGCCCCCTTCCGCGTTCGCCCTGGGGAAGACGTAAGTTGCCTGAACCTTTACCAGCCCACCCGTCCCAAGATAATCGGCGTCCCTGCCGCTTTCCGCGCTCAGGATCGTTTCCGCGTCTCTCCCCCCAACGCCTGGAGCCAACTGGGTGCGCCGCTTCCTAACGGTCTCGTTCCCGCCATGGTGGACATGAACACCATGCTCTACGTCCTCCACAAACAAATCGGCGATACCATCGATATCCCGCACGGTGTTGAGCCCATCCGCCTTCGCATCGTTGGCACCCTATCTGGCAGCCTCTTTCAAAGCGAAATTCTCATCGCCGAAGAGGCCTTCCTCCGCCTGTTTCCGGAAGAGCAAGGCCACCGGCTCTTCCTGCTCGACGCGCCTCCGCAAAAATGGGGCGCTGTCACGGCCGCGCTGGAGGACGCCCTCTCCGATTCCGGCTTCGACGTTTCCCCCGCCTCCGCACGCCTGGCTCAATTCCATCGCGTCGAAAACACATATCTCTCCACGTTTCAGGCGCTCGGCGCCCTCGGCCTGCTGATTGGTACTTTCGGCCTCGCCGCCGTGCTATTGCGCAACGTACTGGAACGTCGGCGTGAGTTAGCCCTCCTGCGCGCAGTGGGGTTCTCCGCCGGCGAGGTGATGCGAATTGTTTTCCTCGAAAACGCGGCGCTTCTCGCCGCCGGGTTAGGGATTGGAACCATATGCGCGCTCCTCGCCGTCAGTCCCGCCCTCGCCCTCCGCGCGCATACGCTGCCCTTCGCGTCGTTGGGCATCCTGCTGCTCGCCGTGGCCGCCTTTGGGCTTCTGGCCACCTGGCTCGCCACACTCGCCGCCGTCCGTTCCCCTTTGCTTGCCTCGCTGCGCTCGGAGTAGCATGGTTTCTATGCACTTTCGCTACGTATTGGCGTTGTTCGCCCTCGCCTTGCCAACCTGCGCGCAGGATAAAAAGCAAATCGACCTCGGACGCTATCTGGTCGAAGAAATCGGCCAATGCGCCTCCTGCCACACACCGAAAACCGCCACCGGCGAACTCGACAAGTCCAAGTGGATGAAGGGCGCCGTTATGGACATCCAGCCGCTCGGTCCGCCGCCTGCCCATTGGCATAAGTCCTCGCCGGACCTCACGCCCAGCGGCAAGCTTTGGGCAAAGTGGGGGGAAGGCGCGATGATCAAGTATCTGCGAACGGGGCTCACCCCCAGCGGCAAACCCGCCGGTCCGCCCATGCCGATGTATAAGTATTCCGCCGAACATGCCGAAGCCGTGCTCGCCTATCTGAAGACGCTGAAATAAGCTAGCTCTGGCGCTGCGAAATATCCACGCAGCCGTACAGCCACTCGTCATCGAACTCCGTCGCGTCGGCCGCTATCAGGCGGCCGGCGTATCCACGCAAATCCTTTTCCAGTAACTCCGGGTCCACTTCGCCTCGCCGCGCCCGCGTTACCCGCAGCCGCATGTCCCCCAGGGCAAGCATCTCTTCGCCCTTCGAAAGTGGAATAAAGCGCAACTCCTCGCCCACCACTTTTCGGCCATCAAGGATAGCCACGATTGCCACTACGCCTCGATATACCATGTCCGCCCTGGGAAGTGCATAGATGTCCCTTCCATCATATGCCAATGCCCACGCGCTCATCTAACTACTTACGGTTTCCGGCCCACCGCCACGCAGCGTATCCCAAACGGTAAAGGCACGCGGTACCGCAATTTCTCTTCCACCGACATAATGAAATTCATTACCGGATTGTCTCGTGCGATCTTGATGCTCTCTTCTACAATCTTCATCTGCTCGGCGTCCGGCAGCGACAAATACTTCTTGTTTTGCCGCTTCACCATCGCGAATGCCGGATAGATCATGCAGCCGATGTGAGACTCATCCAACACCTCAAACCCGGCATCGGCCAGCAACCGGCGCAGGCCTTCCTGGCTGTACCGCCGGAAATGCAGCAGTTGTTTGTCATAGACATCGAACAGATGTGGCCCGGCCGGCACCTCGATCACCGCCACGCCGCCGGGCCGCAACATCCGGAAAACCTGCCGCACGGCTTTTTCATCGTCGCCGATATGCTCCAACACATTCGCCAGCGAAGCCGCGTCCAGGCAGCCGTCCGGCAGTGGACACGTCGTCAGATCAAACTGGATTAGCGGCAGGTCCGGATGCGCCTTCGCCAGTTTATACAATGGCGCCGGCACATAGTCCGCGCCTATTACCTGCGCGTGCGGAAATGCCGTTCGTATCTTCTGCAACAGAAACCCCGAACTGCAGCCAATGTCCATAATCACCGGCCGCTCTCCGGTTACCCATTTCTTAAGCTGCGCCAGCGAATTCCGTCGCGAGGCGATGTCAATGTAGTGTTGCTCGCCCGCGTAGGACTCATGAAAATCCGTTAGCCCATCGGTCCAGCCGGAATCAGTCACGGTATATGTCAATACGGGTTCCAGCTTCCCGTCGATCTGAAATCCCCGTCCGGTCCACGCTGGGCTCACCGGGCTGGCTGGAACGGGCGGTAACGGAAACGGAAACTTCATGCTCCCGCTATTGTAACGGGGCCTGCCCGCTGGCACCAAGTCCGCGCCTCAAAGCTATAATCAAAAGCAATGTCTTCCGCCGCCAAATGGCCCAAAGTACTCCCGCCGCTTACCGCCGACCAACGCCGGATCAGCGACGAATTCATGAAGCATTGGCACGATCGCTTGCCCGGCGCATGGTACGGCATCATCGAGGGCTTCAATCATACTTTCCCCGTCAAACACACCCGCCCAGGCTTCGTCTCCACCCTCGAAATTGGCGCCGGCCTCGGCGAACACATCCGTTACGAAACGCTCTCTCCCGAGCAGGAAAAGAACTACTGGGCCCTCGAACTGCGCGAGAACATGGCCGCCGAAATTCGCAAGAACTTTCCCAAAGTCAACGTCACCGTCGGCGACTGCCAGCAGAAAATGGATTTCCCCGACGGCGCCATGGACCGCATCATCGCTGTCCACGTTTTGGAACACCTGCCCAACCTCCCCGGCGCCATCCGCGAAGCCTATCGTTTGCTCAACAAAGATCGCGGTCAGTTCCTCATCGTCATCCCCACCGAAGGCTCGCTTGCCTACACCGTCGCCCGGAAGATCTCCGCCGAACGCGAATATAAGAAAAAATTCGGCGGCGATTACTCCTGGTTCTACAAGCGCGAGCACATCAACGTGCCGCACGAAATCTTCGAAGAACTTAATCCGTATTTCACTATCGACGCCCGGTCCACCTTCCCGCTCCCGTTTCTGCCGTTCATCTTCTGCAACCTTGTCCTCGGCGTGTCGCTCAAGCCGCGCCCGAAGCCGCTGGTCTAATTCGCCTCCCGCAGCAACTGCTGATACACGCCCTTCGCCTCGTCATAGGCGCGCTTCATCTCTCCCTGCTCGGTCAGCCGTATCCGCCCGATCTTCTGATTGAAACACCGCTCCACCGCCGCCAGGCACCAGTCGATGCTCTCCTTCACGCGGATCGGTTTGTCGGCTACCTTTACCCAGATCGGATTGGTATGCGACGAAGGCAGAATCCGTAGCGCCACCCAGGCGCTCTTGTCAATCTTCACATCGAAATTGACGTCCCTCATCGCCCCATCGGCATCTATCTCGCGCGTCGCCACCACATTCCCATTCACCAGCAACTCCAGCGGCACTTTTCGCGAGTTCCCCATCCGTGCCCGCTCCAGTTCCCAATAGGGCTTCTGGTCCACCCGCCGCTTGCGGATCTCCTCGTCCGGCGTTGTGCTCAATAGCGCCGCCACCTTCGCCGTCACCCGCACGTTCCCCGCCCCGGCCAGCTTCACTTCCGAATCCCCGCTCCCCATCTCCACCCCGTTCACCTTGAAATCCAGCAGGTGGCTTTTCCCATCGGAGACATAGTTCCGTCCCTCCCGAATTCCAAACACCCAATCGCCATAGTCCAGCTTCGGCTGCCGCACATAGCTCCGCCCCAGCCCCACTTTTTCTCCATATATACACGGGAAATCGGTCTCGCCAGAGATACGCGCCTTATACCCGGCGTTCAGCGTGTGGTACCAGATATTCAGCTCCCACGTATACGGCGTATCCACCGTGGAGATGAAATCTGTTAGTCCTTTCGTCACCGTCACAACAAACTCATTCGCCCCTATCCCATCAAATGGAGGCAGTTCCTTCGACGGCAATTTCGTGTCCTGAATCTGCAACCCCCATCCCGAATGCGCATAGCCGGTCACCGCGCCCTGCCCCTTGGCCCACCGCATAATCGGCAGCCCCCACGTTGGCCAGTCTTCAATGCGCTGCGTTCCAGGGTAGTCCTGCTCTTTTAACCCCAGCAGCACAATGTGGCCCGTATGGCTCGACGGATGCCCCGATACCTCCACGTCATACCGGATGCGATTGTCCAAAGTGGATACGGCGTTATCTTTCCCCTCAAAAAACGTCTTCTGGAAATACCAGCCTGGGCCCCACGTCAACACCGATCCTACTTTCAAATCCTCGCCCAGCACATGCCGCATCATGTCCTGCGGATAAACGCCTTCCGTGGGCCGCTCATAGTGCGCGCACCCGGCCGCGTGGATGTGATGATCGCCGGAAAACCAGCCCAGCTTCGCCGGGTCAATCCACCGTTCCAACTGGAAAGATTCCTCGCGCCCCTCGGTGCTCGTGATCGCCAATTTTCGCGTCCCTGTCCGGTACTCCGGCCCCCGGCCATACGCAATGGTGTACGACCCCGGCGGCAGCATCACGTGCTCCCCATCGGCCCGGTACACCTGCGGATGAAAGAAGAAATCGCCGTTCAAGCGCTTCGTCTGCGGCGGATACACCCGTCGCATCTCGTCTCTAATCGTGAACCCGGCCGTCGTCGGTTTCCCGTCGGTGTCCTTCACCCGGAACACCACCTTCGCCGCCGGCGCCGCCGTGAACAGGATATCCACTTCGCTCCGGAATCCCAGGTCCTGCGTTCCCTGCCCCACGTCAAAAATCAACTTCGCTTCCCGTTTCCCCGCGTCTTTCGAATACAACTGCAGAATCCGGTACTCCACTTCCAGCCCCGATAGATGCGGTTTCATCGGCTGCTTGTTAAACATCGCATGATCAATCCACCGCCGCCCCACCTGCCCGGAATTCGCATTCGCCAGTTGTCCGGAGTTCGGACTATCCACCGCCAGCACCGCCGTAATTCCCGCCTGGTTGGCTACCTTCACCAAGAACGCCCGCCACCCTTGTTCCATCAGTCGCGCCGCCGCCGGCCCCTGCTGCGCCTTTACGCGGCTCTCCGGATTGATTTCAATCCCAACCAGCGCATGGCGGTCCAATATCTTCTGAATCGCCTCCACCTGCGCCGCGCCCCCGCTCGGAGCGGTGATCAATTTCTGCAGCGCCGCCGCGTCGGCTTTCGGCAGTGGCTCGCCGATGATCTCCAGCGCCTGCGCCACGCGCGCCGCCTGCGCCGCCAACGGTTGGAACTCCACCGCCTTCACTACCGGCAACTCCTCGGCTGGCAAACACAGTCCCGCAAGGCACAACAGGCGCAGTACTTTCATTCCGGTATTTCTACCACAATCCAGCCCGCAATAATTCAACCGACGCGCACTGGAGTAGCAAGCCCGATCAAAGCCCAGCCGATCCAGACACCGGGAACAGCCTGGCAGGAACCTCCGGTGGCGGTCCCTGCCGGCCGGCACCCGCTACGGCCGTTTTGCCTTGGCGATCTCTTCGTTGATGATCCGCGTAAACGCGGCCACAAACGGTCCGCCCCGCGTCATCAGGTTTTCCCGCGTCATGTAGTCCAGTTCCACATCTGGAATCACCCCGATGTTCTCGATATACGGAGCCGTCGGCATGTCCGGCGAAACAACATCTTGCCGCCGCACCACCAGCGAGTTCGTGTTCGTCGCCTGCGCTTCCGAATAGTAACCCGCCGGCCACGCGGAAATCGACCCGCCCCATCCGCCCGTTCGCATTCCCACAATCGGACCCCGCTTGTTGTCCTGCATCATCGCAGGAAAGATATCTCCGAATGAAACGCTGAACTCATCGGCCAGGAAAATGATCGGCTTGTCGTAGGCCAACACGTCCCCGTTCGGCGCCTTCAGCGGTTCGTTCTCGAACGTCGCCGGGCGCAGGAATAGCGACGATTGCGCCGACCCGCACGCCGGAAACGCGCCCGTCATTGAGCGATTCTCTTTCGACGACCGGATCAGTTCGGCCAGTATCGCCTCATATGTACTGATCACCCATTGGTCGCTCCGGAGTGCCCGCGCACCCTGCAAGTAGTTGTCATATGCGGCTATCAGGCTCTGCGTCGGCCGCAGTTGTTCTCCAAAAAACCAAAATGTGTTCGGAATCAACCGCGCCGCGTAGTCCAGCCCAATACATCCGCCCCCGGTATTCCGCGAAATGTCCACCACCAGCCCATCCGTATTCGCCTTGAAAAACGCGATCTCCGCGTCCAGCGCCGCCAGCACCGTTGCCGTTGCCGCCGTCGGCGCAAAGTTCGGAATCCGCAGGAACCCTATCCGGTTCCCCTCCGACATGTACACCCCGCTATAGAACGGATCCGCCGCCACCCGGCCCAGCCGCAATTGAAATCCTGCGGGCAAATTATAGTAAGGGTTGCGCACGCCCCATCCAGTGGCATAGCTCCGCTCCACCACCTCACCGTTCTCCCCTTCCATCTCCCGCCGTCGCGCGCGATACCGGTCCTCGTCCGCGGACCAGTTGTGTAACTCATTCAACAGCTTCATCGGATCGAACGCCGCCGCTTTCCCCTCCGCCCCGCGCCCAAACACCGGCGATGGATTCGGACCAACCGAGCTAAGCGGAACCCCAGCGGTTGTCCATCTCAGCCGGTAGGTTTCCAAATCGCCCGACGCCCGGCGCACGGCCACGTCCGACTGCTCCGGCAGTTCCGCCGCCCGTGGGTACTCCGACTGCACCCGGAAAACCAGCGCGTCCGCCGCCGCCCGCCGCGTCGTCCGCGGGTTGGAGTAACTTTGCTGCGACGCCAACTCCGTCAGAATCTCCTCCACCGGCTTTCCGTCAATCGACACCAGTTCATCCCCAATCACGAACGGAAACTCGGCAATCGGGTATCGTGTGCGATTGATCGACTCAATCAGCACTTTGCCATCAAAAATGTCGGTGAACAAACCCAGGTCTTTGTAGAATCGCGAAGGCGTCGTAAAACCCGTGTGGCCATCCCGAAAACTCGCCACAAACTTCGCCGCGATTTCAAAGTACTCAATATCTGATTTCGCGGCGCGAACGCGGTCCGCCCACGGCTTCAGTTCGAAGATATTCACGCCAATCGAGGTCTGCTTCCAGTTCGCCGGCGCATATCTTTTCGCGTAGAGCGAAGCCAGCGATTGAAAGTCGAACAGCCTTTGTTCGGTGGACATCTGCGCATATAGCGGCGCGACAGACGTTACTAGCAACGCGCACGAAAATCGGGCGAGTAATTGCCGGGACGTTTTGTAAGTGTGGGACATGAATTTGAACATGCCCAACCAAAATACACCGCTCGCAAAATGGCCGCCACCCTCCCCTCGCGCCATCGCCATTCACCCGCACGGTACAATGCAGAATTCCGCCTCACCCCCATGAAACATCTCATTTCAGCAGGCTTCGGCATCACTGGCGCGCTCGCCCTCGCCGGCATCGCCATTAACCGCGGCGAGCCCGTCAACTCCATGTGGCTCGTCATCGCCTCGGTCTGCGTCTACATCTTCTCCTTCCGCGTCTACGCCTCCTGGATCGCCGCCAAGGTCATGGCGCTTGATGACAACCGCGCTACCCCCGCCGAACGCCTCCGCAACGGCCACGACTATGAGCCGACGAACAAGTGGATCGTCTTCGGACACCACTTCGCCGCCATCGCCGGCCCCGGCCCGCTCGTCGGCCCAACCCTTGCCGCCCAGTTCGGCTACCTCCCCGGTACGCTCTGGATCATCATCGGCGCCGTCCTCGGCGGCTGCGTGCAGGATTTCGTCATTCTCTTTTGTTCCATGCGACGCGACGGCAAATCGCTCGGCCAAATGGCCCGCGAAGAGATTGGCCGCGTCGGCGGCATCACCGCTCTCGTCACCGTTCTGCTCATCATGATCATCCTGCTCGCCGTCGTGGCCCTTGTCGTGGTCAACGCGCTGAAGGGCTCCCCCTGGGGCACCTTCACCATCGCCGCCACCATGCCCATCGCCGTCTTCATGGGTCTGTACCTGCGCTACCTTCGCCCAGGCAAGGTGTTGGAAATCTCGATCATTGGATTTCTATTGGTCCTCGGCTCCATCTTCGCCGGTGAATGGGTAGCCCACTCGCCGGAGTTCGCCCCCTGGTTCACCCTCACCGGCACGACGCTGGCCCTCTGCGTGATCGTCTACGGATTCGCCGCCAGCGCCCTGCCCGTCTGGCTCCTCCTCGCCCCGCGCGATTACCTTTCCACGTTCGTCAAACTCGGCGTTGTCATCCTCCTTGGCGTCGGCATCCTCTTCGTGCAACCCCAACTCCAGATGCCCGCGCTCACCCGATTCATCGACGGCACCGGCCCCGTTTTCGCGGGCGATGTGTTCCCCTTCTGCTTCATCACCATCGCCTGTGGCGCCATCAGCGGATTCCATTCGCTCATATCCTCCGGCACTACGCCGAAGATGGTGGCCAAAGAATCCCACGCCCTCCCCGTCGGCTACGGCAGTATGTTGCTCGAAAGCTTCGTCGCCATCATGGCCATTGTCAGCGCCTGCGTTCTCGATCCCGGCGTCTACTTCGCCGTCAATTCGCCGGCCGGCGTCGTCGGCGCCACCGCCGATGCGGCCGTCAAAACCATCTCCGCCTGGGGCTTCCCCGTCACCGCCGAACAGATGGCCTCCCTCGCCAAGTCGGTCGGGGAAGAGACGCTGTTCTACCGCACCGGCGGCGCCCCCTCGCTCGCGCTCGGCATGGCGCACATCTTCGCCAAAGGCGGCGGCGGCGAACGGCTGCTGGCCTTCTGGTACCACTTCGCCATCATGTTTGAAGCGTTGTTCATCCTCACCGTCATCGACGCCGGCACGCGCGTTGGCCGCTTCATGCTCCAGGATCTTCTCGGCCACTTCTACGCCCCGCTTGGACGCACAAGCTGGATGCCTGGCGTCATTGGCTCCTCGGCCGCCATCGTGCTCGGCTGGGGCTACTTCCTCTACCAGGGCGTCCGCGACCCGCTCGGCGGGATCAACTCCCTCTGGCCCCTGTTCGGCATCGCCAATCAACTCCTCGCCATCATCGCCCTCTGCCTGGGCACAACAGTACTCATCAAAATGCACGGCAGGAAATTCATGTGGATCACCATCATGCCCATGCTTTGGCTCGGCACCGTGACTTTCACCTCCGCGCTTATGAAGATCTTCTCCGATGCCCCGCGCATCGGGTTCCTTGCCGCCGCCCACGTGCTTGAAAAGCAGCCGCAAACGGAGGCGACTAAAACGCTCATCTTCAATAACTACCTCGACGCTTTCGTCTGCGGCCTTTTCCTCGTTCTGGTTTCGACCATCCTCATCGATTCCGCCCGCCAGTGGCACGACATCCTCAAAGGCACGCGCAGCGCCGAGAGCACCCAGACGCCGTTCGTCCAAAGCACACTAACCCCGGAGGAAATCTAGAGATGCGTTTCTGGCGAATCATCCTGGCGATCCTGCGCGAACTCGGTGACGAGAACGCCTATACGCGCCATCTCAAGATCCACGGCCGCGCCAACTCGCCCGAAGAGTACCGCCGCTTTCAGACCGAACACTTCAAGGCGAAATACCAGCGGGCTAAGTGCTGCTGAGGCGTCGCCAGGCCTGCGCGCGACGCCCGGGGCTGGCGCTGGAGGAATGCGAAAGACGATCCGCGTAATTCCAACAACATCCGATTGGGGGTTGCCCGCGATGCCAGCTACGCGCCGCGTGTGTTTCCTGCCCAGCGGGAAGCAATCGAAACCGGGAGAAAAACGGTTCGCGACAGAATCTACGGACAACTCGTGGTTCAAGGCTGTGGCGGACAGTTAGCCCAAACCGGATTCGCGACGGACAGTTCTCGGGAAAAGAACCACGAAGTCTTCTTGAAACCATCGCGGCAAATAGAGCGGCCGGCCACCGCGATCAATCGACATCAACGCCCACAGCCAGCCGCACTGCCTCTCGCGATACCCTGGTCCTGGACCCCATGTTGGCAGCCGCGTTTATCCGAATAGTCTGGCAGAGCTTTTGGCCCGAACTGATCGCCACAGCCCTTGCGTTGCCGGTCACCGCCCTCGCCGTCTACTGGCCGGACGGCGACTCCGGCACCTTCGCACGCGGCATTGCCTGCATTATCGCCCTCTGGCCCATAACCCAGGCTTGCCTGCGCCGCGTCGAGCGCCGGCGCCGTGAGCCGAAGGCGGAAACCATCAAGTAAGCTACACGTACTGAATGCCGGGTTCGCCGGTTGCCCCCTGCACTCCCAGCAGGGACACGTACTCCATGGCCCGCAGTTGCAATGGTCGCAACGGCGTGGACCGCCGTGCTGGTACCGGCTGCGCCAGCGGACCGCGAAGCAGTTGCCCGTTCCGGAGCAACAGCACCCAATCCAAACCGCGCCGCAGTCCAGCCGCGCGATAATCAATGGCGGCCTCCAGCGGCTCCGCCGGCAGCACCGCCACAAAGCGCAACGAAGAATCGGGGCCCGCGTGCAGCAGTCCATTTGCGTTGAAAGTAAGCGCCGCCATAGATAACTCCGGCCCGTTCACGCCACGGCGCCACACAAGTAGCGACACGTGTGTAAAGCCCTCGGCGCAGACCCGTATGTGAGGAACACTGCTTCCAATCAGGCGCACGCCGGGCAGAAAGGCACTGCCCTCGGCGGCCTTCGCCCCGCCGGATTCGAGCGTTACGTGCCGCACCGCCACGCCTCCGTCACACTCGTACGTATACGCGGCGCGCCGTCCAACCGCCGCCAAGGCCTGCGGCTGAGCCGGCAGTTGTGCCGACCATACCGCCGACGGCGAAGCCCCGTCCCCTGGCGCCGGAAACTGGAGCAGACATAGCGCCGCCGTCGCTGACACCGCAAAAAGCTCAACGCCGCCATTGGCCAACGTGACCGGCGTCGCCACCGCCGCAACCGGAGACGCAAACACCACCGCGTGCGGTGCCGCGTGCCCCGTCGCGTGCGTGTACAAGTGCGCCCCGTCGAACCATGCCACCCAGCCCCGATTGCGCACACCTTTGGCGACGGCGGCGCTATACGGGCCGCTTGCCGTGGCGCTAACCTCAGCCACGCGGTCGGTTACGCCATTCTCCAGCACTTCTCCATCCTCAGGCGCATGGTGCAGCCGACGAACCATCACCGCGCCGGTTCGCGAGCGGATCGCCCACGCCGCCGGCACTTCATCCACCGCGTGATTGCCTTCTTCGGTCGAAATCGACACGGAAAGTCCGCTCGGCTGCAATAACTCAAAGCGAATCGCCTCGCTCTCGACCATCGTTCCGTCACACGTAACGCGCGCCTTCAGGTCGTAAAAGCCGGGCTGGGTGACGGGCAGCATTGTGCCCAGCCGGACCCGGAACACCGCGTCTCCTTCCGGCGGAATGTGCAGCCCAACGGCGATAGGCGGCGCGCCGCCTTCGCCTGTCGCCATTCCGGCCAGATTGAAGTACACCCCGGCCGGATACGACGGGCCCGACAGCCAATAGAGCGGCGACCCGTTTGCCAGGTAGCTCGCGTCCGGAACACACACCGGCGTCTCCCCGGTATTCCGTATCGCCAGCGATAGCTCGATCTCCTCTCCAGCCCAGTAGCGGCTGCCGCGCGGACGCAATTCTATTTGTATAGGCATTATGCTCTCGGCCTCTCTCGCTTATCCCGCGTTCACCGTGGCGTCGTTGCTTAGCGCCACCACGCCATCTCCGGCCGTCGTCGCCCAACCCCGCACCCGCAAGTTGCAATAGCCGCACAGCGCCTTCACGTCCTGCCGGTAGTAGTTCATTAAACATTCCTCGTCCGGCAAATGGATCTCGGTGCTATAACTCGGGCCGGAAAAACTGTCGTCGGCCAGGCATTTGGCGTGTTTCAGACAAATGTTATGACCTATCTCATGGGCCGTCACATCGTCCGGTTTCATCGTTGGTTCGCCGGGGTCCGCCGCCGGCATGTATAGAAGGAATATGGCCCGGTCAAGCGTGTTCTCCGGATACGGCGCGATTCCGCCGACATCGGTCGTGTCCGGATGCAGCGTGCCATCCAGGTCTCGCCAGGCGTGTTTGCCCGCAAAGTGCGCGAAGAAGATGCCGGGCTCCGCCATCTGCCCCTTCATGTAATGACCGGAAAGCTTCTGCAGCAGTGTCTTGGAGATGTTTCCGAATGCCCTTTTGTACGCCGCCTCATCGCCGTACGCAATGCCATCGGCGTTCAACAACTCCGCCTTCACCTCATCCACTTTCCGCTTTTCCGACGCCTTCATCCCGTTGTACCAGGACACCTGCGCCGTCAGAATGTGGCATCCGATGTTGTTTCGGGCATACTCAGCCGCGGCCGTATCCATCTTCTTCACCTGCCCGCTCGTCCCGGCGTAGGTCCGGCAGGCCTTGGCTAAGTACTGTGTCTGTAACTGTGACCAGCTATAGTAAGTAAGTCCGTGTGCTCCATCGGCAACGGGCGCCTCCGGATCGATGAGTTTGGGCGCCAGCCGCACGGATCCCGCCTCGTCCGGCCCAGGCATTACCGCCTGCAACGATTCCTTGAAATGCGCCGGGTTCATCGTCCCCTGCGCCAGCAGATTCACCTTGATCCCCGCCTCGGCATAGTAGCGAACCGTCGCCGCCAAGTCCATCACCGCCACATCGGCGTTTTTCCGCAAGTACGTCAGGTTCACCTGCCGGTACACTCGAAACAGCCCGCTCGCCGCCGTTGGCAGTGTGGCGTTGGCCTCCAGCAGCGCCGCCTGCGCCGTTGTACAGTCCAGCGTTGCCTTCGGCTTGGCCAGCACCACGCGCACCGTATACGTATCGCCGGAAATCCGCGATGGCTGAAACAGCACACCCGTCTTTCCAGCGTGAGCGCCGCTCGTGCGAGCGTAACTGAACGCGGCCCATTTCCGCGTCGCACCCGCGACCACCTTAAACGGAAAACCATCCGCGATCGCCTGCGGAGCCGTATCGGCATTCTGCTTCGGGAAGACCGGTTCGCCCCCTCGCTTCCCCCCATGCTCGTGATGGCAGTTCGTGCTGCCCGGCGGCGCCGCGTCGGCTGGCGTCTTCCTCGTGCTCGTTTTCTTGATGAACGCCGCCGTCTTCGCCACCCGGTAGTCTTCGTCTCGAAACGCCTTGTCGGTCCAGTCCCACAGGAATGGCGTGTTTCCGATCGCCTTCGGCGCATCCACGCTCGCGCCCGCCGCCGACCGCACTTTCACACTCGCCACCAGCGGTATCCGCGGCCCGTGACCCCATGCCTTCTTGTGCATGTCGAAATAGAAGTTGTCGCAATCCCCTTTCTCCGTCTTGCGGAAGACGTTGCTCGCCAGCGCGATCTCGTGCGCGGCGTACCCCACCGCATTGGCTCGCAGCGACGCCAGCAGCGCCAATTCGCGCGTCCGGATCGCCGCCTTGCTCGCGTCCGTCATCGTCGCCGCATAGTCCCCGGGCGGCCAGTCAATGTCCGTGCGCGGCGCGGTGGGAATCAACTCATCGGCGCCCCAACTCAGCGCAATCTCCGTCGCCACAACGTCCACGAACGTCCAGGCGACGCTGTCGCCGGTGCCGGCCGTTGGCACCACTGTCAGCCGAATCTGATATGGGCCGTGCTCCACCGTGATCCATTTATCGGGGAACGCATCGTCGTCATCCCCGATCTTTGTTTTCGGAATCTCAATCGACGAGAACGCCAGACAGCCTACGTGCGCCCCGGCCCCCGCCGACACCTTCGTCCGGATATCGCCGCCCGTTAGTTCCTTCGTCCAGATCGGCTTCTCTTTCTCGCTCGCCGAGTAGATTTCGAGCTTGGCCGACGCCACACCGGCCGCGTTGGTCACCTTCCAGGCAACGCTCACCGGATCGTCGCCGTGGACAATCGAACAGTGCAGCAGCGGGTCGATCGGCGTATCCGCCCCGTCATCGTTGTTGAACGATTGCGACACCGGCGCGCCGCCATCGTTTTTCACCACCCACAGCGCCGTCACCTGCGTCGGCTTCGTAACGCTGAGTGTTACTCCCGTGTTCAGCGGCGCCTCAGAAGAGACATCGCTCTCCGGCGCCTTGTAGGCATACTTCGGAATGGCTTTGAATTTCGCCGCGTCAAACGGTTCTGGATAGCTCAATGGGAACTCCCGGCTACGTCGTGTATTTCTTCTAGGGTGGCGCTGGTGGCCTCGTCAAGTTCGCCCGTCGGCGCCAGGCCATGTTCACTCTGGAATGCCGCCAGCGCGGCCTTCATCCCGGCGTTCGCCTGCCCGTCGAGTTCGCCCATGTAATATCCCAGGTTTTTCAACCGCGCCTGCACGCCCGTCACCGTTGCTGCCGGGTCCAGATGACCCAATTGCAGCTTCCAAGTTAGTACTTCCCGCAAATTGTTCGGGTCCGGCCATAGCGTCAGGTCGCCCGTTTTCGCCCGCGGCGGCACCTTTTGCTCCACCAGTCCCTCACCGTCCGTCTTTCCATGGAAATCCTGTCCGTCCACCGTCAGCTTGTAGGCGCGTTCACCATACGGCGTTCCGTTTTCGTCTTTCATCTTGGCCCGGAATATCGCCCACAGCTTTTTCAACCGAAAGGTGTGTTTCTTCGTCGTTTCGCACTCATACAATTTCGGTTCTTTTTTCGGCACCCAAACCGAATCGCCATCCAGTAGAATCTGCGGGTCCGGCCGCTGCGCGCGCAACGGCGCGTTCTTCTCGTGATTCCAGATGATCTCCCAGTTGCGGAAGCCGTATTGATCGGCAATGCCCACCAGCGTGTCGCCGTCCACCACGGTGTGCATCACATTACCTTCGTTCTTTGCTGGCATCGCGGTCCTCTAAACTTTCTCGCATTCGCTTTCTTCGTACGGGAGTTCCACCGTGCAAACGCCCGCTGGAATACCCTCCAGCCTTGCCCGGCCGTTACCGTCCAAGGTCCCCTCGCGCACCGCCCCATCCGGCAGCGTCACCTTGTAGGCGGCCCCGCCAATTGGCGTCACATCATCGTCATCGGTCAATTCCAACTCAATCCACGTCCGCGCCTCCGCCGGTTTCCGCGCCGCCGCCGGCGGCGCCGTCATCCGTTCGGTTTCTGATTGGTCCACCCCCGGAAACTTCACCAGGCAGGTCCCCGCCGGAATCCCTTCCAGCCGCGCAAAACCGTTCCGGTTCAGACATCCCTCGCGAACCGCGCCATCGGCCAGTTTCACCCAATACGGCTCACCGGCAATCGGCCCGCCTTCGCTGTCGAGCAGTTCAATCTCAATCCAATCCAGCGGCTGCGCGGCCACCCATGGCGCCAGCGGCGCCGCCGGGTCCATCGGCGGTTGGGACGCCCGCGCTCGCGTACGGACCGGATACTCCTCGCCCGCCGTCGCCGGAAATCGAACCTGGCAGATGCCGGAGGGAATCGGTTCAATCCGCACGAATCCCTTCTTGTCCAACTCGCCTTCGTGAACGGTTCCCCCGGGGTCCCGCACCCAGTAGGGTTCTCCCGCGCAAGCGGTCCCGTCTTCCTCGAGTAGTTCCAGTTCAATCCAATCGAAGACGTACCGCGCCGCCGGCACGCGCATCACTTCCGTCTCCTCGGCGCCGGGGAACCAGACTTTGCAAATTCCGCAGGCGATGTTATCGAACCGGATCATGCCGGTCTTGTCAAAGAGGCCTTCCCGCATCTCGCCATCAGGCAGTTCCACCCGGTATGCTTCCCCTGCCGCCGGCTTGCCATCTTCTTCCAACAGTTCGATTTCAATCCAGCACTTCCCCGGTTGGCAGGGCAGAACGGGATCGTTATGGGGGACGCCGCCGGGGTTCACTGGACCGTCTCTTGGAGTGAACTTGCCAGCGCGCGGTGTTCCATCTGGCTGCCGATCATGCGGATCTTCTCGCCGCCCGTAAGCCCTGGGCGTTGTAGGATGAGGCGCGCCCAGGCGCCATCCTCCAGGTATTCGAAGTGGGGATGAATGGTGAGCATCCATCCGGCCAGCGCCAGCAGGTCGTCACTTGTGGAGATGCCATACGTTGCCGCTTTGCCGACGGCGGCCCGGCACACCTCGCGCACCCACTCGGCGCCGCGTTGCTCACTGGGCCCGGGATGCCTTTCGCGCAGGCGCGCGACGAGCATTTCCATCGAAAGGGTTCGAAACTGATCCTGTCGAATCGTCAGCATAAGGGGAGTCGAAACGGGCAGAACATCGCCTGCACTCCTAGCTATCGGCAACAGGCCCCAAATCGTTTAGGCAGTTTGGGAAAACTCGTCGCTCGTTCCGCGGCTTCCCCGGACCGGCGGCGCCGGTCCGCCTTGGGCTTCGCCGGCCCTCCCGCTCTCGGATGCCGCCAAAAAGGGCGTCAGCTTCTTTCACCACGGGAGCCGAAACCGCGCAATATGGGAAAGTCCGGCTCTTTGCGGCAACCAGTTGGCCCAATCGAAGTCCCGTAACCCTCGGCGTAATCGCCAGGCCGGCCCGTCACTCCCCATCGGCCGGCAATCCGCAACGCGGTTTCGCGCACGGCACGCGCTCATCATCACTCCGGCGCGCCCAGCACCCGTTTACACCCGCGCGCTTTCCCGCGCCTTGACGGCTCAGAACTTTGCCCGTCACAACACAAGAAAATAATCCCCAACCCCAACAAACCAAATCACATACCAGCCGCCACCCCCACCCCAAACCACCGGAAAAACTGGACAAAACCGTATAATGGAAGTAGAGTGAGCGCCTCGCCCTCCCTCCCCCCACA